>CAMWPM010000058.1 GCA_947176235.1 uncultured Bacteroidales bacterium | reverse complement strand
TTTTCCAGCCCAACCCGGCATACGAGCTCCTGCCTAGGCTCGTGGGCGCGGAGATGGGGATAAGAGACAGGGGCACAACACCCCCGACTACGATTCCGTCCCCGTCGAAGGCTTCTACACTCAGGAGCAGATCCGCGACATAGTCCGCTACGCTGCCGACCGCCACATCACCATCATTCCCGAGATCGACATGCCCGGACACATGGTTGCCGCACTCTCCGTTTATCCCGAACTCGGATGCACCGGCGGTCCCTACGAAGTCTGGCGCCGCTGGGGCATCTCCGACGATGTCCTCTGTGCCGGCAATGATTCCACCTACGCCTTCCTCGACGACGTTTTCAGCGAGATCATCGACCTCTTCCCCTCCGAAGTCATCCACCTCGGCGGCGATGAATGTCCTAAGGATCGCTGGAACGACTGTCCCAAGTGCCTTGCGAAGATGAAAGAGCTCGGTTTAAAGGATGATAAGGGCAGTTCTGCCGCCGAAAAACTCCAGAGCCACGTCACCGCCCACGTCATCGACTTCCTCGCATCCCGCGGACGCCGCGCTATGGGCTGGGACGAACTCATCGACGGAGGTGTCCCCGCCGGGACCATGATTATGGCATGGCAGGGAGCCGACCGTGGCAATCAGGCTGCCGCCCTCGGGCATGATGTAGTAATGGTACCCACCAAATATCTCTACTTCGACTACTATCAGAGCCGCGACCGCGACAACGAGCCCCTTGCTATCGGCGGATTCGTCCCCCTCGACCTCACCTACAGCTTCGAGCCTTGCGATTCCACCCTCACCCCCGATGCCGCATCCCGCATCCGCGGCGTGCAGGCAAACGTCTGGACAGAATACATCACCACCTTCCCCCACGTCCAGTACATGCTCCTCCCCCGCCTCGCCGCCCTCTCCGAGCTCCAGTGGGTATCCCCCGACCAAAAGGACTACCCCCGCTTCCTCGCAAGCCTCGTCCGCCTCACCCGCCTCTACTCCGCCTTTGGCTACAACTTCCGTCCCCTCGACGACTCCCCCGCCTCCAACCCTGATAACAACACAAATCCCTGACTTTTATTATAAAAGTAACCATTAAAGGCGCTGTGTCAGCATTCGACCCAGCGCCTTTAATTATTCCTGCAATTATATTAGATTGACTTAGTTTATTACAACGCGTAAGTTTCAGAGCTGTAGGGGCGCGTTATCGCTTTAGCGCTTGCATAGCAAGATAAATCCCGCCCCCATCCCGCAGGCCTTTCAATTCCTCATAATCCAGCAATTATGATACAGCCTCTTTTTGTGCATGGACAGTACAATAACCTCTCTGCGATTAAAAAAAATCACAGTATCGGTCAGAATAATCTACTATCTATTTAACAATTATTTCTTCTGCTTTAATCGACTCTGTCATCTTTGTGTGAGTCCATTTTCCACTCCCGACCTCCTGTTACTCCTGTGCTCCTGTCTTTTTAATTATTAAATACCAGAGCATTATCACTCCTAACTCAAAAAAACCTCTGCGCTCTTTGCGCCTCTGCGTGAGATTATTCCCCCAAAATCGCCCAAACTCCTAACTCCTAACTCCTAACTCTCCCCTAAATCTTATCCATACTTGCTGATGCGCTTAAGCTGAGCCTCATTCAGGATCTTGATGCAGCGCCCGTCAAGCACAATCACCTTCTCCTCCGCAAACGTCGACAACGTGCGGATAGCGTTAGCCGTCGTCATGTTCGAAAGGTTCGCAAGATCCTCACGCGACATATAGATTCTCAGCGTCGCCCCGTCATCCTCATAGCCGTAATTATCCTTAAGCACCATAAGCGCCTCAGCCAGACGTCCGCGGATATGTTTTTGCGTAAGATTCACGATCTTCGTGTCGCTGCCCCCAAGATTCCTCGAAAGTTCATGGATGAAAAACCACGCCAACTTCATGTTCTTCTCGATCATGCGGCAGACAAGTTCCATCGGGATGGCGCCTAACGTCGAAGGCTCGAAAGCCGACGCACTCGACACGTACGGCTCGTTGGCAAAATAAGCACGGTAACCGAAATACTGCACCGGACGGATCAGACGCAGAATCTGGGCACGACCTCCTATACCATCCTTGAAGATTTTTACCTTCCCTTTTAGCAGACACCACAGATATTCCGGCTCCTCGTTCTCGTGATAGATGATTTCGTTCTTCTTGAAGTTATGAATCACGAATGCATCCGTCACCTGGCGCTTCTCCTCGCTGTCAAGGAGCTTCCATAGCTCCGCGAGGTCTTCCGATATTACTTTTTCGAGTGCTTGTTTTATCATTTGTCAGATAGGACTTGGTTGGTCACGAGGCGGCTTATGAGAGGGTACGGGTTTCGATAGTCCGCATGATGGCAGTAGGGTTTATTCTCTCCATTCCTGCCTCGGTCATGGTGGCGCCTTTTATGTGCAGATATTCTAAAATTATGTTTTACAGCACAAAATTAGCAATCATTTCGACAACTCTACACCTATTTAATTTATAATATTCCATTTCGGACACATTTTCCGACTTTTCGACCAACCAACTCTCCACTCTCCACTCTCCGCTCAGAACAACATCGCCACGCGGTACACCACGAAAGCTACCACCCATGCCACCGCCGTGTTGTAGACAACCGAGAACGCTCCGTACTTCCAGCTTCCCGTTTCTTTTACGATAGCCACCACTGTTGCCAGGCAAGGGCAGTAAAGCAGCACGAAGATCATGAAAGCAAGTGCTGACGCAGCTGTGAAGTCAGGCTTTCCGGTGATTGGGTTGGGCGACGTCAGTTTGGCGCCGAGCGTACTCTCCTCCACCTCCTCGTCGCCCGTATAAAGCACTCCGAGCGTCGACACTACGATTTCCTTCGCCGGAACTCCCGCTATCACGGCAACGGTCGCGCGCCAGCTCATCCCGAGAGGCGTCATCACGGGATTGATTGCCTTGCCCAGCATTTCCAGATAGGAATCTTCTGCAAAGTTGATCGCCGAATCCGACCCGGCTGTGGCAGCTGAAGCCTCCGCAGTCTCTCTCTCAGCCACAGCCTCCGGCGTCGATGAATCGTTGGAGTGTAGCGGAAAATAATTGAGAGCCCATATCACTATGCTGCCTACAAGGATGATACCCCCCATCTTCTGAAGGTATTGCTTCCCTTTCCACCACATGTGGCGCATCGCCGTCTTCATCGTCGGAATGCGATAGGGCGGTAGCTCCATCACGAAAGGCGTTTCATCCTGCTTGAAGAAGAACTTGCGAAGCAGTTTTGCGGTGATCACAGCCACAGCTACACCGATGAAATATAGGCAGAAAAACACTAAGGCTGCATGTGCCTCGAAGAACGTGCCGATAAGCAGCACGTAGATCGGCAGTCGCGCCGTACACGACATGAACGGATTGATCAGTATGGTGATAAGCCTGGACGAACGGCTTTCTATCGACCTTGCTGCCATGATCGCGGGGACGTTGCAGCCGAAGCCCATCACCAGCGGAATGAACGATTTGCCGTGCAGTCCGATTTTGTGCATGATTCGGTCCATGATGAAGGCTGCACGTGCCATGTATCCCGAATCTTCCATGAACGAGATGAAAAAGTAAAGAATCAGGATATTCGGCAGAAACACGATCACGCTCCCCACTCCGCCTATCACACCCTGCGTGATCAGATCCTTCAGCGGTCCGTTAGGCATGTATGTGGCAACCAGCGAGGCGATCTTCTCCACGCCCCATTCTATCCATTCCTGAGGATAGGCGCCCACGGTGAATGTCACCCAGAACATTGCAAGCATTATCAGCGCGAACAGCGGGAACCCGAAAAGCTTATTGGTCACAAATGCGTCAATGATCGACGTAGTGGTGGCGATCGCTCTGGTCGAGCGGGTCAGCACTTCCGCAAGCGCACCCGAAATGAACCCGTATTTTTCAGCCGTGATCACCGACGTGACATCCTCTTGATGCGTGGCTTCAAATTTTGCTGTCTGGCGGTCTCGCTCCTCCTCAAGTTCCTTGTAGCATGGTATCTCTTTCAGCACTTCCGTAGCTTCGGTGTCCTTTTCCAGATATTTGATTGCCAGATAGCGGGGCGAGAATTTCTTTTCAATCGTCTGGTCACGCTTGATGATATCTTTCAGTGCGTTGACCGCAGGCTCTATCTCCTTGCCCAAGTTCACGTGAATATGTCGCACCGACGAATGTTTCCCTTCGTAGACGGCTATCACTTCGTCAAACAGGCGATTGATTCCCTCTCCTGTTCTCGACACCGTTGGGACGATCGGCACGCCTATCATCTCACCCAGTTGCTTGAAGTTGATCGAATCGCCGGTAGCCTGAAGCTCGTCGTACATGTTGAGCGCTATCACCATGCTGCGGTCCATGTCGATCAGCTCGGTAGTCAGATAGAGATTGCGTTCAAGATTCGACGCATCCACCACGTTGACAATGATGTCTGGCGTATTGTTGCGCAGGTACCTCCTCACGTACAGCTCCTCCGGAGAGTAAGCCGATAGTGAGTATGTGCCGGGGAGGTCTACCAGATTGAAGCGGTAGTTTTTGTAGGTGAACGTTCCGGTCTTGAAGTCTACGGTTACACCGCTGTAGTTCCCCACATGCTCGTTTGCTCCGGAAGCAATGTTGAAGAGCGACGTTTTGCCGCAGTTCGGATTTCCGATCAGCGCCACGTCAATTGTGCGAATGTGATCCGACACATTCTCTGCTATTGTCGAGTCTTCGTGATGGAAAGCCGAAGTGTCAGCTTTCTCCTCGTGTTCGTCTCCGTCAGCATCATGTAGACGCGGATTCAGTGGTTCTACTTCTATCATTGAAGCTTCGCTACGGCGCAGCAACACCTCATAATCCATCAACCTATACTTGACTGGATCCCGCAAGGGCGCGCTTAGCACGGCTGTGATTTTCTGTCCGGGCACAAACCCCATTTCCATCACTCTCTTTCTGAACGCACCGTAACCCTGCACCTTCACTATGATTGCCGATTCTCCTGTTGGAAGTTCCGATAGAAGTCTCATATAGATTTATATCTTTCTTTTATCTGCTTATAATATTATGATCATCAGCTGGTTCTCACCCGCATTTGGGTGGATGGTGACATCTCCTGATCCGCCACTCCACCGCTTTTTTCCCTGCAAAGTTCGCAATTTCTTGCCGATTTTCAGCATCTGTTGACTAAAAAATATTATCTTTGTGCCTGATATTCTTTCATTATCACCACTGATGGATAACTCGACATTCACTTCAAGGCTTTCTAAGCGCATCGGACGATCCGTTGCCGAGACGTCGCGTCTCGCCGACGCTTTGACCGACGTTATCCGTCAGGCTGCCACCGACCTCGACTCCGTGGCTGTGCCCTCTTTCGGATCCTTTGTCCCTGTCAAGGAAGAAGAGACAGTGATCACCGATCGATCTTCCGGCAAGCGTATTCTCCTCCCCCCCTCTGTCTCAATCACTTTCCGTCCTGCCTCATTTCTTGTCCGTCGCCTCAAATGAATCTCACTCTCCCACTCCAGGATCTTGTGGCGCGACTTGCCATTGCCACCGGTGCGTCGGCTGACACCTCCTCGCAGTTCATCCGCGAATACTTCGCCCTGATTGCAGAGACTCTTGCCCGTGGCGAACGCGTGAACGTCGATGGACTCGGGTCCTTTGCCCCTGACGAGTTGCGACCGGGGCAAGTCATCTTCGAGCCGGCACAATCGCTCGCCGAAGCGATCAATCAGCCCTTTGAGTGTTTCGACCCAATCGAGCTCCCCGACGAAGTCCCTGACGTATCTGTCAATTCCATAGAAGAAGCATCCTCACCTGAAAGAGCATCTGCTTCAGGCTATCCCCCCCTTCTCCCCGACATCCCCCTGCCGGCATCTGCATCTACACCTGTCTCCGATCCGGTGCCTTCTTCTGAACAACTACCGGATTCTGAACCTTTACCCGACCCTGCTCCCTCACCGGCTCCGGAGCCTGTCACTGTCCCGGTCCCCGATTCAAACCCTGACCCCGAGTCCGAGCCGACCCCGGCACTTGTCACGATCAGTCAGCAGGATCCCGTCGACGTCAACATCCCGACGCCTCTGCAGGTTGAGATCCTCAACCATCATCCTTTGCATTGTCGCCTTCGCACAGCCATGGCTCTACTCATAGGTCTTATTCTCGGATTAGTCATCGGTTTCCTGTTGTGTTGGTCATTTGGATTCGACATTTTCGGTAGTCACTTCCGAAATGTAGGAGTTATCGGAGGTGCCGACGGACCGACTGCTATTTTCGTCGCCACACCCGACGACATTGTCGCTTCAGTCGACTCGCTGCCGGCAACACAGGCATCTGTGATGGATTCTTCTGCTGACTCCGCTCCATCATCTGTCGATCAGCCCATCGTTGCAACACCGGTCATCACCGACACCCTTTCTGTTCCGGTTGCCACTTCTAATGTTGTGACTGATACGGTTCGTCCGGGTAGGTTCCTAACCACCATGGCGCGCCGCCACTACGGATCTTACGAATTCTGGGTGTATATTTATCAGGAAAACGCCTCCCGTCTCTCCCACCCCGACCGCATTCCCGTCGGCACGGTAGTAGTCATCCCCGACAGATCGCGCTACGACATCGACCCCGCTTCAACCGAGTCGATCGCCCGAGCCCGTCGCCTTTCACGCGAGATCTACTCCCGTTTCGACTGATATCAGTCCATCGGTTCCCCGCCTCTTCCTATTAGCTCATTCATTCAGCGCGCTGTGTCAGATTTCGATGCCGCGCCTTTTCATTTCCACCTTTGATTTTCTCCGTTCCGTTCCGGCAACGTTTCACATAATTTCACCACGTTGTGTTTATTTAACAATGCGCATTTCTTCCCTCCTCCACTCTTTCATTTATTTAACAGTAAATCCGTTCCTTTTCCGTAACGCTTTTTTTAACTTTGCCAATCGTTAATTTTAACAGCTTTCACGGTTCAACTTTTCGTTACCGCGACGCGTTATTTCCTAAAACTGAATTCAAATTTTTACACTTTCCTTTAACCCTCTACACTTTCCAAAAATGAGTGAAACCGTCAACATCCGTGAGTTAAATGACATCGTAGCCTCAAAGGCCGACTTCGTCAACCTCATCACCCGTGGCATGGATCAGACCATCGTCGGGCAGAAGCACCTTATCGAGTCACTCCTCATAGCTCTCCTCTCCAACGGTCACGTCCTTCTCGAAGGCGTACCCGGTCTGGCTAAGACTCTTGCCATCAAGACCCTTGCTCAGCTCATCGATGCAAAATACTCCCGCATCCAGTTCACCCCCGACCTTCTCCCCGCCGACGTGATTGGCACCATGGTTTATTCCGTTCGCAACGAGACGTTTCAGGTGAAGCGCGGTCCCATATTCGCCAACTTCGTCCTCGCCGACGAAATTAACCGTGCCCCCGCTAAGGTGCAGAGCGCTCTCCTCGAGGCTATGCAGGAGCGTCAGGTCACCATCGGCGACAACACATTCCCCCTCGACGAGCCCTTCCTCGTCATGGCTACCCAGAACCCCATCGAGCAGGAAGGCACATATCCCCTTCCCGAAGCCCAGGTCGACCGTTTCCTCCTCAAGGTCGTGATCGGCTATCCCACCAAGGAGGACGAAAAGATCATCGTTCGCCAGAACATCTCCAACGAGAAAAAGACCATTGTTCCTCTCCTCAAGCCCCAGGACATCATCGAAGCCCAGAAGGTCGTTGAGAAAATCTACCTCGATGAAAAGATCGAGCGCTACATCGTCGACATCGTGTTCGCCACACGTTTCCCCGCCGATTATGGTCTCGCCGACCTCTCCGGAGTTATCGCATTCGGTGCTTCACCCCGTGCATCCATCTCGCTTGCACGCGCAGCCCGTGCCTACGCCTTCCTCCGTCAGCGCGGCTATGTTATCCCCGAGGATGTACGCGCCGTCTGCCACGACGTCCTGCGCCATCGTATCGGTCTCACCTACGAAGCCGAGGCTAACAATATCACTGCCGACGAGATCATCTCCTCCATCCTTGATAAGGTAGAGGTGCCCTGATCCGTTCCACGCCTCTCTCCACCCTCTTTCTCCCCACCCTCCTTTCCCCCAAAATATCCCTACCCTGATATATGGACGCCAAAGAACTACTTAAAAAAGTTCGCAAAATCGAAATCAAGACGCGCGGTTTGTCGCAGAACATCTTCGCCGGCGAATATCATTCCGCATTCAAAGGTCGTGGCATGACATTCTCCGAGGTACGTGAGTACCAGTATGGCGACGATATCCGCGACATCGACTGGAACGTCACCGCCCGACACAATCATCCTTACGTGAAAGTCTACGAGGAAGAGCGTGAGCTGACGGTGATGATGCTCGTCGACGTCTCCGCGAGCCGCCTTTTCGGGGCTGTCGGCGTCGAGAAGAGAGAGATGATAGCCGAAATCGCGGCTACTATCGCTTTTTCAGCTATCCAGAATAACGATAAGATTGGTGTGATCTTCTTTTCCGACCGTATCGAGAAGTTCATCCCCCCGAAAAAAGGAAAGAAACACATCCTCTACATCATCTCGCAGCTCCTCGATTTCGAGCCGGAGCGGCGACTGACGGATATTGCAGTCGCACTCCGCTACTTCACCGATGCTCTCAAGAAGCGTTGCACCACGTTCCTGATTTCCGACTTCATCGACGAGCATGACTTCTCGCAGGCTCTCACCATAGCGTCTGGCAAACATGACATTTCTGCCATTCAGGTCTACGACCGCCGCGACACCCAGCTCCCCGATGTAGGCTTCATGCGCGTGCAGGATCTGGAGACGGGAGCCGATCGTTGGATTGACACCTCCTCCGAATCCACCCGACGCCATTACAACCGCTGGTGGTATGAGCGTCATCAGTCCGCCATGACCACCATGAAGCGGTGCAACGTCGACTTCGCCGGTATCGCCACCGACGAGGACTTCGTCAAAGCTCTGATGGCACTCTTCAAGCGACGTGGCGCCGCACGCTGATTTTTCTCCCCTCATCATCCTACACTTCTCACGATGAAACGACACATATATTCTAAATATCTCCTTACGCGCCTCCGCACCCTTCTCCCGGTGCTGGCTGTCGTGATCTGCTCTGTCACGGCTTCCGCGCAGGCTCCCTCACGTGTCTCCGTTAAGGCGTCGCTTGACTCTGCTTACATCCTCATGGGGCGCGTCACCCCCCTCACCCTTGAGATCATCGAGCCGGAAAGCGCGCAAGGTGCACTTCTCCTCCCCCCCGACACTCTCGTTACAGGTGTCGAAGTCGCTGGCGTACTACCATCCGACACTGCCGATCTCGGCAACTCGCTCCGCCAGATTCGCCACACCATCGTACTCCAGTCGTTCGATTCAGGACTTTACGTCATTCCCCCATTCCGGTATATTCCCGCACCGGGAGCCGACACCGTTCTATCCAACCACCTCACCCTTAAGGTCGTGCCCGTGGCTGTCGACTCACTTGCCACCATTCATGACTACTCCGACATTGCCCCCGCTCCCTCACGCTGGTACGATTTCCTCCCCGACTTTGTCACCGACTACTGGGGCTGGATTCTCATTGCCATTATCATCATAGCCGGAGGCATTGCAGCATGGCTCATCCTGTCCAAGAAAGTTTCCGTTCCCCTCATGCCCAAGGAGAAACCGCTGTCTCCCTACGAAGTCGCCATCTCACGTCTCACCCAGCTTAAGGCTGATCAGCTCTGCGAGAACGGAAGGGAAAAGGACTACTACACCCGCCTCACCGACATTCTCCGTCAGTATCTCGAATCCCGCTTTGCCATTAACGCTATGGAGATGACATCGGCACAGATCATGCGTTCGCTCCGTGATAATCCCGACACACGCGATTCAAGCTCTTTGATGAAGGACATCCTCGAGATAGCCGATTTCGTCAAGTTTGCAAAAGTCCGTCCCCTCCCCGACGACAACGTCCGCTCATTCAACCGTGCCCTTACCTTTGTCGAGGACACCAAACCTGCTCCCGAGCCTGAGCCTGCCGACGAGGGGAACTCCGAGGACACGGATGCACCCGCGCCCGATAAGAAAGGAGGTCGCTCATGATCCAGTTTGCTCATCCCCGCCTCCTTTGGCTACTTCTGATCCTCATCCCGCTTGTGGCATGGTACGTATGGAAGTATCGTAACGCCCACCCCGCGCTCCAGATCTCTTCAGTATCACCGTTTGCAGGCGTACGCCGCAGCTACAAGGAGTTTCTCCTCCACGGTCTGTTCCTCCTCCGCCTCCTCGCCATCGCTTGTATCATTATTGTTATTGCACGTCCACAGACCCGCGACAGCTGGCGCACTTCACGCACCGAAGGTACCGACATCATCATCGCCCTCGACATCTCTTCGAGTATGCTCGCGCGCGACTTCAAGCCCGACCGCCTCGAAGCAGCCAAAAATGTAGCCTCCAAATTCGTAGCCGGTCGTGAGGCTGACAACATGGGTCTCGTCATCTTCGCCGGCGAAAGCTTCACTGGTGTTCCAATGACCACCGACCGCCCCACTCTCACCAACTACATCTCCTCCATCGAGATGGGCATGCTTGAGGATGGCACGGCAATCGGCGACGGTCTTGCCACTGCTATCAACCGCATTAAGGACGGTAAAGCGAAGAGCAAGAGCATCATCCTTCTCACCGACGGATCCAACAACACCGGTAACGTCGCACCCGCCACAGCCGCTGAGATTGCAAAAAAACTCGGGATAAAGGTCTACACAATAGGCGTCGGTCGCAACGGCACTGCTCCCTATCCCCAGCAGGACTACTTCGGACGAATCGAGTATGTCAACATGCCGGTTGTCATCGACGAGGCAACCCTGAAGGAAATTGCCTCAACCACTGGCGGCAGATATTTCCGCGCCACCGGCAACAATGTCCTTTCCGAGATCTTCGAAGAGATCGACAAACTCGAAAAGACCGAAATGGACGTCCGGCAGTTCTCCCACACCGAGGACAATTATCTGCCCTGGGCTCTTGCCGCACTCGCCCTGGTCTGTCTCGAACTGATTGCCCGACACACAATCCTCCGCACCATCCCCTAATTCTCTCCCGTTTCATTATTGAATCCCACTGATATGTTTAGCTTCGCTCACCCCATATTCCTCTACGCGCTCATCCTCGTGCCGCTGCTTTTCGGGCTCTTCTACATGGCTCTGATGGCTCGCCGTCGCAAGTTACGCCGCTACGGCCGTCCCGAGGTACTCGCCCCCCTCATGCCCGAGGCGTCACGCTACAAACCTTGGATTAAGATATCCCTTGAGTTGATTGCCGTGGCTGCGCTCGTCATCGCCATTGCCCGTCCCCGTGCAGGCGAGAAGGAAGAAGAGGAGACAACCAACGGCATCGAGGTCATGATTGCGCTCGACGTCTCACGCTCCATGCTTGCGTCAAGCAACGACGATCCATCGGGTGTATCCCGCCTCCAGCGTGCCAAGTTCATCCTTGAGCGGCTCATCTCACATCTCGACAACGACAAGGTCGGACTTATCGTTTTCGCCGGTGAAAGCTACACACAGCTCCCCATCACCACCGATTTCGTTTCCGCAAAGATGTACCTCAACGACATTTCCACCGACATGGTTCCCACCCAGGGCACTGCAATCGGAGCCGCCATCGGCATGTCGCTCAACTCTTTCACCCCCGACCAGGGTGTCAACAAAGCAATCGTCCTGATCACCGATGCTGAGAATCATGAGGACGACGCCGTTGAGATGGCACGCAAAGCTGCCGAACAAGGAGTTCAGGTCGATGTAATCGGCATCGGATCCGTCAAGGGCGCCCCCATTCCCATCGACGCCTCCCGAGGCGAGTTCCTTAAGGACGCTACCGGTCAGCCCGTCACCACCGCCCTCAACGAGGAGCTCGGTCAGGCTGTGGCTAAAGCTGGCGACGGTGTCTACATCTCCGGTTCATCATCCTCTGCCGTGAAGGATCTCACCGCCCAGCTCGACACTCTCGAAAAGAGCGAGCTCAAGCATGTCACCTACAAGGCGTCTGCCGAGCAGTTCCCCGTCTTTGGTTGGATCGCTCTCCTGTTCCTTATCATGGATGTGTTTGTCCTCGACCGCAAGATTGGTTGGCTCTCTCGCATCAACTTCTTCACCCGTACAGCCTCTCCCTCTCAGGCTTCCACTCCTAATTCCGAAAAGAAATGAAACGCTACTCTCCAGGTTTTTCTTTGATCATAACACTCCTGCTTGCGCTTTTCGCCGCACCCGTATTTGCCGCTCAGCCGGAATCAGCTTCTCAGGCTCCCGACGCTCCCGTGGCGCCCCCCACCACCAAGCGGCTGCGCAATCTAATTAAGGAAGGCAACTCCCTCTACCGCGATAAGCGTTTCGCCGAAGCAGAGGTAGCCTACCGTAAGGCACTGGAAGAAAACGAAATGAACGAAGTCGCGCAATTCAACCTCGCATCTTCGCTCCTCCGCCAGGCTGGTTCTGCCGACCCCAACAACGGCAACTCGCCTGTCAACGAAGCCCAGCAGATCATGTCAGCTCTTGCAAAGGGTGCCCAGGATGCCTCTATCGCGGAAAAAGCTGCTTACAATCTCGGCAACCTCGCATTCAACGGTCAGCAATATCAGCAGGCGATCGACCTCTACAAATCTGCTCTCCGTCGCAACCCCGACAACGATCAGGCTCGCGACAATCTCCGCCTTGCCCAGCTCCGTCTCCAGGAACAGCAGAACCAGGATCAGAATCAAGATCAGAACCAGAATCAGGACCAAAACCAGGATCAGGACAAGCAGGACCAGGACAAGCAGAATCAGGATCAGAATCAGAACAACGATCAGAATCAGGACCAGAACAAGGATCAGAATCAAGATCAGCAGCAACAGCAGCAACCTAATGGTCAGGATAAAAAGGATCAGCAGCAAC
>CAMWPM010000057.1 GCA_947176235.1 uncultured Bacteroidales bacterium | reverse complement strand
TTAAGATTTATCACTACAAAGATAACCTTTTCTTTGGTTCTGCAAATCTAATAGAGGAACAGGAGGTTTTTTCGGGCGAGATGTGGTTTAAGATTTAGGAAGAAGCTTTTTGCAGGGAGGGTGGAATAGAACTGAAAGGCTGGGATAGGCTCACGCAGAGGAGTAGTACACCCCCGCAGGGGTTGAGGCCTTTTGGGGAGAAGTAACCCCGAGCGTCACCGCTCGGGGTTAACAAGATGTTGTGCCTCCGGCACAAAGGGGGAATGGGGAGTGGTAGGAGTGAGGTGGGAAGGTTGGGAATGGTGGGATGTTTGGGAGAGTTGGGAGTCTGCGGATGCGGGCGCGATATATCTTGCTACGCAAGCGCTAAAGCGATTACGCGCCCCTACAGGCGATTACGCGCCGTCGACATGCAAGGGGGAACTCCGGCTTGGAATGTTGCCGGAGGTTCGCTTGGGAGCATGTACCGCCGGGGCTGACTACGCCAGCCTATCCGTCGACGTACAAGCGCGAACTCCGGCTTGGAATGTTGCCGGAGGTTCGCTTGGGAGCATGCACCGCCGGGGCTGACTACGCCAGCCTATCCGTCGACGTACAAGCGCGAACTCCGGCGAATTTTTACGTAAAAAAATTTCGAAAAAAATTGCATGATGAAAAATTTGGTGCTTTTTTGACAGGTGGGTGGGGGGATTTCGGTTGTAATTTTGTGGGCGTGGAAATAATGTAAAAAATGGTTATGAAGATGAACGGTAAGATGATGAGTGGACTTAGAAAGGGACTGACGGGCGGAAGTGTGGTGAGCTGCGAGGCGGGGCTTGCACGATGCACAATTCACAATGCAGAATGCACTCTTGGAGATGGGGGTGATGCGATAGGAGCGGAGAGTGGAGAGATAAGAGCGGAGAGTGGAGCGTGGAGCGCGGAGAGTGGAGGGATGACGTTGAAGTGCAGGAATCTGCACAGGGCGCGGGGACGGAAGGGTGTGCTTGTGCCGGTGGATGATTTCGGGCGTGTGGCTACGGGTAACGGGCGTTTGCTGCTGACTTTTGAGTGGGATGGCGTCGGGGAGGCTGTGCTGACGGCGCGAGGCGGCGAACTGCAGGTGACGGTGATTGAAGAGGGGGATACGAGAGGTGAGACGGTGAGCGTAGGACGGTTGCCGATGGGTCCGACAGCTGCCGTGGCGGAAACGAGCCGCGAGATAACGCTGATGACTGAGGCGGGTGCTTACAGGCTGATTCAGCCGAGAAGCGGAGGTCTTGCGGGGGACTGGGAGCTTGGTAAAATAGCAACGGACTATCCGGCGCTGAGATTCGGCGTCACGGCGACAACGGAAATGAGGGTGACTGTTGAGGAGCGTGTTCTAAAAGGATCGTACGGCACCACGACGACGCGAATGAGCCGGGAGGATGAGGAGGCGCTGAAGGATGATGCCATGAAGGCTTACTGCGAGATAGACCGCCACAGCCGTGGACTGGGGTATGCTATGCAACCGATGCTGATGCGATACCGGCTAAAGGACAGCGAGGGGCGGACACTGCATGAGTCGGGGATAACGCTTGTGGGGACTGAAGGCGGGTTTCAGCTCGCGGGAAGACAGAAGGTGACTCTGGCAGGCGGAAAGCGCACAGCGGGGGAGCTAAAGGCGACTTGCTTCTTAGCAGGAATAGGACTCGGCGGGGATGAAGCCGACGAGGCTACGAAGCGGCGGGTGGCTGTGCTTGAGATAGAGGGGAGCGGTCCGATACATCTGCCGGACCTGACGGGGGAGACGGCAACGCGAGTGACGGGAAACGAGGTGGAATACTGTCTGCCAGGGATGGCGCCGGGCGCGGGACTGACTGAGGCGCGAGGAAGACGGGGAGAGATCACCGAAGGACTTGCGGCGCGCGCGGGGAAGGCGTTGCGGCGGGTGGCTACGATAGCTTATCCCTACATGAAGCTGAGCGGCGGGGGTATGATGACGATAGGCGGGGCGGCCAGTCAGGAGGGCACAACAAAGCAACTGATCGAGCGCCAGAATAAAATATTAGCCGAAACGCCTGCGGAACCGGGCGAGGAGGAGACAATGAGGGCGCGATGCTCGATGCCGCACACGTTTACGGCAACCGCGGGGACAAGAGCGGGAAACACGACGCTGTGGGGGAATCCGACGGCGAAGCCTTACGAGGGGTACAGCCTCACGGCGTTGGCGGCAAAGATGAGTGGGGCGAAGGTAGCGGCAACTGTGGAGGTGGATCTGACGGGTATGAACGGTGAGTCAGGGGGCTTGGTAGCCCGCAACGAGATGGTGGCCGCCGGTGATGATCTGACGCTGTCACCGCGACTGAGTTATCCGGACCGACGAGCCACGAAGATGAGAATCAGGGTGGCGAACGGGACGGGAAGCGGGGTGAGGAGCGTGGAGGTGGAACTAAAGCCTGTGGCGGGACGAAACGAGGCGGCGTATCTGTCAATTGACCAGAAGCCTATCACCCTTGAAAATGACGCTACAAGAACCTATAAGGCGGGAATCACTACTGCCACGGGGGTGAAACTGACTGGGACGGTGGTAGCGACCGAGAGCGGAAGGATAGAGGAGGCGAAGTGCGCGCGGGATTGCGGAGCCGGGGAGGTGACAGCTATCGTGGGGTCGACGCCTTCGACGTCGAGCTGGGACTTCGGGCGTGACCGTTTCTACGTGATGGCGCAGGGCGGAATCGTGAGCGTGGCGTGCAGCGGCAATGGGGAAAGGCTGACGATGCAGGAGCTTGACCGCCGCGGCGTGAAGGTGGCGGAACACGTGACACCTACTTCACGAAGCGACGCGGGCGTGGCGGCAATAGCGGGCGGCGAACTGGTGACGATAAGCGGTGTGAGGGTGAAGACGCTCGGGATGGCTCCTCAGGATGCGACGGCATTGGGCTGGGACGGCGCGGACGGCGATTTCTGGATAACGCGCTCCACGGGCCTGACTCAACTGAGACCGATGGATGAGCCGGGGAGCTGCTACGAGCGTGACACTCCGCGGATTGACTCTCTGCTTAGCGACGGGAACAGGATTCTGATAATCACTCCGGGGCATGACCTCCTGGACTCGAAGGTGAGGAGCATCGAGGCGAAGGATGTGGAATGGACTGTGAGAGTGGGTCTGGGCGATACGGCGCATTATCCCCGGGTGAGAGGAACGGTGGGTGCTCTGAGGCGAGTGACGGCTATCGGACTGGCGATGGTGGCGTCGGTGATTCAGGCTCGGTTTACGGCGTCGAGCGATAACGGCGCGGGAGGACAGTGGATGCGTCTGCTTGCCGGTGCGATGCTTTCGGGTGCGCTGAGGGCTCCGTTTTTCCTGCCGGTGGAGGCGAGTCGCAGGAGGTGCATGACGCTGACGATCCGGGGGCATGTAGCCGGGGATGCAGAGATAAGGGGGGTGCAGGTGTTTATGAGATGAGAGTGGAGAGATGAGAGTGGAGAGTGGTAGATAAGAAATATGATGTTTTTTTTAAGGTGAAAGAGGATGATGGAGATGGAGGAGTATGATGCGGTGAGCGGGCGCGGGTGCTGCGGGCCGCGGGTGGAGATGGCTCCGGGAAAGTATAACCGTGAGCGGGAGTGGATTCCGGAGGAGATGGCGGCGGATCCGAAGTTGAAAGGGGTGAAGAGTCGGCGCGAGTGGAAGATGCTCAGATGCCGGCATGACTTTGAATACTGGGCTGCGACGTGCGTGAGAATCAAGGATAAGGAGAGCGGGCAGGACATCTGGTTCAGGCTCAACAAGCCTCAACGGAGGGTGACGGCGATGATGGAGGATAAACGGCGCGATGGGGAGCCGATAAGACTGATAATGCTCAAGGCAAGGCAGTGGGGCGGATCGACGCTGATACAGGTGTATATGGCTTGGATGCAGATAATGAGAAAAAGCAACTGGCACTCGCTGATATGTTCGCACGTGAAGGATACGAGCACGCACATCAGAGGAATGTACAGCAAGCTGCTGGCGAATTATCCGAAGGATCTGTGGCCGGGAGGAGAGGGGACGAAGGCTTATCTGAAGCCGTACGAGGAAGCCCGAAACACGCGTGAAATCAGCGGGAGAGGATGCAGGGTGACGATAGCGACGAGCGAAAACCCGGAGGCGATAAGAGGCGGCGACTATGCGATGGCGCATCTCTCGGAAGTGGCATTCTGGGCAGACACGCCGCAGAGAAGACCGAAGGACTTCATAAGAGCCGTGTGCGGGGCGATAGCTTACGCTCCTGACACGCTGATAGCGATGGAATCGACAGCGAACGGCGTGGGGAATTATTTTCACTCCGAGTGGGTGAGAGCCGAGCGGGGCGAGAGCGACAAAATGACGGTGTTCGTGCCGTGGTACGAGATAGAGAAAAACCGACGGAAAGTGAGGGATGCCGCTGCCCTGAGGGAGAAGATGGACGCTTACTGCCTGAAACTGCTTGAAATGGGGCTCGATGCGGAGCAGATAAACTGGTACATGACGAAGCGGAGGGAATACACGACGGCTGAGATGATGCAGGCGGAATATCCGACGACTCCGGAAGAGGCGTTCACGAACACGGGTTGCAACGTGTTCGGCGTAGAGCAGGTGGCGAGACTGCGGAAGGGGTGCAGACCTGCTGAGGAGCGGGGAGAACTGACGGGGAACGCCCTGACGGGACCGGAATCGACGGAAAACCTGAAGTTCAGGGCAGACAGCACGGGAAATCTGGAGGTCTGGGAGTTGCCGGACGAGGAGGACCGCAGGAGCGAACGATACGTGTTGGCAGTGGATATAGGGGGCAGAAGCCCAGGAAGCGATTACTCGGTGATGGCGGTGCTGGACTGCGAGCCGGTGGACGGGTCGGGGAAGCCGACCGTGGTGGCGCAGTGGCGTGGACATGCGGATCATGACGTGGTGGCGTGGAAGAGCGTTGCGCTGGCAAAGTGGTACAACAACGCGCTGCTTGTGGTGGAGAGCAATACGCTGGAAACGGACAACACGGGCGGCGATCCGGCGGAGCTGATACTGAACGTGGTGTGGAACCACTACACTCATCTCTACTACCGCACGCCGGACGACGGAACTGCGGGAAGAGCAAAACCGGGATTCCACACTAACCGCCAGACGAAGACGACAGCCATCAGCCGGCTGATAGCAGCACTGAGAGATGACGAGTACGTGGAAAGGGACGCGAAAGCGTGCGACGAGCTATCAGCCTACGAACAACAGCCGAACGGCTCAACCGGGGCACGAGCAGGATGCCATGACGACATAGTGATGACGCGCGCAATAGCCCTGACAACAGCGGCGTGGAGAAGGACGGGGGATCCGGAGGCGTGGAGCGTCAGATGCGGCGCGAGATGGTGAGCAGAGAGAAGATGAGGACGAAAAGGTAGGCGAGGCAGGGGACGATGAACGCCGCGGACATGGACCAGGCATCGGCAGCAGCGCCCATGAGGAGGGTGCCGACGGCACCGCCAAGGGGTGACATCATCATGATGGAGGAGGCGAGTTTGGTGTAGGATCCGGAGAGTCCGCGAAGCGAGAGGGCGAAAATGGTGGGGAACATGATAGCCTCGAAAGCGTAGCAGATGAAAATGCCGGAACGAGAGAAGGCACCAAGCCCGAGAGTGACGATCAGGGAACCGAACACGGTGAAGCATGCGCAAACCGTCAGGACCTTTTCGGCAGCGACACGGCTCATGATCCAGCTGCCTACCATGCGGGCGACCATGAATAGCCCGAGCCCGCCGAAGGATAGCACCCAGGAGGCTGTGACGGGGGACATCCATCCGTCGGAGGTGACGTAGTTGATGAAATAGGAATTGATGGAAATCTCGGCAATCTCGTAGAAGAAAAGCGCGGCGACGCCCATCATGAAGCGTCGGGACGTGAAAAGGCGGACGAGGACCGTGCGTGAGGAAGGAGCCGTCTCCGCGGAGGCTTCGACAGGGACAGCATCGGTGACTTCGGGGAGGCGCACCTTGCAGAAGATGACTGCGACAACAAGCACGACAGCCGCCATGATGGAGTAGGGGAGGGCGACACCGACCGATGAATCGGCACTGAAGAGGAATGAGCCCATGATGACGGGCGCGAGAATGCATCCGAGCCCGTTGAAGGACTGTGCGAGATTGAGGCGAGAGGCGGCAGTGGAGCGGTCGCCGAGTTCGGTGACATAGGGGTTGGCAGCCGTCTCAAGAATCACCAGACCGCATCCGATGATGAAGAGGGCGACCAGGAAATAATTGAAAGACAGCAGGCGCTCACCGGGGATGAAGAGGAGGGATCCGGCGGCAAAGAGGAGCAGACCGGCGACAACTCCGCGACGATAGCCGAAGCGGGTGATGAAGAGTCCGGCGGGGATAGCCATGAGGAAGTAGCCGAGATAGGTTGTAGCCTGAATGAGCGCCGATCGGGAGATGGTGATGGAGAGTGCATCCTGAAAGTGCTTGTTGAGGACGTCGAGGACGGCTCGGGCGAACCCCCAGATGAAGAAAAGTGAGGTGACGAGGACGAAGGGAACGATGTAGGCCGGGGAGACGAGGCGTGAGGACTTTTTCATGAGGATGCAAGAAATTAATTACAGATACGAAGGGCGGCGTCGCGGTCGGCGGCGAGCTGGCGAGTGAGAGCCTGGAGCGAGGGGAACCGGCGCTCGTGGCGGAGGAAGGAGAGGAAAGAGAGGGTGAGAGGAGAGCCGTAGAGGTCGGCGTCGAGTCCGATGATGTGGGCTTCGATGGAAACTGGAGCATCGGGCGACAAGTCGACCGTGGGGCGATGACCGATGTTGACGATGGCGGGTAGATCGGGACGATCAGGGAGAGAAGCGAGAGCGACGTAAACGCCGAACGCCGGGATGAGTTTGGCGGAATCGTCGGGGAGAAGGTTGGCAGTGGGGAATCCGATAGTGTGACCCAATTGCTTGCCTTTTACTATTTTACCGGATACGGAATAGGGACGTCCGAGGGCGATGCGTGCGAGGTCGGGTCGGGGCTCGGCGGGGTCGGATAGGTAGCGGCGGATGGATGAAGAGCTGACGTCGATCCCAGCATCGGGGAGGGTGAGGCGAGGCGCATCGACGAGCTCGATGCCGAGGGATGATGCAATGGAATGATAATCAGAGCGGGAGAGGGTGGCACCATCGGAACCGAAACGATGGTCGAACCCCATGAGCAGGAGGCGAACGCCGAAAGAATCACGCATCAGAGCGAGGAACTCGCGGGCAGACATGGCGCGGAGGGATGCATCGAATGGGAGCAGGCGGCAACAGTCGACATTGCCGGTTGCCTCGATGAGTGAAAGGCGTTCGGCGACGGTGGTGAGCATCGGCGGAACAGCGTCGGGACGGACGATTGCCGCGGGATGGGATGAGAATGTGACGACAAGCGACGAGAGCGCCCGCCCGACCGCAAGGGAGCGGAGATGATCGAGAACGAGCCTATGTCCGAGGTGGACACCGTCGAGCATTCCGATGGTGGCAGCGGCGGGAGCGGCAGTAGCGGGGGCGATGTCGGTGAGAATTCTCATCAGGATGGCAGAAGCGCGTCGGTGATCAAGGTAAATTCCGTGCCCGGGGGAACTACTTCGGCGTTGAAGCCGAGGGCACGTGCGGCAGCCACGTTGTCGGCGGAATCATCGAGGAACAGCGTCGTGGCGGGGTGGATGCCGAGGTGAGACACGGCGTAGCGGAAAATGTCGGCACCGGGCTTGACACAGCGGGCTTCGAAGGATGTGACGATGCCATCGAAGTAATCATCAATCGTGAGCCCTTCGGCGGTGAATGCGCGTGCAATCTCGGAGTCCCACATAAGGCGGTTGGTGTTGGAAAGCAGGCATACGCGGAAATGCCGGCGCAACTCGCGCAGCGCTTCAAGGCGACGCGGGGGAATGCCTACGAGGAAAGAGTTGAAGGCAGCGTCGATCTCGGCGTCGGAAACGGGACGTGAGAAAGAGGGACGGAGGGCGTCGCGGAACTGCGCGGGGGTGATGTCGCCCTGCTCAAGCTGCAGGAAGGGTCCTGCCTGGACGTAAAGTCCGATAATCGAGTCGGGGTCGGACATACCGAGGCGACGGAGCGCTGCGAGAGCGTTGTCGCGCTTGAGGTCCATGATAACGCCGCCGAGGTCGAAAAGCAGGGTGGAAATGCGTGGTGAGGGGGATTGGGAGTTCATGATGGAATCTTACGGATGAGTGTTAGACCGTCGCGGAGCGGAAGAATCACAACCTCGACGCGCGGATCGGAAGCCACGAGGTCGTTGAAGTCGAGGATACCACGTGTCTGCGCGTCGACGTGGGAGGCACGAGAAGCCTCGACGACTTTACCACTCCAAAGGGTGTTGTCGGCGAGGATGAATCCGCCGGGAGCCAGAAGAGAGAGGGCTAATTCGTAGTACTCGCAATAGTGTCGCTTATTGGCGTCGATGAAAATGAGGTCGAAGATCCGTCCATCGGCTATCATCATCTTCATGACGTTAACGGCATCGCCGATGTGGAGGGAGATGGAGGCGCCGATGGGGGATGCGTCGAACCGCCCGCGGATGAAATCCTCCATTTCGTCGTCGATCTCCACGGTGTCGAGCGTCCCGCCGGGCTGAAGCCCTTCGGCAAGGCAGAGGGCGGAGTAACCGGCATAGGTGCCGAGCTCGAGGATGGCGCGGGGGGAAATCATGTGGGATAGCATGGCGAGAAGACGCCCCTGAACGTGACCGGAGCACATGCGGGGGTAGAGGAGGCGAACATTGACATCGCGGGCGAGCTTGCGGAGTGGGGCAGGTTCGGGCGACGTGTGAGCCTCGATGTAGAGGTCGATCTCTTCGCGGGATGCTTCTTGGGAGGACATGGGGCTGACGGGAATCAGGATAGGAGCGCCTCGATGCCGAGACGGTAGCTGTCGAGCCCGAAGCCGGCTATAACACCCCGGCAAACACCGGAGATGAGTGAGCGGTGACGGATCTCCTCGCGGGAATGGACGTTGGAGATGTGGACTTCGACAACCGGCCGCTCAATGGCAGAAATGGCGTCGGCAATGGCGAGTGAGGTGTGGGTGTAGGCACCGGCGTTGAGAACGATGCCGCGGAGGAAGGGGTCGAATCCAACATCGTGGAGACGGTCAATGATCTCGCCTTCGTGATTACTCTGGAAATATTCGATGGAAAGCCCGGGATAGTCGAGGCGCAGGGCGTTGAGGTAGTCGTCCATTGATACTGTGCCGTAGATGCCCGGCTCGCGAACGCCGAGGAGATTGAGGTTAGGGCCGTTGATGATGAGAATCTTGTCCATATCGGGTGGGGAAGAAATTAATCCTGAGAAATGGGGCGGCGCCATGCGCGGCGGCGGCGATGGAGACGATGCTCGAAGTACTGCCACTGTCGCTGGACGTTCTCGTTGTCCTCCAGCTCAAGGTTGGACTCGGCATAGCGATAGCCGAGGCGCTGATAGGCGGGAATGAGTTCGCGGAAAAGGAGGGCGTTGACGCCACGGCTCTGATAGTCGGGGTGGACGGCGACAAGCATCAGATCGACGCGGTCGACCTTAGCCTGCAGGGCGCGGAGGAGGTGGTACCATCCGAAGGGGAAGAGGCGTCCGCGCGAGCGCTGTAGGGCGCGTGAGAGGGATGGCATGGTGATTCCGACGGCAACGAGATTGTCGTCGGAATCGACAACGACACAGATGTTGTCGAGGCGGAGGATTCCGAGGTATTCGCGGATGTAGAAGTCGATTAGGCGTGTGGTGAGGGGGGTGTAGCCGTAGAGCTTGTCGTAGGCGACGTTGATGAGGTCGAAGAGCTTATGGCCGTAGCGCTCCTTGAGGAGCTTTCGGGACTTGGTGGGGACGACGTGAAGCCCGAATTTCTGCTCGGCGATGGATGCGATGCGGACCATCTTGGGGGGAATGACTTCGGGGACGTCGAGGAGGAATTCGATCCAGTCGGTCTCCTTTACCATTCCGAGGCGCTCCATCTGCTTGGGATAGTAGGGGTAATTGTAGATGGTCGCCATGGTGCCGAGTTCGTCGAATCCGGAGATCAGCATGCCTTCGTGGTCGAGGTCGGTGAATCCGAGGGGACCGACGATAGCGGTCATACCGCGCTCACGTCCCCACTTTTCGGCAGCGGCGAAGAGGGCGTCGACAACGGCGTCGTCGTCAATGAAGTCGACGAATCCGAAGCGGAGGATGTTCTCACCCATGCGTTCGTTGGCGGTGCGGTTGATGATGGCAGTGATGCGTCCGACGGTGGCACCGTCGCGCAGAGCTTCGAAGGTGGCAGCCTCACAGAAGTCGAATGCGGGGTTGGTGGCGGCACGGAGGGTGTTGACTTCGTCGGAGATGAGCGGCGGGACGTAGCAATCGTTGCCTCGATAGAGGTCGATGGACCACTTGACAAGGCGGGTGAGGGCAGAGCGGGTCTCGGGGACCCGGCGAACAATCACGTCAGCGGGCATGGGATCAAATGAAAGATAGATTTAACGTGGGGGAGGAAAATGGTGGAGAGGTCGGCGGACTGCGGGGCGTGGTGGTGGGAGTTGATCCAAAGGAGAGCGACTACCATGATGAATAGGAAGATGGCAATGTAGAGTAGCCAACGGTTGGTGGATCGGGAGTTGATCGCCATCTTTAACTGCTGGACGTTGCGGATGCCGCCACGCGCCTCGGGATGGAGGCAGAGGTGGATAACGCGGCGCAGATGGGCGTACTTTTTATCGGAGGAGTCGGGGAGTGCGTCGAGGGCAGCCTGCAGGATGCGTGCGAAGGAAGCTATATCGTCGGATGCCTCGGCGGGTGAGAGGACTTCGCGCTGGTCGAACCCGACGTCGATCACCTTGAGGTTGCGGACGTTCTGGGTGAAAATGACGGTGGCGGGGCGTACGGGATGGTGGACGAGATGGTTAGCCTGAATGTACTCGAGGGCATCCACGAGGCACGTGGTGAGCTTGTCGATGATCTCGTCGGTGACCTGTCCTTTCTCGATGAGGCTTGCGAGGGAGTCGCCGTAGACGTCGTCGGTGATGATGCATCTGCCGAGCCCCGGAACTTCCTCAAGATCGTTGATCATGATGATGTTGGGGTGGGCAAGGTTGTAGCGGATGTCGAATTCCTTGTCGATCATCGCAAGACAGCGGGGGGCTGCCTTAAACTCGGGCCGGAGGGTCTTGAGCATGACCCATTTGCCATATTTTTTGGCGGTGTAGACGAGGTAGAACTCTTCGTCCCACTCGGGGAGGTGCTCAATCTCGGTCCACTTGCTGTCGGGGACGAAGTCGTGGGGTGTGGGCATAGGTCGTTGTAGAGGAAAAAAATATGGAGGAATCAGTAGGATTCGGCTGGGGAGGGGAAATCGGAGGAGCGGACATCGGCAATGTAGGCGCGCAGGGCTGAATCCATAATGCCGGCGAGGTCGGCGTAGCGACGGAGGAACTTGGGGGAGAAGCCTTTGTTGATGCCGAGCATGTCGTGGATCACAAGCACCTGTCCGTCGGTGCCGTTGCCGGCTCCGATGCCAATGACGGGGATTGTGAGCATCTGTGAAACGCGACGGGCGAGGTCGGCGGGAATCTTCTCAAGGACGATGGCGAAACAACCGAGCTCCTGAAGCAGGAGTGCGTCGTCAATAAGTTTCTGTGCTTCGGCTTCTTCCTTGGCGCGGACGGCGTAGGTGCCGAATTTATTGATTGACTGAGGAGTTAGCCCAAGGTGTCCCATAACGGGGATTCCGGCGGAGATTATGCGCTCGACTGACTCGCGGATCTCGCTTCCTCCTTCGATCTTGACGGCTTCGGCGCGGCTCTCCTTCATGATGCGTACGGCAGATGCGAGAGCTTCCTTGGAGTTGCCCTGATAAGTGCCGAAAGGCATGTCGACGACAACGAGCGCACGGGAAACGCCGTTCATGACGGATGATGCGTGGTAGATCATCTGGTCGAGGGTCATTGGGAGCGTGGTGGCGTTGCCAGCCATTACGTTGGAAGCGGAGTCGCCGACGAGGATAACGTCCATGCCGGCTTCATCGACGAGGCGAGCCATGGAGTAGTCGTAGGCGGTGAGCATTGCTATCTTTTCACCGCGCTGCTTCATCTCGGAGAGGCGGCGGGTGGTGACTTTGCGAAGATTGTCGGTGGTGTTGGTGGACATGACAGTTGAGTGGAAAACGTGGGGAATGAAAGAATTAAAGGGAGGCTCCCTTCGACTCGTGCGGAGGGAAACTCCCTAAAAAGGTTGGACTGCCCGAAAATCCGAGGCATTAAGCCCGGAATAAGGACGGGAAGCGTGGAAATTCAGAAAAATTACTCGGCGACGGGTGCGTCGGCGGGCGTAGCAGCCGGAGCGGGAGCCTGCTCAGCATCGGCGGCAGCGGGAGCTGACACGGGAAGAGCGGGAGCCTCGGAAGCAGCGGGGGAGTTGAAGTCGGTAGCCTCGACCTGACGGGGAGCGGACTTAACGCGTGAACCGCTCTGAATGAGGTCGCGGGGCATCACGAATGCAGAGATAACGGCGAGGAAGCCGATGATAGCTGCGAGGGTCCAGGTGGCTTTCTCGATGAAGTCGTTGGTGCGACGGACGCCCATAATCTGGTTGGAGCCTGCGAAGTTGGAAGCAAGACCACCACCCTTTGACTTCTGCACCAGCACGACAGCGATGAGGAGAATGGAGACGAGGACAGTGAGGACGATGATAAAAGCGTACATAATAAAAATTCTATGCTTTAGATGATTTTTTTGATTGAATGTCGATGATTTTGCGCAAAAAACGCAATTGGTCTGCAAAGTAAATACTTTTTTCCGGAAAATTCAAATTTAGACGCTCTATAATTTCGTAAGCGCGGACATAATCATGCTGACGGATGTAGATTTTCGCCAGAGATTCGGACAGAAGGGAGTCGTCGGCGGCAGGGTCGTGCCGCTTTACGGGAATGGCGTCTTTCTCATATACACATATACGAGCCCACGAGACAAGGCATGTTAAAGGAAGCCGTCTTATTCTATAAAAAAAAAAAGGATGGGGTGGGGGGGGGGGGGGGGGGGGGGGGGG
>CAMWPM010000056.1 GCA_947176235.1 uncultured Bacteroidales bacterium | reverse complement strand
CTCCTACGTCAGTTTAGCAAACTGGTGGTTTCAGCCACTCACCCACCTCTCCGTGGTGCTATTTGCAGGCACAAAGGTAGGTCTTTTTTTTCATCTGTGCAAGTCTTTTTCCGTTTTTTATTTCCGTTCGACGCGCTATCTTACTTATTCAGCAAGACAGAGCACCCCGCGATGCCAAATGCTCCGCGGGGCGCTGCATATAAAAAAAAGACTGCAAGATGATTTCTTTCGATTACTTCTTTTTGAGTGTCACCACAGGATCCCAGAGATAGCTCCATGTCCCGTACCAGGCATTGAAGCCTTCAAATGTTATGGTGATTTCTCCTGTAGTGCTGTCAATCTCCACACTTCCGTAGAACGGTGCAGAGCTCTCGTCCTCGCCAGCGAGAGTGTAGTATTCCCAGAACGTCTGCGGCTGTGCCACGAGTGACTTTGTGCTTTCGTCGTAGGTCACTTCGATTGATTCATCATCGAAGATAAACGGAGAGATCAGCAGCGTCGTCGCGTCGATCTTCGTTATCTCAACGCTGGCAGGTCCGGCAAGCGTCGTCCAGTCGTCACCCGTGAGATACTCGTCGCCATCGTAGGAGGCGGTATAGGTGCCCACGAATTTGTCAACCGACGACTCCCAGATGAATGAATCGTAGGTCCAGTCGTCAGTCATATAGCAAAGCCACATTTCGCCTGCCGACTCGTTGCCCTCGAAGGTGCTGGCGTTCCACCACGGGTAAGCTAAGAGTGTGGCAGGATCGCTCTTGCCGGTGGGCACATGGACGTACCAGTCGCTGTCCACTTCGTAGGAATCCGACAGATAGAACGTATCCTCAGGATCGGTGTAATCCATGTAGAAATCAAGATCGTAACCCTCCACGCCGTAGAATGCCTTGATCGAATAGGTGCCGTCGGTGTAGCTGATCATCGTAGCTTTCCACGAGGAATTGTCGACGCCGCAGGTGTAAGTGCCTTCCACTCTCCATTGCTCTACCTTGAGCACCGTGAACTCTATCTCGGCAGTCTCGGAGTTACGGTAGCCGTCGGCTTTTGTGGTTGCGGTCACGCTCACCTTGTAGGTGCCCGTGTTGTAGCCCTTGCAGGTGAACGATGTGGTGCTTTGGGCGCCGCTCGTCATCAGCTCGCCCTCCTCGTCCACCACTCGGTAGCGGTAGGACTCGGTGCCTTCAATCTCGTTCCAGCTGATGATGAAGGCTCCGTCATTCTCGGTCACGGTGAGCTGCGGAGTGGCGAGCTGGATGATGTCGGAAGTGCGGGCTTCCATCACCTTCTCAGCCGAAGTGCCGTTCTCGCTGTAGACGGCGCCGAATGCTTTCACCTTGAGGGTATAGGATGTCGACGGCTGCAGTCCGGTGAATGATACGCTCGTCCCAGCTATCACATCCTGCTCGATCAGGAGTCCACTCTCGGTCTCCGTGAATTCGTAGGCGTACTGCGTCGCGCCTGCGATAGGATCCCAACTGAATGAGAGTGAATTGTAGGTCGAGTTGCCTACGGTCGTTTCAGGCGTGGCAATCGGGGTGGACACCACGTCGTTGTCCGAGCAGCCGCAGGTCAGCATGAGGGCTCCGGCTGCCAATAGTGATAATATCTTGTTCATGACTCGTTACTGTTGGGTGGGGGTGAAGGTGAGGGTGGAATAGAGCCAGCCGGAAGTGCCGTCGGCGTAGTCGGCTGAGATGGTCACGTAAGCCTCGCCCTTGATGAAGTTGATGTAGGTGTAGAGCGAAGAGTCCTCGTCATCGAGTGTGTAGATCAGAGCGTATTCAAGCTCCGGCTCCGTCACTCCGTCGGGGCTCCAGGAGAACCAGTCCTCGTTTTCGCTGTCGTAGAAGTACCAGCTGTTATAATAGTCCGTGTACCCCTCAAACACCTCTTCATAGTCCATGAAATTGGCTGTCGGGACGATCTGGTAGCGGTTTCCGCTCTTGTAGCCCAGCTCGAAGGGCAGATCATGACCGGAGCCGAGGAAGTTGGTCAGCTTGTAGCGCTGGGTGCCCTCCATCTGCTGAAGCTCTCCGTGCGATTCACCCGTGTAGACCTTGTCGTAGGAGTAGACGACATCGGGGGCTATCGTAGCCCACGAGCCGAGGATCAGCACCTTTGCCTGGTATGTCTCAGTGCCGGCCGCGTAGGGGGTCGACATGCCTTCGGGCACCGACACCTTAAGCTCGCAGAGCTGCTTGGCGGGAATTTCCGAGCAGTCGATCACGAATTCAGCCGACGTCTGTCCGGCTTCGAAGCTGATTTTCTCAGGGATTACGAAACCGTCGACGGTCGTCGACACCGTAATCGGCACCTCGATTGCATCCTTTGCATTGAGGCGTGCCATCTCCACAGTGATGTTGAGGTCGGCATCAGCCGTGAACTCATAGTAATATTTCTCGGCTTGCGGGAAAAATATCTGGGGCGAATCCGGGCTGATCGGGTCGCCGGTGATGTCATGGCTCGTGTCCTCCCCCTGGCAGCCGGTGAGCATCACGGCTATCGCGGGCAGGAGTGCGGCGGTTAACAGATTATGCAGTTTCATATTTCTGTGTTTCTTAATGGGTTGCTGAGGAGGTAATTAGTAAGTCTGACCCTGAGGAATTACGCCCGACGGATCAGGATTGCGCTTGCAGGCTGTGTTGAGGTTACATTCGCTCACGGGGATAAAGTAGGTCGACCACGGCGCCACGGCGTTGGGAAGCGAATTGTACTGGTACACCTTCGGGTGGTTGGTGCCGGGATAAGCCTTGATCACGGCTTTTCTCAGGCGGCGGAAGTCGAAGTAGCTCGTGCCCTCGAGCCAGAGCTCCACGCGCTTCATGTCAATGATTTCGTCAAGCAGCTCATCCTCGTCAGTCATCTGGCTGCGGTAGGTGGTGCCCGGCTCCATGCGGTAGTTGGTCATCCATGTCTCAAGCACCTGCTTGCCGGCTCCGAATCCGTCGGCGAAGAGCGTTGCCTCCATCTCGATGAATGCCATTTCCTCGACGCGCATTAGCGGGATGGAGATCGCATTGCCGTTCTTTGACGTGTTGATGTCGCCGCCCGCGGGATGGAACTTACATCCCACCAGTGCCGTCCAGTTGCTCCAGTCGGCGAATGTAAGGTTGGTCTTGTCGGCATATTTGGTGTTGTAAGCCTCACGGCTTGCCACGTCGGCGGGGTCTACCCACGTGTAGCGGCGCCAGTCGCCTGCCTTGATGGTCTCCCACAGGCGGGCGTCGATCATGCGGGCTGCCTTGTAGTCACCGCTCATGTTAGCCACGCCCCAGGTTGCCTCCGGGCAGGTGTAGGAGACGAACGACTGCCAGTCGCGGTCGGCAAGTCCGTTGTCGGTCGTGATCACGATTGCCAGCATCCAGCTCTGGTTGGGAGAGTTGAAGCCGGTCTTCGGATCAAACCACTGTGCCATCGTCAGCGGCTGATAGGACATCGACTGTGCCTTGCGGGCATACTCCTGTGCCTTCTGGTAGCACTCTTTCACCGTGCTGACACCTAATGGAGCATAGTCCGACTCCTCGCGCTCGTAGTTCATCTGGAGGGTGAAGTCGTCGGGGGCGAGGCGGAAGCGCGTTGCCATCGTCAGCCACAGGCGCGCATGCAGTCCGTAGGCGGTTCCCAGTGTGGAATTGTCGATCGAGGCGGTCGATGTGATGCGTGCCAGATATTTTTCCGCCTCGAGAAGGTCATTGTTGATGAAGCGGTACATTTCGTAGAATGGTGCGCGCGGATTGTTGCGTGCCTCATCCTCTGTCGTCTTTTCCGTCACGATCGGCACCGTGATACCCCAGATGCCGAGTTCGTCGGCTTTCGCGTCAAGATCGGTGCCGGTGCGGAAGTATTCGTACTGTGCAGCCTGCTCGATGTAGGTCATCGCGCGGTAGCAGAGGGCGTTGCCCACATAGCGTGCATCCTCGGAGTCGTAGGCGAGGTTGGCTGATCCGAGCACCGCGTTCGTCTTCTGGATCAGGTAGTAGTTGCGGCGCCAGAACACGGTTTGCTGCGTCCAGTCACCCAGATAATTCTGCTCTGCGTACCAGCTGAAGTAGTCGTAGCCCACGTCGGTCGGAGGTATGTCGCCCGTCATCGTGTTATGCCAGATCAGGTTCTGTGCCATTCCTATGTCGGCGTACGTACCGTTGTTGGAAATGCTCGTATATGACGTCATGTAGGCGGTGATGCCGTTGGCAAGACCCGGAATATCCGATCCAAGCTGATCTGCCGTCACCTCGTTGGTAGGGAAGGTCTCCTCCAGACATGATGTGGCTGCCAGAGCCAGCGTCGTTACCGCAATGCCTTTAAGTATGTTGATAGCGATTTTCATTGCTTCTTCTTTTCTTTGGATGATGATTGATTAGAATTGGATGGAGATGCCGCCCGAGATCTTGCGGGTGGGCGAATAGGCTGCGTAGCTGCCGTACAGTTCATAGAAGCGCGGGTCGAAGCCTTTGCGGTGGGTCCAGTAAGCGAGATTCTCGCATGCCACGTAGATGCGGAGTTTCTCCATCTTCAGTTTCCGGGTGATGTTCTTGTTGAAGGTATAGCCCAAGTTGACGGTCTGGAGGCTCAGGTAGGAAGCGTCGGTCAGAAAGCGGTCGCAGAATTGCGAGGCATCCTCGTCGTTGTACTGCCAGCGAGGTATCTCCGAGTCAGGATTCTCGGGCGACCAGCCTTTGAAGATGTCCATGTGGTAGGCGTTGCCCGTCAGGGTGGAATAAGGCGGTGTCATCAGCGCTTCGTAGGCTGAGTCGAATTTCTTGCCGCCGACCGAGTAGGCGAAGTTGGCGGAGAGGTCGAAGCCGTAGAGCTTGATGGTGGTGCCGAAGCCGCCGAATAGGTCGGGGAGCGCGGTGCCGCAGAGGTAATAGTCGCCGCCGGAGTATTCCGTGGTGGTCTGAAGCTGACCCTCCTTGTCGGTATAGTAGTAGAGTGCCTGCCCGTCGTCTGCCACACCGGCGTAGCGGCGCAGGTACCACGTGTACATCGGCAGTCCCTCGCCGATGAAGTTCTCACCTGAGATGAAGCCGTCGTAGCCGCCCACATTGTAGCGCTTTGACGTCGACGGAAGCTTGGTCACCTTATTGTTCTGCCATGACATGTTGAAGTTCACGTCCCACGAGAAGTTGCGCATCTGCACGAGGTTGGCGTTAAGTTCGAGTTCGACGCCGGAGTTCACCATGTCGCCCACGTTGGAGTAATAACCTCCGTAGCCGATTGAATATGGTGCGGAGACGTACATCAGCATGTCCGTGGTCTTGCGGCGGTACCATTCCACCGAGCCGTTGAGGCGTGAGTTGAAGAGCTCGAATTCCACGCCGGCGTTCAGAGATCCCACAGTCTCCCAGGTGATGTTCTTGTTGCCCTTGGTGTCGAACACGTAAGCCACGCTGTTGTTGGTGTTCTTGATGTCGTAGGTGTCCACGTAGCGGTACGATCCGATGCCGTCATTGCCCTGCTCGCCGTAGGAGAGCTTCACCTTGAGCATGTTGACGAGCCACGTCTGCGGGAACCATTCCTCGCGGCTCAGGATCCATGCGCCGCCGAGGCTCCAGAAGTTACCCCAGCGGTGATCGGGGTGGAAGCGTGAGGAGCCGTCGCGGCGGAACGACACGGAGCCGAAGTAGCGGTTGTCGTAATCGTACTGTCCGCGGAACAGGAAGCCTTCCACGTTGTATTTCGTCTCGTAGCCTCCGTTGCTGCTCATCTGGATGGCTCCGGCAAGCTCCGTGATCTGGTCGTAGATGGCAACGTTTGTGCGGCTGCCGCCCACACGTGTCTGGGATGTCACGTAGTATTCATGACCTAAAAGCGCCGACACGGTGTGCTTCCCGAACGTGTTGTTGTAGTTCAGCAGCTGCTGATAGTTGATGTCGGTGGTGCGGTAGTGCCATGTCGACAGATATCCCTTGGTGATGGCGTCGTAGCCGTACCACGGCTGCTGACCCGATTTGATGCGGTTTTCGGTGATGTAGATCGATCCGTTAACGGTCAGCGACAGTCCGTGGGTGAGGTCGGCGGTGGCGAATCCCTGGAGGTTGAAGGCGTTCGACGAGTTGTTGGAGATGTCGAGGCGGTCGCTCTGGATTGAGTTGCCGTTATTGTCCATCGGGCGGCTGCATCCGCCGTTATTGCCCGTTCCGTAGTCGAATACCTTGCCATGCGAGTCGGTCAGTATCTTGCCTTCGGCGTCACGCACGTAGAGTGGATAGATCGGGGCGATGGTGTAGGCTGTCCCGAACACCCCGTCGTGGGAGTTGGTCACCGAGTGGGTGTAAGTTGCCGTACCGCCCACTCTCAGCCATTTGTATGCCTGGTACTCGGCACGCAGACGCGCGTTGAAGCGCTTGCGGTCGGTGTTGTAGGCGATGCCCTCGTCGCCGAGATAGCCGAGCGAGGCAAGCATTGTGTAGCGCTCGTTGCCGCCGGTCAGTCTGACGTTGTACTCCTGACGCATTCCGTCGCGGAGTCCGTTGTCGAGCCAGTTGTCGGGATAGAGGGTGTAGATCTGACCCTCATAGCTCACGCGGTTGCCGAGCGTGGCGTTGGGGTTGATCTTGCCGTTCTCGCCGATCAGGAATTGATTTTCGGGTACGGCATACACCATATAGCCCAGACCGGCGTCGCCGAATGGTTTGGCAAGCACCTGATTGGCATTGATGTGTGCCTCAGTCGGGGTCTGTCCCAACGAGTTCACGTAGTAATTGCGCATTGCCAGATAGTGGGCGTAGTAATATTGTCCGGGGTCGTTGATGGTGTTGTAGCGCACGCGGGCGTCGGAGTTCACGCCGAGCTTTGCCTCGATGCTCACCTTCGTCGTGCCGCGCTGTCCGCTCTTGGTCGTGATCAGGATCACGCCGTTGGCGCCGCGCGCACCGTAGAGGGCGTTGGAGGCGGCGTCCTTAAGCACCGTCATGCTCTCGATGTCATCGGGGTTGATGTCGCTCATGTAGCCGTTGTAGGGCAGTCCGTCCACCACTACCAGAGGATCATTGTTGGCGTTGATCGAGCCGATACCTCGGATGGTGATAGTCGGGTCTTTGGTAAAAGTGTCGCCCTGAATCATGTTCAGTCCCGACACGCGGCCGTCAAGCGCCTGAAGGGGGTTGGAGATCTGCTGCTGCGAGATCTCGGCGGCGCTCACCACCGTAGCCGAGCCGGTGAACGATTCGCGCTTCTGCTTGCCGAACGCCACCACGATCACCTCGTCCATCATCTGGTTCTGGACGTCGAGATAAATCCTCATGTTTTCCTTGATTTCAGCTTCCTTGGGCTGATAGCCGATGTAGGTCACTTCCACCTTCTTCATTCCCGGTTTCAGTCCGGTGATGGTGAATTTGCCGTCCACATCGGTAGGTACTGCGATGTTCGTCCCCACCACCTTTACCGTCGCGCCGACGAGTGGCTCGTTGTCATCGCTGCCATACACCGTACCTGTCACTCTCGACAGTTGGGCATGGACACTGACAGCCAGCAACAGACTGACCATCAACAAAATCGCTTTCTTCATAAAATTGTGATGATAATGATAACTGGATTTACAGGCAACAAAGTTAATGATATTTTTATTATATTTCACCATTTTTAGTCAAATATTTTTCCTATACAGCCCGATATTATTCCAATCTATAAGATAACTTAATTCCGGTATTCTCTCGCTTGATTGTCCGGAAAATTGAAGATTCCTGTACACACAAAAAAAAGCGAATCAGCGGTGATCGGAGGAGACCAACCGGATGATTCGCCATTTCGAGTTGTCTTACCTGGATTCGAACCAAGACAGGCAGAACCAAAAACTGCAGTGCTACCATTACACCATAAGACAATCCTGTTTGCCCAGAAAATGGCATACGCCATCCCTAAAGCGGTGCAAAGTTAACAAGTCGGCATGACGTATGCAAGAATTTTCACCGTTTTTTTGCCACAGCTGTCCTCTTCCATCCTCCCCCGGACGCACCACTTTCAATCCGTAAGCCATTTTTCCTTCCCATCGTTGCATAATTCACCTAAAGTCACTATTTTTGTACCCGAATCAACCCTTTCAATCCGTAACCTCCACATTTCTCCCTGCTATGGACTCTTCGCTCGTCGCATTCGCATTCATGTGCATCACGTCCTTCTTCACCCTCACCAATCCCCTCGGCACCATGCCTGTGTTCCTCACCATGACCAAAGGAATGGCTGAGCAGGAACGTGCACGTATCGTACGCCGCGCCACCATCATATCCTTCATCACCCTCCTGGCATTCACCGTCTGCGGTCAGTTCCTCTTCACTTTCTTCGGCATTTCCACCAACGGATTCCGAATCGCAGCCGGCTTCATCATCCTCAAGATCGGATTCGACATGCTCCAGGCGCGCTACTCCAACACAAAGCTCACCGACGAGGAGATCACCACCTACGCCAACGACATTTCCATCACCCCCCTCTCCATCCCCATGCTATGCGGGCCCGGAGCCATAGCCAACGGCATCATGCTCATGGACTCCGCTTCCGACTGGCGAATGCAGTTCATCCTCTTCTCATCCATCGCCATCATCTACTTCATCACCTACCTCATCCTACGCGCATCCACCCGCCTTGTCAAGATTCTCGGCGAGACCGGCAACAACGTCATGATGCGCCTTATGGGTCTGATCCTTATGGTGATAGCAGTCGAATGTTTCGTCGCCGGGCTCCGTCCCATCCTCATCTCCATCATCGAGGCAGCCCGATGATTCCGCACCTTTTGCAACCCCCGACGCATTTTATCTAAAATATTTCGCCGTCAGCACATTATTTTCCGAAATATTCCTTATCTTTGTCCCTCGATTAATCCACCATTGTTAGTTGACCTCTGGCGCGATGCCAGAGCGCTCAACGTGATAGGCGCAATTTTTATTCACTAATTTTTTTATCAACTCTTTTATCTCATGCAACTTTGCCCCCTCACAGCTGTCTCGCCCGTCGACGGGCGCTACCGCTCGAAATGTGAACCGCTCGACCTCTATTTTTCCGAATTCGCCCTCATCCGCTACCGCGTGCGTGTCGAAGTCGAATATTTCATCGCCCTCTGTGAGCTTCCCCTCCCGCAGCTCGCATCCGTGCCCGCCGACATCTTCCCCGCGCTCCGTCAGATCTATCGTGACTTCTCCATCGACGATGCACAGCGCATCAAGGACATCGAAAGCGTCACCAACCACGACGTGAAAGCCGTCGAATATTTCCTCAAGGAGCGCTTCGATGCACTCGGACTCGCACCCTACAAGGAATTCATCCACTTCGGGCTCACATCCCAGGACATCAACAACACCTCCGTCCCCATGTCGCTCCGCGAGGCAATCGCCGACGTCTACCGTCCCCTGCTCCTTCAGCTCATCGAGCACCTCGAGGCGCGCGCCGAAGAGTGGGCTGACATCCCCATGCTTGCCAAGACCCACGGACAGCCCGCATCCCCCACACGCCTCGGCAAAGAAATCGCCGTGTTCGCCTACCGTCTCCGCCGCCAGCTCGAGCTCCTCGACGCCGTCCCCGTTTCAGGCAAATTCGGCGGAGCCACCGGCAACTTCAACGCCCATCTAACAGCCTACCCCTCCATCGACTGGCGCTCATTCGCCGCACGCTTCCTTTCCGAAAAGCTCGGAATCGTACGCGAGGAGTACACCACACAGATCTCCAACTACGACAACTTCGCAGCCCTTTTCGATGCCCTCCGGCGCATCAACACCATCATCCTCGATCTCGACCGCGACTTGTGGATGTACATCTCCATGGAGTACTTCAAGCAGAAGATCAAGGCAGGCGAAGTTGGATCCTCTGCAATGCCTCATAAAGTCAACCCCATCGACTTCGAGAACTCCGAAGGCAACCTCGGAATCGCCAACGCCGTCCTCGCCCACCTCGCCGCCAAGCTCCCCGTATCTCGCCTCCAGCGCGACCTCACCGACTCCACAGTGCTCCGCAACGTAGGCGTCCCCATGGGTCACATGCTCATCGCCCTCCACTCCACCCTCAAGGGGCTCGGCAAACTCATCCTCAACCGTCCCGCCATCGACGCCGACCTCGACTCGATGTGGAACGTCGTGGCTGAAGGCATCCAGACCATCCTCCGCCGCGAAGGCTACCCCAAGCCCTACGAGACACTCAAGGAGCTCACCCGCACCAACGCCGCCGTCACCGCCGAAAGCATCTCAGCGTTCATCGACACCCTCGACGTCACCCCCGAAGTAAAGGCTGAGCTACGGCGCCTCTCCCCCCACACCTACACCGGCTATTAATTGTGACACCTTAACTTTTTCCTGTCATAGTGCCGCGAGGCACACCACATATATATTATTATTTTTTCACCCACACAACTATCAACACTTTAAAGAAAAATGGACAACGAACTCGAAAAGAAACCCAAGCGTCCCCGCATCTCAAGCCCCGTAGGCTCATCCGAGCCCCGCGAAAACGCCCATTACGAGCGCGTGGCATACAACCGCCCGCAGCACTCTGAAGCATCGACCGAAGCATCCGAAAATGCCGAAGGCCAGCAGTCTGGCGCAACCGGCTATCAGCCACGCTACAACAATCGTGGCTACAACAATCAGGGCGGCTACAATCGCCCCTACAACAACCGCTACAACAACCAGGGCGGAGGCTACAACAACCGTTATAACAACCAGGGTGGCTACAACCGCTACAACAACCGCCCGCAGCAGCAGACATCCGACGCCGAAGGCTCCGAAAACGCCGAAGGTCAGCAGCAACAGAACAACGGTTATCAGCCCCGCTACAACAATAACCGCTACAACAATCAGGGCGGCTACAACCGCTATAACAACCACGGCGGCTACAACAACCGTGGCTACAACAATCACTACACTCCCCGTCCCCGCCCCGACTACAACCGTGCCGACGTGGAAGCCTCCACTGCCGAAGGATCAGCATCCACTGAATCCGCTGCAACAGCCGAAGGCGCCGAGACCGCAGAAGGTCAGCAGCAGAACAACGGCTACCAGCCCCGCTACAACAATAACCGCTACAACAACCAGGGCGGATATAACCGCGGATACAACAACCGTCAGGGCGGCTACAACAATCGCCCCGGCTATAATAACAACCGTCAGGGAGGCTACAACAACCGTCCCGGTGGCTACAACAACAATCGCCCCGGCGGCTACAACAACAATCGCCCCGGCGGCTACAACAACAATCGCCCCGGCGGCTACAACAAGCAGCAGGGAGGTCCCGCACGCTTCAACAAGCAGACTCCCCGTCCCGGCAAGAGCTTCACCCCGCGTCCCAAGCGCATCGAGTACGAAATGCCCATACCCGATCCCAACGAACAGATTCGCCTCAACAAATTCATGGCAAACGCAGGTATCTGCTCACGCCGCGAAGCCGACGAATTCATCGAACAGGGTCTCGTGAAAGTCAACGGCGAAGTAGTCACCGAACTCGGCACCAAGATCTCCCACAGCGACGTCGTCGAGTACGATGACAAGGTTGTCGCACTCGAAAGCAAGTGCTACATCCTCCTCAACAAACCCAAGGACTGCGTCACCACCTCCGACGACCCCAACGGACGTCTCACCGTCATGGACCTCGTCAAAGGCGCATGCCCCGAGCGCATCTACCCCGTAGGACGCCTCGACCGCAACACCACCGGCGTCCTCCTTCTCACCAACGACGGCGACCTCGCCTCCAAGCTCACCCACCCCAAGTACGTCAAGAAGAAAATCTACCACGTATGGTGCGACAAGGACATCTCCGAGGACGACATGCAGCGCATCGCCGACGGCATCGAGCTTGAGGACGGACCCATCCACGCCGACGCCATCTCCTACGCCACCGAGACCGACCGCAACCAGGCGGGAATCGAGATCCACTCCGGCAAGAACCGCATCGTTCGCCGTATCTTCGAGTCACTCGGCTACCACGTCACCAAGCTCGACCGCGTCTACTTCGCCGGTCTCACCAAGAAGAACCTCCCCCGCGGACGCTGGCGCTACCTCACCCAGGAAGAAGTCAACTACCTCAAGATGGGTTCATTCGATTAACTTTCAATCCCCTCATTACTTCTCTAATTCCACGCAGTCATAATGGAACGCACAATGATTTCCCGCATATCCGATCCCGCCCTCCTCGGCACCACCGTCGAGGTCAAGGGATGGGTTCGCACACGCCGCGGCAACAAGCACGTACAGTTCGTGGCGCTCAACGACGGCTCGACGATCAAGAATCTCCAGATCGTCTTCGACATGACCCGTTTCACCGACGAGCAGCTCAAACCCATCACCACAGGAGCATCCCTCCGCGTTGTCGGCAAGCTCGTCGAGTCAATGGGCAAGGGCCAGACGTGCGAAGTGCAGGCTGACGAAGTCGAGGTCTACGGCACCGCCGATCCCCTCGCCTATCCCCTCCAGAAAAAAGGACACTCCCTTGAGTTCCTCCGCGAGATAGCACATCTCCGTCCCCGCACCAACACATTCGGAGCCGTCCTCCGCATCCGCTCCGCACTCGCATTCGCCATCCACCGTTTCTTCAACGAGCGCGGATTCGTCTACCTCAACACACCCCTCATCACATCCAGCGACGCCGAAGGCGCAGGAGCAATGTTCCAGGTCACCACACTCGACCTCAACAACCTCCCACGCACCGACGAAGGCCGCACCGACTACTCAGCCGACTTCTTCGGCAAACAGGCAGCCCTCACCGTGTCCGGACAGCTTGAAGGCGAACTCGGAGCCACCGCACTCGGAGCCATCTACACATTTGGCCCCACATTCCGCGCCGAAAACTCCAACACACCCCGCCACCTCGCCGAATTCTGGATGATCGAGCCCGAAGTAGCATTCCTCGACATCAACGGCAACATGGACCTCGCCGAGGACTTCGTGAAATATTGCATCTCCTACGCCCTTCAGAACTGCCGCGACGACATCGAATTCCTCGCCGAGATGTACGATAAGGAACTCGTCTCACGCCTCGAATTTGTCACGCACAACGACTTCGTGCGCCTCACCTACACCGAAGGCGTCCGCATCCTCGAAGAGTCAGGCCACAAATTTGAATTCCCCGTCTACTGGGGCGCCGATCTCCAGAGCGAGCACGAGCGCTACCTCGTCGAGGAGCACTTCAAGAAGCCCGTCATCCTCACCGACTATCCCGCCGAGATCAAGGCATTCTACATGAAGCAGAACGAGGACGGACGCACCGTCCGCGCCATGGACGTCCTCTTCCCCCGCATCGGCGAGATCATCGGCGGTTCCGAGCGCGAAGAGAACTACGACAAACTCCTCCGCCGCATCGAAGAGCTCCACATCCCCATGAAGGACATGTGGTGGTACCTCGACACCCGCCGTTTCGGCACCGTCCCCCACTCCGGCTTCGGACTCGGCTTCGAGCGCCTCGTCCTCTTCGTCACCGGCATGACCAACATCCGCGACGTCATCCCCTTCCCCCGCACCCCCAACAACTGCGAATTCTAATCCCCCCTCTATCAAATAAGAAG
>CAMWPM010000055.1 GCA_947176235.1 uncultured Bacteroidales bacterium | reverse complement strand
TTTTTTTAACGCAGACGACGGCATACGCCATCATGCCTAGTCGCGTGGGCGCGGATATGTGTATACGTGACAGGGCGTGGACCGCCTCGGGAGGACGGGTGGAGGGGGAAGGCTTGACGGGCGCCTCGCCGACGACAACACACTCACGGATGAGCGCGGGGGTCTCGAAGCCGTCCTCGTCCTCTACGTAAGCCAGATTATCAACAATTTTCACTATTCTGCCTCCTCCGGTGGAATTGAGGAAGCGGACTATATCACCTATTTTTGCCATAGCTACGGAATCGGAATAAACTAAATTTTTATACAAAAGTAATAACAATTGCACTAAGGTTGATAATATAGATACAAAAATATTCACTACATTTGTCGTCATGAATGAAATGCAGGGCGAAAACGCCGTCAGACAGATAAGAATCGAGGATTACAATTATCCCCTACCGGACAAAAGGATCGCGCGCTATCCGCTGGAGGAGCGCGACGCCTGCCGGCTGCTCGTAAGAGCACACGACGGGACAATCACCGACGCGATATTCCGGGACCTGCCGGAGCATCTGCCGGATGGGTCGATGCTCGTCTACAACAACACCAGGGTGATCAACGCGCGCCTGCGGTTCAGGAAGGCAGCTTCACAGGAAGGACCGGGCGCACTGATCGAGATATTCTGTCTGGATCCGGTGGAACCTCATGACTACGCGCTGAACTTTGCCAGCACAGGGCGCTGCTCGTGGGCGTGCATGGTGGGCAACTCCAAGAAATGGAAAGAGGGACCGCTGAGCATGACGCTCGACATCGCCGGCAAACCGGTCAATCTGACGGCGACCCGAACTGCCAGGACGGGCACGAGCTCTGTGGTGACATTCGAGTGGGATCCGGAGGTGACGTTCTCGACGATCATCGAGCATGCGGGCGTAATCCCCATCCCGCCCTATCTCAACCGCGAGACGGAGAAGAGCGACAGCCGGGACTACCAGACCGTCTATTCGCGTATCGACGGATCCGTGGCGGCACCGACGGCTGGTCTGCACTTCACGCCGAGGGTGCTGGAGGCTATTGACCGCCGGGGCATCGAAAGGCATGAACTGACGCTGCACGTGGGCGCCGGGACGTTTCAGCCGGTGAAGAGCGACGTGATCGGCGAGCACCCGATGCACAGCGAGTTTGTCGAAGTGGAGCGCAGCCTTATCAGACGGCTGGCGCGTCAGCTTGAATCGGGTAAAAAGGTGATAGCCGTGGGCACCACGTCGGTGCGCACGCTCGAAAGCCTCTACCACATCGGCTGCATGATGGCAGCGGGGATGTGGGACGGGGAATTGCCTCAGTGGGCACCCTATTCAGGCGCCTATCCCCTGCTCTCCCCCGCCGACGCCCTGACTACGCTCGCCCAGCACCTTGAGAATGAGGGCGCTGACAGACTTACGGCATCGACTCGCATCATCATCGCCCCGGGCTATGACTACAAGATAGTAGGCGGAATGGTGACGAACTTCCATCAGCCACAGTCGACTCTGCTACTGCTTGTGAGTGCGTTCACGGGCGGTGACTGGCAGACAATGTACAACCACGCGCTCGACCACGGCTACAGATTCCTGAGCTACGGCGACGCCTCGCTGCTGCTATGAAAACAAGAGGCGGAGGGGAAACGTTGTGTAGAATAAAGAGAGTGACATCAAGCCATGAAATAAACTAAAAAAACAAAACATATCACAAACCTTCAGAGAATTATGTTGAACACTGACGACCTCAAACAGCTTAAAGAGCGCGGCATAGAGCCGGCTCAGGTGGAACAGCAACTGCAACGATTTGCCGACGGATTCCCCTATCTCCGCATCGCATCCTCAGCAACCGTGGGCAACGGCATCATGCGCCTGACTCCCGAAGATGAGGAGAAGGCTATCAGCCGCTGGAACGAATATCTCGCCGACGGCGGCGACGTGACGAAATTCGTGCCTGCATCGGGCGCCGCCTCGCGTATGTTCAAGGCTCTCTTCAGCTACGTGGACAGCAACGAGACACTTCCCGAGCCGGGCAGCCCCGTGGACAAGCTCATCAAGGGAATCCATGACGTGGCTTTCTACGGCGAGCTCAACGACACACTGCGCCGTCAGTACGGTAAGGACGCCGACGCACTGATTGCCGAGGGCAATCCTAAAGCGGTGATAGCCGCCATCGTGGGTGCCGACGGTCTGAATTACGGCAATCTGCCGAAGGGACTTCTGACATTCCACGCCTACGCCGACGGAACGACGCGCACTCCGGTGGAGGAACAGCTTGTGGAAGGCGCGCAGAGTGCTGCCGGCAAGGACGGACATGTGAAGCTTCACTTCACCGTGTCGGGCAACCACCGCGAACTCTTCAACAAGAAGCTCGCCGAGGCTATCCCTGGAATCGCGAAGAAGATGGGTGTGAAATTCGACGTGTCGCTGTCGGAACAGAAGGCATCCACCGACACAGTGGCAGCCAACGAGGACAACACGCCCTTCCGCGAGGACGGGAAGCTGGTGTTCCGTCCCGGCGGACACGGTGCGCTCATCAGCAATCTTGGCGACATCGACTCCGAGGTAGTGTTCATCAAGAATATCGACAACGTGGTGCCTGACCGTCACCGCGACGCCACGCTGCGCTACAAGAAGGTGCTCGGCGGCGTGCTTATCGAGGCTCACGACAAGATCGCCCGTTATCTCGACATGCTCAACACCGGAAAATACACGATCGAGGATCTGAGAGAGATGATCGCGTTCATGCACGACACGCTGTCGATCCGCGACGAGAAGATGAAGAGCCTTGAGGATGCCGAGCTGGCTCTCTATATCAAGAACAAGCTCGACCGCCCGCTTCGCGTCTGCGGCATGGTGCGCAACGAGGGTGAACCCGGCGGTGGTCCGTACATCGCCTACAATCCGGACGGCTCCACTTCGCCCCAAATCCTGGAGAGCACGCAGATCGACCCCGACAACAAGGCTTACGCCGACATCGTGGCTACCGCAACGCACTTCAATCCCGTGGACCTGGTGTGCTACGTGAAGAATCCGCAGGGCGGACGCTATGATCTGCCGGGTTACGTGGATCCCGCAACGGGCTTCATCTCGTCGAAGTCGCTTCACGGCAAGACGCTCCGCGCACTCGAACTTCCGGGCCTGTGGAACGGCGCGATGAGCGACTGGAACACGATATTTGTGGAGGTGCCGGTGGAGACGTTCAATCCCGTCAAGACCGTCAACGATCTGCTCCGTCCCGTGCATCAGGGGTAATAGCCTAAGAAATAACTCAATATATATTCGGGAGCATCACAACGCGCCTTGTCCGGCACGTTATGGTGCTCCCGATTATTTTGTATCTAAAGCATTGAAGCGAAAGGGAAATACAGGGGCAAGGCGTCACGCCAGGATGAAATTGACAGGCTCTAACCATCCGTTAATCAGCTTATTCCGTCGGCATTCATAAATATTACGGATTTCGGGTCGGTTTTATTAAAAAAGTTGTAAATTTGCAGGGTAAAGGTAAATACGATAAGGTAAAGATAGGTAAAAAAGATTATGCTGACGACCGGAAAACTTGGATTCTGGGGATTGACTGCGCTCGTGTTCGGACTGATGGTGGGCGTGGGAATCTACAATCTCCCTCAAAACATGGCTGCGGTGGCTACACCGGGAGCCGTGATGCTGGCATGGCTGATAACTGCGGCGGGAATACTGCCTCTTGTGATAGCCTTCAAGTGGCTGAGCAACCACTACCCTCAATACAATGCTGGGCTATATCAGTATGCGCAGGCTGAATTCGGCAACTATGCGGGATTCAACATTGCGTGGGGTTACTGGCTCTGCACTGCATTCTCGAACGTGGCGTATGGCGTGATGCTCAACGATTCTTTCGGTGCGTTTTTCCCGGCTTTGCTCCGTCATGGCTGGGAGACGGTGGTATTCGGATCTGCGCTGATCTGGCTGATGTACTTCATCGTGGCGCAAGGTGTAAAGACTGCCAAAACCGTCAACACGCTCCTCGCAGGAATCAAGGTAGTGATGCTGGTATTCATTATAACCATCTTTGCAATATCGTTCAGGCTCGATCTGTTCGACGTGCAGATCTGGGGGAAGCTGCCTGAGATCGGCGGCACAATGAGTCAAGTGAAACAGACGATGATGGTGACGCTTTTCTGCTTCTTCGGGGTGGAGGGTGCCGTGATGATGTCGGCGCGCGCAAAGCGTCCGAAAGATGTGGGACGCGCGGGAATTGCCGGGTTCGGAATATCGCTGGTTCTTTATCTGGCTGTCTCGCTGCTCTGCTTCGGACTGCTGACACGTGCTCAACTCGCAGGTCTGCCGGATCCGTCGATAGCCTATATTCTGCGGGAGGCGTGCGGGGATTGGGCGTACTGGTTTGTGATCTCGGCGGTGATCATCTCACTCCTGGGGGGCTGGGTGGCTTGGACACTCGTGGTGGCTCAGGTGCCTTACGAGGCAGCGTTAGTGGGGATTCTTCCAAGAGCGTTCCGACGCGTGAACCGACAGGGGATGCCAACCTACGGGCTTGTGGCATCAAGCATCGTGATGGAACTGTTTCTGCTGATGGTGGTGATGGCTGACGACGTGTATCTTGCCGCTCTACAAATCACAGGGCTAATGATTATTCCATGCTACTTCTTCACCGGACTGTTTCTGCTTAAGAAGGCTGACACACGCGGAATGAAGGCGGTGGCAGCCATAGCAACGGGATTCTGCCTGTGGATGGCATGGGCGGGAGGATTGAAGGAGATGCTGATGACGTCGGTGTTCTATCTTGCCGGCATCGGATTCTACATCAAGTCCCGACGGGATAACGGGACGCCTGACGAGCGGATGATGACGCGGGGGGAGAAGGTGACGTTCTACTGCCTGGTCGTGGCATCGGTGGTGACGCTGGGGCTTATCTTCAGCATGATGTACGGCAGAGCATATCCGGGGTAACTGAACGGCATAAAATTTCTTCATGGGGAATTTGGATAAATTACTTAATTTGCCTATTTTTGCGTTGAAGAGTTAGAAAAAATGTAATTTGTTGCATAAATACAAACTTTATAGCGTAAAAATGGAGATTAAAAGAGAAATAATACGCCGACTCAAAGAGTGGAAAGACTCAAATAACCGCAAACCAATATTACTAAAAGGCGCACGTCAGATCGGGAAGACGTGGGTCATGGAGACGTTTGGTAAGGAGTACTTTCAGTATTGTGTAAAATTTGACTTTGACCGCCAGCCAGAAATAAAGTCTGTCTTTCAAACGACTAAAGAGCCCGAGCGAATTCTCAAAGAGCTTGAACTTTATTGCAACGATCCGATAATAGCAGGAAAAACGCTTATAATCTTCGATGAAATACAGGACTGCGAGGAAGCACTTAACAGTCTGAAGTATTTCTGCGAAGATGCTCCGCAATACCATATTATCGCAGCCGGATCCCTGCTCGGAGTAGCCGTGAAAAGGCGTAGGATGAGCGTGCCGGTTGGGAAAGTAGAGGTAATGAGGATGTATCCGATTACTTTCAAAGAATTTTTGAATGCGAGTGACGAAAAGCTATATGAATACGTCGAAGGTATCGATCGTCTGGCACATCTTCCAGCTGTCGTTCTTAACAAACTAATAACGGAATATCGCCGATATCAAGTGTGCGGGGGTATGCCAGAAGCCACTGTAGCTCTGCTTTCCGGATCCGGGATGAACGTTGTCGATGCTACTCTTCAAGACATACTTGATCTCTATGAACTTGACTTTGCAAAATATGCCGATGCTCGAGAAATTCCCCGCATTCATGCCATCTGGCATTCTCTTCCCGCCCAACTCGCCAAGGAAAACCGTAAGTTCATATATAAAGTAGTACGAACAGGAGCCAGATCAAAAGACTACGAAGATGCCCTTTTGTGGCTTGAAGATGCCGGGATGATCTATCGAGTATTCAACATCAGTAAGCCCGGAATGCCACTTGCCGCATATCAGGAAAATGACGTATTCAAAGTGTATGCCTGCGACTGCGGCTTACTGCGCAGGCTCGCGAACCTACCGCCCTCAATTATCCTGGATCCAATAGCGAATTATACTGAATTTAAGGGAGGAATTGCAGAAAATGTCATACTGGAATCATTTATGCCTATTCTGGAAAATCAGCGTCCTTGCTACTGGACTTCTTCAGGGACTGCAGAAGTGGAATTTGTGGTGCAATGGGATGAGAATATTGTCCCAATAGAAGTAAAAGCAGAAGGAAACATCAGCGGTAACAGCCTTGCTCTCTACACAAAGAAATATAATCCGGATTACCGTATCAGATTTTCCTCTCTCAATTTGCAGTACAATGGAGGTCTGCTAAGCTGCCCATCGCCACTGGCAGGATGGACCGACAAGTTTCTCTCAATGATACAGGAAAAACTTTGATTGGAAAAACTTTGATTAAAGTTATGGATACAAGAAAGGCGGTGCGGGGACGCATCGCCTTTCCATAGAGGGGTATTCCTTATTTGGGATATGAATTGACAGGGGGAATTACATGTTCATGCCGCCGTCGACCTGGATAACCTGGCCGCTGACGTAGCTGGACATGTCGGAAGCAAGGAATGTAGCCACATCGGCGATGTCCTCGGGCTTGCCACCACGACGCAGGGGAATGGACTTGATCCACTCGGCACGAACGTTGTCGGGGAGGGCGGCTGTCATTGCAGTCTCGATGAAGCCGGGAGCGATAGCGTTGGCGCGGATACCGCGAGAACCAACCTCCTGTGCAATGCTCTTGGCGAGAGCAATCATGCCAGCCTTGGAGGCAGCGTAGTTGCTCTGTCCGGCATTACCGTGGACGCCAACGACGGATGCCATATTGATGATGGAGCCGCTGCGCTGACGGATCATGGTGGGGAGAACGGCGTGGATGAAGTTGAACGCACTCTTGAGGTTGACACCAATCACAGCATCCCACTGAGCTTCGGTCATACGCATCATGAGTCCGTCCTTGGTGATACCTGCATTGTTAACGAGAATGTCGATACGACCAAAGTCCTTCACAACTTCAGCAACGACTTCCTCAGTCTGCTTGAAATCAGCAGCGTTGGAGGCGTAAGCCTTAACCTTGACGCCACAAGCGGCAATCTCTTCTTCAGTCTGCTTACCGTTCTCGTCGATGACGAGGTCGGTGAATGCGATGTTGGCACCCTCCTGAGCGAATCTCAGGGCAAGCGCTTTACCGATGCCACGGGCGGCGCCGGTGATGAGGGCGGTTTTTCCTTCAAGTAATTTCATTTCGATTGATTTTATTGAATGATTATTGAGTTATCAGGTTGGTGGCGGTCAGCGTCGCATCAGACCGTTGAGGAGAAAGCGCTCAATCTTGTCCTCCAGCCCGACGATGTTGAGTCCGATTTCCTTAAAGTTGTCGTTGACGAATGAGAAGTACATGCCCTGCATTACGATGACAAGCGTGGAGGGGAAACAGCGTGCCTGCGAGACGTCGAACGTGCCTTCACGGACGCCCCGGTCGAGAATGTCGCGGAGAATAGAGTTTTCTTTTTCGGCAGCCATAGCGCGAATGTTCTCGATACGGCCGAGGTTGCGGTTGAAAATGGAGCGGAAGCGATCGTAGCCTGAGGGAGACTGGGAGCCTGCATGTTCGGAGGACTTTACGACTTCGAGGCGCGTGCGGATAAAAGCCCGCAACTGTTCGACAGGTGTCTTTCCCGCCTCGACCGCCTTGCGGAGATTCATCACAAGCTGCTCGCTTTCGTGCTCAAGGAGGGCATCGTAGATGTCGGATTTATTTTTGAAGTAAGTATAGATAGTACGCCGCCCCTTTTCGGAGGCGTTGGCAATGTCAATCATCGTGGTGTTCTCGATTCCCTTCTTAGCGAAGAGCTGACGGGCCACGTCCATTAGTTTGTCGCGCGTCTTTGATACCATACCTAAAATTAAATCTTTGTGCAAATTTACTAAAAACTTTTGGAAAAAGAGCGGCGGGGGCGGCAAAATGAGTAATTTTGCAATCAAAACCGAAAATATATGCACAAAATCACAGCAACAATAATCAGCGCCGTGCTGCCACTGCTGGCATGGGGAAAATCGCCGCTGAATCTGCCGGCGGACGAGGTGGCGACAGTAGGTATCTACATAGCCGACATACGGAACGGAGCCAATCGCCCCATCATAGACCATAACTCGCATGCGGCACTCACTCCGGCAAGCATCCTGAAAAGCGTGACGACCGCCACCGCCCTGCACAGGCTCGGTGCGGACTACACGTTCGCAACTGTAGTGCGACTCACGGGCAACGGCGAAGTGGAGGACTCGACGCTGCGGGGGGACATACTTATCGGGGGGTCGGGAGACCCGACGCTCGGCAGCAGTCATTTCAGCGATCAGCCGTGGCTACCACGCGAAATAGCGCAAGCTGTGGGGCGGATGGGCGTGAAGAGACTTGACGGCGGAGTGTATGCCCTGCCAGATACGATGCCTGATCAGGGCGTAGTGCCTCAATGGGAGGTGGAGGACATAACGAGCAGCTATGGCGCAGGACTATTTCAACTCAACTTCATGGATAACTGCCTGGGGGACGAAGTGAACGAGAATCCTGCCGAACTCCTGACCGAGGAAACCTACATGTCAATGGCTTCAACCGGCATCGAAGCGGGGGGACGTGCGGGAGATTGCCGACCGGACAGCATCACCGCTACCCTGCTCACCTACCGTTCGCCCCGGCTCAAAGAGATCATGAGAAGCCTGATGGTGCGGAGCGACAATCTGATGGCTGAGGGTGTGCTACGCGCGCTTGCCACAGGCGAGACCCGCGACAGTGCAATCACGATCGAGCGTGACTTCTGGAAAGGACACGGCGTGGACATGAAGCATCAGCGAATACTCGACGGGAGCGGACTGGCAAGAAGCAATGCCGTGTCGGCACGATTCATAGCCGACGTGCTAACGAGCATGGCGCACGACAAAAGAGTGAGCAAGGACTACGTGAGCCTCTTCCCGAAAGCCGGAAGAGACGGCACGCTGAAACGATTCCTGAGAAAAACGCGCCTCGACGGTAAACTGGCGCTGAAAACAGGGAGCATGACGGGAGTGCAATGCTATGCAGGCTACAAACTTGACGGTGATGATAACCCGACTCACGTAGTGGTGATTATGGTCAACAATTTCGGCTGTGAACGCGTTGATGTAAGAAAGGCGGCAGAACGATTGCTGCTTGAATTATTTTAGTTAAATTTGCAAAATAAAACAGAACACTCCCATGTTTCAAGACATCAACCATCTTCTGACAACAGCCTACGAACTCGAAGGTCTGCTGACTCTCGCCCGCGACCGCGGAAACGAGACACCGAAACGCGTCTATGACCAGATAAAAGCTAAGATCGGAATACTCAACGCCGCTATCACCCCAGCAAGCGAAGCCGCTGCCGAAACTGCGCAGACAGAAGCAACCGCACAGCCTGTAGAATCCAAACAAGAAGCTGCTTATGCCGAGACCGCAGTGGGTGAAGATAAGCCCAATATTGAGACCCAAAAGCCTGAAGCACCGGAAGCAGAAGCCGAGGAGGTGACAAGTGAGGCTGAAGAAGAGGTGACTGCAACTGAGGATGAAGCAGAAACCGAGTCGACCGAAACAGAAGAGAAGGAGGCGGAGAGCGCAGAAACTGAAGAATGGGAGGACTCGGAGCCTGACCCCAAAGATGGACCGGAGGATCTGAACCGCCTGGACATGCAGCAGGCGGAAGAGGACGAGGCCGACAGCGAGGCGACGGAAGCCGACGAGTGGGAAAGCCACCACTCGGAAGAAGTCAGCGAGATGAAGATCGACGGAGCCAAACTTAGGAAATATTTCACGCTCAACGACCGTTTCCGCTACCGCAGGGAGCTCTTCGGAGGCAGCGATGTAGCATACAAGGCAGGAATCGCCCTCATCGCGTCAATGAAGAGCATTGACGATGTGAAGCACTATCTGACTTTCGATCTCGGACTCGCTGCAGACAGCCAGGAAGTGGCAGACTTCATCGAGCTTGTCACTCCATATTTCCAGTCAAAACAATAACACAAACGAACTCCCCTACCCTGCATAAAAATGGCTCAGAAAGCAACGTCAGCCGGGAAACTATACGTGGTGCCTACTCCGGTGGGAAATCTTGCCGACATGACTCCCCGCGCCATCGAGGTGCTGAAAGAAGCGACTCTGATATTGGCAGAGGATACAAGGACGTCGGGGGTGCTGATGCGTCACTTCGGCATCGACACTCCAATGATGAGTCACCACAAATTCAACGAGCACGCCACCACCGACCCGATGATCGAACGGCTGAAAGGCGGAGAAATTATCGCACTGGTGAGCGATGCGGGAACTCCGGGAATAAGTGACCCGGGGTTCATGTTGACGCGAGCATGCCGCCGCGAGGGAATAGAAGTGGAGACTCTACCGGGGGCAACGGCATTTGTACCTGCGCTGGTGAATTCAGGGCTCCCTTGCGACAGATTCACTTTCGAGGGATTTCTGCCACCCAAAAAGGGTCGTGCGACCCGCCTTGCCGAACTTTCGGAGGAACAACGCACCGTCATCATCTATGAATCGCCACTGCGTCTGGCAAAGACTCTGAGCGAACTCGCCCAAACATTCGGGCAGGATAGAGAAGCGTCGGTGTCGCGCGAGATTTCAAAGCTCCACAACACGACAGTGAACGGAACTCTGGGCGAACTCGCGGAATTCTTCAAGGCGAACCAAGCGCGGGGGGAAATTGTTGTAGTAGTGGCGGGCAAACGCGACGAGGCGAAAGAGCCGAAGGTGCACCGCAACAAGTACAAAGATGCCGACTGAACGCTACGGCACACTATCATTCAGAATTATCAATTATCAAAACTAATGTACAAAATGAAGACATTTGCTTCAATCCTCCTTGCAGCCGCCGCGACGATCGGGTTGGCTTCGTGTGACTCCAAGAACAGTCAGAAGTTTGACGAATACGGCGATCCGATCCCGACTACAGCAGATTCACTCCGTCAGGCACTCGCCGATCAGGATTCACTGCTTACGCTTATGAACGACATCTCGGGCGACATGAGCCGAATCAAGTCGATGGAAAATATCTTAGCGTCGACCAACGGCATGTCGGAAGTTACCAGCTCACGCCGCGAATCAATCAAAAATGACATCCAGGCAATCCATCAGACGCTGAAACAGCGTAGGGAACGCCTTGAGGAACTTGAGAAGAAGCTTCGTGCATCCAACTCAAGCAATGCCACTCTGCAGAAATCGATAGAGACTCTGAAAGCTCAGATCGCAGATCAGGAGAACACTATTGCAACCCTGCGCGGCGAACTTGCCACCGCCAACAGCCACATCGAGCAGCTGACAGGAAAGGTGGACACACTGACCACCACCCTCGCCTCCGTGAACGAAGCCAAGGAACAGGCTGAGGAGGAGAGCGTAAGACTCGCGGACCAGCTCAATACGTGCTACTACGCAATCGGAAGTAAGAAGGAGCTAAAACAGCAGGATATAATCGAAACAGGATTCCTGCGCAAGACGAAAATAATGCCGAGCGACTTCAATTCAAGTTTCTTCCGTGCGGGGGACAAGCGCACTCTCTCGACCATTGACCTGCACTCAAAGAAGGCAAAGGTGCTGACTAATCAGCCTGCCGACTCCTACGTAATCGAGGATGTGGACGGTCAGAAGGTGCTCAAGATCACCAATGCCGCCCGATTCTGGGAAAAGTCGAACTATCTGGTAATCCAGATCGACTGATCCGAACAATAAAGATACAAAAACGGGGCTATGCCGAAATCGGCGTTTTTTAGAATTTGATTAGCCTACGGGATGCGGGCGCGATGTATCTTGCTTCGCAAGCGCCAAGGCGATGACGCGCGCCCTACATCCTTGAGACCTAATGTATTATAATAGGATCAAACAACCAAAATATAATGAGAAGGCGGTGTGTCAGGATCTGACACACCGCCAAATTTTTATGAGTAACAGTAATTTAGCGGCGGGTGAGGGTGAGGTAGCGGTAAGTGAGTCCGGTGGGGGGATCGATCATGGGGTCGGACTGCTCGGCGATGGTCCATTTGGAGGGATCGATGGGGGGGAAAAATGTGTCGGCGTCGGGACGATCTACTTCGATTACTGTGAGATAGAGGCGGCTGGCGAGGGGTAAAGCCTGCCTGTAGACGGAAGCTCCGCCTATTACGACAATCTCGGAGGAATCGGACTTAATGTCCTCAGTCCCAGTAGGAGATGTAGCAGCGAGGGCGAGGGCATCGGGAAGCGAAGGAGCAAGCTCGATGCCGTCGGAGGGATAGCCGGGGCGGGAGGTGATGACGATGTTGCGACGCCCGGGAAGTGGACCGCGGGGGAAGGATTCGAACGTACGGCGCCCCATCACCATCGGATGTCCCATTGTGATCGAACGGAAACGACGGAGATCGGAGGAGATGTAGTAGAGCTGATCACCACCGAGACCGATAGCGTTGTCGCGGGTGATGGCTACGATGATGGAAATGACCGGAGATGCTGGCATGGGGTGGGGAAAATAGTTGAAACTGAGGGCTTAAACCGAAACCTGAGCCTTGATGTGGGGAAGCGGATCGTAGTCGACGAGGCGGAAATCGTCGTAAGTGAAGTCGAAGATGGATTTGACGTCGGGATTCAGCTCGATGCGGGGGAGGGAGCGGGGGGTGCGGGAGAGCTGCTCTTCGACCTGCTCGAAGTGATTGCGGTAGATGTGGGCGTCGCCGAGAGTATGCACAAATTCGCCGGGCTTGAGTCCTGTGACCTGTGCCATCATGAGGAGCAGAAGGGCGTATGAGGCAATGTTGAAGGGAACACCGAGGAAGCAGTCGGCGCTGCGCTGGTAGAGCTGGAGGGATAGGCGTCCGTCGGCTACGTAGAACTGGAAGAAGGCGTGGCATGGAGGGAGATTCATATTGGAAAGGTCGGCTACATTCCATGCCGAGACGATGATGCGGCGGGAGTCGGGATTGTTCTTAATCGTCTCGACAACCTCAGCGATCTGGTCAATGTGTCCGCCATTGTAGTCGGGCCACGAACGCCACTGGTAGCCGTAGATGTGACCGAGCTCGCCGTCAGGGTCAGCCCATTCGTTCCAGATGCGCACACCGTTGTCCTGAAGGTATTTCACGTTGGTGTCGCCCTTGAGAAACCAGAGGAGCTCGTGAATGATTGACTTCAGGTGGAGCTTTTTGGTGGTGAGCAGGGGAAATCCGTCGGCGAGATCGAAGCGCATCTGATAGCCGAAGACGGAGCGTGTTCCGGTGCCGGTGCGGTCGGACTTGTCGACGCCGTTTTCCTTGACGTGGCGAAGGAGGTCGAGATATTGTTTCATGATTCGGAAGGTGATTTGACAGATTGGTTGGATGCAGGGGCAGATACTGACGAAGCCGACGAAGTGGGCTGCATCAGGGGATCGGAGAGGCGGTGGCGCGAGGTGGTGTAGCGAATGGCATTGTGGGGACAGACACTGATACAGTTGAAGCAGTCGACACAGCGCGAGCCGTCGACGACGAGGTCGGTGAGGTCAATGCACGAGCTCTTGCAGACGTCCTCACATTTGCCGCAACGAGTGCAGAAATCGGCGTTGATGTCGAAACGGAAGAGGGAGCGGGCGGAGATGTAGCCCAGAAGTGTACCGACGGGACAGAGGGTGTTGCAGAGCAGGCGACCCCAGCGGAGGGAGAAGATGACGGTGACAAGAGCGGTGGCGATGCCGGTCAGGAAAGCGGAGAAGGGTACGATGAGGGGATCGAGGGGCATGGTGGGATAGAGAGCGCTATCGATGATGTGAACGTAGGCTGAGAAAGGATCGAGGGCGTAAATGATGACTGATGTGCCGAAAATGACAGCGAGAAGCATCACGATCAGGAAGAAAAGACGAACCCCGCGCAGCTCGCGCCGGTAGCGGTAGCGGCGCACCGACGATTCGCGTCCGCGGGGGGCGTAGAGGCGGGAGATGAAGTCCTGGAGGGTGCCGAGCGGGCACACGGATGAACAGTAGACGCGCCCGAAGATGATGGTGATTATCAGCCAGGCTACAATGGAGGCAACGAACGCCTCAAGGAAGCAAGGTACGATTTGAACAGAGACAATCCATCGGTAGTGAACACCCACTCCAACAGCTGCCGAAACGATCGTGGCTGTGGTAATAGCCATGAAAGCCAGCGAGATAATGACTCGAAGATTCTTGATGAGGGTGTTCATAAAGACAAAGATAAACAAAAAAGGCGAAAAAAAATGATGCAGGTGATGAAAGATTGTGCTTTTTTGACAGGTGGATGGTGGAAATCGTGGTGTAACTTTGCAGCGTCAACGTTGAACAACGAATCAATAACTTTAAAACACACAAAGAAATGGAAGAAGAGAGAGAAAGGGAATGCACAATGCTAAATTCACAATGCACAGAGGAAAATGCAGAATTCACTGAGGAGGG
>CAMWPM010000054.1 GCA_947176235.1 uncultured Bacteroidales bacterium | reverse complement strand
ATAAACCAATCATTATCACATTTCTTGCAATGGAAAAAGTAATCTTGCTTTGTACCTATAAAACGACGGGGAAAGCAAAAAGGTTCAGGGAACATAAAATTTTTTTTGGGGGGCGGTAGGTTCGCTTGGGAGCTTGCGGAGCCTTCGGGGTGCGGGCGCGATGTATCGAAAGCGCTAAAGCGATTACGCGCCCCTACCGCAAGTGCTAAAGCGATTACGCTCCTCTACAGCAAGAGCTAAAGCGATAACGCACCCTTACTTGCAGGTAAGTCGATATGCAAGCACGAACTCCGGCGAAAATCTTTCGGTAAAAAAAACTATGTGCTTTTTTGACAGGTGGGAGGGGGTGTCGGTGCATTAACTTTGCAGGCGTAAACTATCAAATAGCGGTGGGCGTTGATAGTAGTAAAGAGAAATAAAATTCCCGCAATTGAATTTTACTTTTAAGAAAATATAAAAACGAAATAAGATTATGGAAAACAATGATGTAAAAGACACGGTAAGAAAATTTGAGGACAAAGTGCGTGAGGATCTGGTGAAGTTCCTTCAGAAGAAGGAGGCTCTTGACGAGCATGTGCCGGAATGTCCGGACGTGGAAGAAAAATGGGGCGAGATAGCGCGGAGCTATATGCCGGACGGTGCAAGGGAGTTTAAGGACTATCCGGTGGTGTCGCTTGGCTGGATGATGCTCGTGGGCATGGCAATGGCTTACTACTGGGACACGGACTGGGAGAAGCACTCGGCACGCAAGGATTACTACGAGGTGCTCCGCGACATGAAGGGCTATGATAATATGGATGAGGCAGTGGTGGAGAATCTTCTGGGCTATGCCGGCGAGGCTGCGGAGAAGGTGACGGAGCTTGTGGCTGAATGTGCATCGCGTGTCTACGGTCTGCTGAGTCACGAGCATGTAGAGCCGGGAACGGAGGCGGCACTCGGAAGCTACATAGCAGCGCTTCATCAGCTTTATCTGGCAGGAATGGCGATGGAGCTTAACGCTCTGGGGTACCACATGACACCTATGCAGCAGGGATAACGTCATTCGGGAATTTGGCGGAGATGGGAGAAATGCTTAAATTTGTGGGAAATATGAATCTATGCCTTACGCTGACTGGTCATACAACGCCCGCAATCCGCTGCAACGGTACTCCCACCGCCGCCGCTTTGAAAAATCGTGCCAACTGGTGGAGCGTCATCTTCCTCCGGGAGGCAGTCTGCTCGATTACGGCTGTGCCGACGGCTATCTGCTGTGGAAACTGACGTCGAGAAAACATCAGACGGATACTCTGCACGGCTACGAGCCTTTCCCTGACTCGAAAGTGGATGAGCAGCTGACGATATTCAACTCGGAGGAGGAGATGGGAGAGAGACGATATGACGTGGTGAGCTGCTTTGAGGTGCTGGAGCATTTCTCGGAGAGCGGTCGCCGAAAGATACTTGACAAGATAAAGGGACTGCTTAACAAGGAGGGAGTGCTGGTGATCTCCGTGCCGGTGGAGAGCGGACCGGTGGGAATGTTCAAGGGTCTTCTCCGCAAAGCCACCGATCCACGGCTTAGGCATCAGTACACGTGGCGGAATATCTGGCGGACGCTGTGGGGGCTTCCTCTTGAGGAATGGAGAAACGGGGATGGCTATCTGGATCATATCGGATTCTACTTCCGGGACCTGCGTCGGCAGCTTGAGGAAGACTTCGAAATCGAACATACAGAATATTCTCCGATGCCGCTAAGGGGAACGACATTCAACTCGCAGATCTACGTGATATGCCGGCGTAAGGGAGGAATGGAGAAAAAGAGCGACGGGAAAAACGGGAATTGGAAAATTTTGAGTAAATTTGCGCCAAAGAAAAAGAGATTATCACAAGGAAAAATCAGGCTATCACATAATAAGGACCAACGGCTATGTTACTTTCAATGACAGGATTCGGACGCTCGGTCGTCCCATTTGAAAACAAGCGTTTTACAGTCGAAATCAAGTCGCTGAACAGCAAGCAGCTCGATCTGTCAGCCCGTGTGCCGGCACCCTACAGGGACCGCGAGATAGCAATGCGCAATCTGATAGGCGGACGGCTTGAGCGAGGTAAGGTGGATCTGACGATCTACGTGGAGACGCTGTCGGGGGCTGAGACGATCGCATTCAATCTGCCGCTGATGAAAGCCTACAAAGAGCAATATAAGGAAATGGCTCGTGAACTTGACCTGCCGGAACCTCAGGACTGGTACAATCTGCTGCTGCGGTTTCCGGACACGGTGAAATCGGATACGCTGACCCACATCTCGGAAGAGGAGGGGAACGCGCTGATGGGAGCCGTGGGTGAAGCCGTGGAGGCATTGATGGATTACCGTGCCACTGAAGGACGCAAGCTTTCCGACTTTTTCGGACTGCGCATAGCAAATATCCGCCAGCTCCTGAATCAAGTGCCACAGCATGAAGGGGAGAGGATAGAGCGCATCAGGGTCCGCATTGCCGACGGACTTGCCAAGATTCCTCAAGCTGAAATAGATAAGGGCAGGCTTGAACAGGAAATGATATTCTACATCGAGAAGCTCGATATAACTGAGGAAAAGCAGCGCCTGGCACAGCACCTGGACTATTTCATCGAGACACTGAACCTGACGACGCCTGGTCAGGGGAAAAAATTGGGTTTCATCGCTCAGGAAATGGGTCGAGAAATTAATACGCTCGGCTCGAAGAGCAACCACGCGGAAATGCAGAAGCTTGTGGTGAAGATGAAGGATGAGCTGGAACAGATCAAGGAACAGGTACTCAACGTAATGTGATGAAACAGGGTAAAGTCATAATAATCTCGGCACCTTCGGGGTGCGGCAAATCGACGATCATAAAGGCACTGCGCGAGCGGGGGAATATCGACATGGGATTCTCCGTGTCAGCGACCAACCGTGAGCCGCGCCCCGGAGAAAAGGATGGCGAGCACTATTATTTCCTGACCACGGAACAATTCCGTGAGGCAATAGATCGGGGCGACTTCGTGGAATACGAGGAGGTGTACCCGGGCCGCTATTACGGAACGCTCAGAAGCGAGATCGACAGAATCACGGGTGAGGGGCACAATGTGGTGCTTGACATAGACGTGAAAGGTGGAGAACGGGTGAAGAAGCTGATGGGTGACCGCGCAATTTCCCTCTTCATCCTCCCGCCGTCAGTCGACGAACTGCGCCGCCGCCTGGAGGGACGCGGGACTGATGCTCCGGACGTGATAGACCAGAGAGTGGGAAGAGCGGAATTCGAGCTTTCGTTTGCTCCGCGCTACGACTGCCGAGTAGTGAACGACGATCTGCAGGAGGCTGTGGATAATGCCGAGCGGATACTCAAGGAATTCGTGGATGCCGAGTAAATTCTGTCAATCAGTGGGTAATCGGAAAAATCAGTCCGAGTCGGAATGAATAACATGAAATCAGGATCACGAGCTCCGAAACGCAGAACGGTCGGGGTGATGGGCGGATCATTCAACCCGGTGCATATCGGGCATCTGATGGTCGCCTCGTATGTGAGGCAGTGGGGCGGACTGGATGAGGTGTGGCTGTCGCTGACTCCCCGTAATCCGTTTAAAGTGACAGATACAGAGCTCTTAGCTGACAGTGACCGACTGAAAATGCTCGAAATAGCCGCACACAACGACTGTGCACTCAGGGTGACTGATGTGGAGCTAACGATGCCTCAGCCAAATTACAGCATAGACACACTCCGGCATCTGAACTCGCTATATCCTGACACTGATTTCCGCCTCATAATCGGGAGCGACAACTGGCTTGAATGGCACCGATGGCGGGCACATGACGAGATACTGCGTGAGTTTGGCGTAATCGTCTATCCCCGTCCGGGCTATGAAGTGAGTGATGAGGCTCTGCCGGCGGGGGCTTCACTGATAAAGGCTCCGACAACCGATATTTCGTCGACGTTCGTCAGGGAAGCGATAGCCGCTGGACGCGACATGAACTGCTTCCTGCCCCACGGCGTTTTTGATTACATAAGGACTCACGGGCTCTATTCCGCAAAATAACAAGAAATATTAATAAACAATATATGGCACTCAACACCAATTCACTCTCGTTCATAGGACTCGCCAATGAATACTGTCAGGCGGTGATGAACGTACAGGAAACCGAGAGGAATGACTTTATCAATTCGATGCTTCATCTGCTGCCGCGCCTCTACATCACGGCTACAGATCTGCGCGTGGATGAAATGCAGGCGGAGGAAACGGATTCGTACCTCGACAACTTCATGACGGAGGAGGAATACGACATGGCGCGCCGAAGCGTGGAGCAGCTGATGGGAGAGGATGACGTGTACCTGGAGGTGTTTGAGGAGGATATGAAATACAGCGATACGCCGGTGTCGGCGTCGATAGCGGAGGGTGTGGCTGACATATATCAAGTGATGTACAATTTTCTATCGACGGTGCGTGACTCGACGGATGAGGTGGTGGATGACGCCATACTTGCCGTGAAGAGCGACTTCCGCAACTACTGGAGTGCGACACTCTGCAATCTGCTCCGCGCGCTAAATCATCTTTATTCTTTCTGAACGATACCAATTTTGAGAAAATGGCTACCATACTGAATATCGACACATCGACGGCAGTGTGTTCAACGGCACTGACGGCAGAGGGGATGGTGCTCCGTCATTATGAGAATTTCGAGGGACGGAATCATGCAACGCTTCTTTCGGACTATATCAAGGGATGTCTGGACTATCTTGCTGACCATGAGATGAAGCTTGATGCCGTGGCTGTGTCGATCGGACCGGGTAGCTATACGGGTCTGCGTATCGGACTTTCGGAGGCTAAGGGGCTTGCCTACGGGCTGAAAGTGCCATTGATAGGGGTGGATACGCTGAAACTGCTTGCCACGTCGGCAATGTTCAGGGCTGACGTGGATGCAGATCCGGAGACGACGCTTTTCGCACCGATGATCGACGCGAGGAGAATGGAGGTGTTCACCGCGGTGTATGATTTCGCTCTTAATGCACTGATGGAGCCTCAGCCGCTGATTCTTGACGGGGAAAGCTACAGTGAATTTTTGAAGGAGAAGAAGGTGATATTCTGCGGGGACGGTAGCGAGAAGGCAAAGGCTGTGATCAAGTCGGGAAACGCCTGTTTTGTGGATGGAGTCGTGCCGCTTGCGGTGGACATGATGCCACTCGCAGATCTGGCTTATTCAAAGGGGGATTTTCTGGATCTGGCGTATTCGACACCGGCTTATCTGAAGGATTTTCAAGCCACGAAGCCGAAGCCGCTGATCTGAGAGACATTGGCTCGCGTCAGGGGATAGCGGGGGGATGTCATAGAGGAACATTGAACGTACAATCATAAGGGTAAAACCATCTTACAAAGAAATTGAATATTTCCCCGTTTTTCACCCAGATGTATTGCAATTTGTGACACCTGCCACATAATTTTGCAGGAAAATTACAATACAACATGAAAGAAGAACGAATACAAGCCCCTGATGGGGTACGGAAATTGTTGCGGGAGCTTTGGCTGAAACACCTGTCGGGCGATAAGTCCGGATCCGGGAGTATTTATTGGGTCGATTTACCCGAGCCTACAGAAGAGGAGAAACGTATTATGGCGATCAATCGAGCAAATCGCAAACCTGTTATCCTCGATGAAAGTGAGCTACAATCATTGTTGGATAATGCCACTGAAAAACTTGGAGGATGGTGATATGAATTCTACTATTGTTGTTGTAGGAAACGATGGATATAATATTGCCCATGTCAAAAAGGCTGAGTCAAAAATCAATATTAGAATAATAATCTGGGAAAAAGATTATTACGAATAGTTGATACCAGAACCTTGTCGAGCCAAAAGGAAGATATTCTTTAATATATCCAAGGAATGAAGATAGGTGTTAGTGAATATTTTTTTTCTTAAATTTGCTAGAAAATTATAATGAATATCATGAATGAATTTTTAAGACCTTACACAAAAGAAGAGTTTGAGATACTCTTTCAACAATCCGGTTATCCTGAAATTGCACGTGACTACTGTATAGAGGAACTAAACGAGTGGTGCAATTATATCGGTAACGATGAAGTTGCACCGACGAAAGAGGATCTCTCCTTGGAGAAAGAGCTTACAAATGCAGATATTCCACAAATGGTAAGCGCACTTGCTTCACATCTCAATTGGACTCAATCTACTGTCAGGGAAGAAGCATGGCACAGAGTAATACGTGACAATAAAGTAGAAAATTACTGTGCCCAAATAGCTCAAGGACGATCCCATGGATGGGCTAAAAATTATGTGCAAATTCTGGCTAATAATCCGAAGCCGCAAAACATATATAAAGACGTATATAAAAGCTTTATAAATTATCATTATGCGGATAAAGAACTTAGGGAAATAGCTGATGGCTTAATTAATAACCGATCCAGTGTACTAACAACGTTCGTGGCATTACTTCTAAGAAATATAGATAATTTGAATCTTGAAGAGCTGGTAAGATCAATTGAAATATTTGACACGTTTGTTCAAGAAGATAAGTCGGAAGTGTATGCAGCCGCATACATTTACTGCTATTGGATGTATTCTCACGATAACGAATATTGTTCGATATATGCTGATTGTGTAAACATCGCGTTTGTAAACGGAGAATCCTTAAATGATGCGAGATCCTTTGGTGAGTATATTATGGATTATTGGTGCAATGGTGAATTTGTGGTTGGAGCAAAAAACATCGGAAAAGACTATCCGGAATCGTGGGCAAGAGAGAAGTTTTATGAGCTTTTGGTTAAGTATGAGGAGAGGCTCGATGAACAACCAATGAGTACATTGCTAAAAAATGAATTCAGGAAAGACTTACATCTATCGCCAACGACAGAAAGTCTGACACAGGAAGATAAAGACTACCTCAAGCTGAAAGAATTATTAGAATCTTTTGGAATGGGAGATCCCGAGAGTGATAGATATGCCTATAAAATAGCATATGGGTATGAAGATGTTGACATAATCCCTAAGCAATATCGTCAAAACGCTGACCTTTGTAAAAAGATGAACGAAATATTAGGAATATAAAAATTTTAATGGGTGTATCATGAAATGCAACAGGTGGGTTATAATTTCGCATTATGAAATTATAATCCACCTGAATTATGACTCTTCAAGAATTTTTTTTGTCGGTTGACTTTGAGTCTATTTGGACTGTTTTGACTCGTCTTGCTCCCTGTAGCTCTGAATATGGTGTCAGCTTCAAACAGACGTATGATAACATTTGCATGCTATCTCCTGAACCTGACGAATATAACAAAATAATCGAAGTCAGTAGAGATGAACGCGGCCAAATCTCAGGAATAAACTATGATGACCACCGTCATAGTGTCGTGGCGGGACGTCAGGTTTCTGTTGATGATCGTCTGGCCTTATCTCCCGAGGTGTTAGCTGTTTACCTTCTTTGGGAACTGACTACATGGGGATTTAATGACGAAGACGTTAGAGAGAATTTTGAAGAAATTCTATCAAATAGTCCAAAAGCTCCCGACAATAAGTACTGGGATGAATATCACGAGAAACACCTACGGTGGTTTCCCCCAATCCCTTTTAAAAATATACATAAAAGAATGAGAGCCAAGAACCGGTCCAAGCGTAAACGCGATTATCGTCATAAGAAACGGCTTCAACAACTTCGACGTTTCGCAAAAATCGAAGAGTTACAGCAGTACCTCATCCGGCATAACATCGATTTTAACCTTTGGAATGTATTGGCAAGATGTAAATCGTTCAGTTTGACAACAGACCATAGTTATACCGCTAATCCTGCGGATGCGGCACTCTATCTTTGCGACTTATATTCCAAATATTGCGATAATCGGTGTGATCTTAACGATATAGGTTTCACTATCATCATAATTACAGGCGGCAATAAAGCACTGGAAGATTTCCCCAAACTCTATGATGTGCTTAAAAATACCTATACCTACCCCTACATTTTAGTGGGTGACAGCGAAGATAATCAAATTACGGTGAAGATTATAAGTGTGAGTGTAGATAAGCCAAAATTCCACAAAGCATAAAGAAAAATAAGCTCAGATGTATCGCGAATCGATACACCTTAGATCTAACTTTGCCGTCATGAAAAGTTTATTACAAATTTCGATTAATACTTTAAAGTGGACTGAGGGTAACCATGTGTGGTTCGACGCCAAGTTGAAGCCGGGTGCTTCGATTGAAGTACACTGGGGTGACGGTACGCACTCTACGCTGCGTCATTATCATGGTTACAGCATGAGCCGTGTTGCACATTATTATAAATCTACCGAAAGAAAAGAGTTGCCTTTCGAGATTGAATTTTTGTCGGAAGATAGCGACTCTTTGTTGGAGCTTGTCGACGGCACGTGGGAGACGCGAGTGAATAATGTGGTCTTTAAAGACTGTCCGGCCTTGACATATCTGCAATATACTCAACTTCACAAAGTTGATTTCAGCGGTTGTCCAAATCTTGAAACACTCGTTGTTACCGAGTATTATGCAGATAAGCTTGAGCTTTCGGCTATGCCACTGCTGAAAAAGGTAATATGTAGGATGAGCGAAAAGCTGACATCGCTTGACCTTACACAAAATAACGATATTGAGGAACTTGACATGTCCCACTGCCGAAATCTGCGAAAAATCTCCGTCAGCAACTCATCGCAGCTTCGAGTAGTCGTAAATGACTATACCGAACTTGACAGCCATAGTCTGAAATGGCTACAGGCTACTGTTGAGCGAAATGGCGGTCAAATACAAGATGAATGGCTCGACACTGATTCTATTAGCAGAGGCTGCTTTGGAGAAGAGTTATAATTTTATAGAAAGATGAAACAATCAATTGAACTGATGCGTAAGCGGCACGCTTACTATACAAAACTCATAGCTGAACATAATATTCATACCGCACAAGAATTCTACGAAAAGCTTAGAGAGACGTTTGAAATGTTTGGTGTAGAGGTATATGTAAAAATAGAGGAGCCGGATAAAGCAACTATCAGCATCACTTGTGAGGATTATGACTACGAAGACTACACAATCCATGACGGCGTTGATGGAGGGCTCGCAACAGTCGATAAAATCGTCGAGTGGAAGCCGGTGTGCAGTTCGGAAGAAACGGATATTTTTTATGAACCAAAGGAAGAAGATAATTATGAAAGATTTTAAGGACAAAATAACCGAGATTGAAACTGAGATTATTGCTATAACCGGTGGCGATGTTGAAGACTACAATGAATGGGCTGAAAACGCAAATAATCGGAGTCGTGTTGAGTCACTTCTAAAGCAACGGTGTGAATTGCTAAACGATATGTATCAGTGTACGGCTGAAAATCTCGAACGATTTAGCCAGATTAATAACCATCTCACTGATTTGACTACACAGGCCTATGACCGCATAAGTGATGTCGATTATTTTGTAGATAACTACATGATTGAATATGAGAATGAAGACCGAGATCTTGAAAGCTGGATTAGATTTATCTATCAAGGCGAGGAATCCGTTCTAAAACTTGATGATGACGAATACTATGGTTCTAACTTCGTTTTGATAATTAAGGTTCTAACTGAGCTATATATAGCCAAATGTCAGGAAAACATCATCTATGCTCGTATTGATAAACATAATCCCGATGATGGCAGAAGCTGGATAGATAAACCGCTCTTAAACTGGAAAGATATTCTTAACAAAATAATAATATGTTACGCTGTTCACGACCTAACCAGTCACAAGGCATATTCAGTCCCCGATCTATTACGTCTTAACAGTTTCGTGTGCGAATCCACTATCACATTCCAAAGCATAACCCAACAAAATGGCACTCGGTTTGGTCCTGACAAAAAAACCAGAACGCCACACATAAAACTCTGATTTTTTTACAATTGTTAAAAAGATTAGTGAAAATATCATGAAAAAAAATTATATTTGCGTCAAATATTCCATCGATGAAAACAACAAACGAAAATTTAAAACAAGAGATCTCGCGTATGCCTGCGGAATATGGCAGGAGGCCTATTCCTGACGGTATCACAGATCCGACGTTGTACGAGCAGGTTCCAATGAAAATTCTGTTGATACTTAAGGAGCCTTATGACAAAATGAAAGATGGATCAGTGGGTAATGGTGGATGGGAGCATGACATTTATCTCAAAGAACTTACTTACGATGAGATTTACCATCCCCAAAGACTATATCAAAGGCGAACTGAAAAAAGAGTTTCCAAACTCGTTTCGTGTGTTTTGAGAAATCTTAAATATTCGGATTTCAAAAACGCTTATCTATCCGAGACTGAAATCATGGATGATTTCAGAAGTATAGCCTGGATAAACGTAGGGAAATATCCGGCGCCGAATAATACTACATCTTCCTATAGTCATGTCAAGCAACAATATATAGTTTGGAGAGATATTCTTTTCAAACAATTAGATTCATACAATCCTGATGTAGTAATATTTGGGCAAACATTTGGATTCTTCTATGAAGACTTGAAGAAACATTTAGGAGATAATTTAACCGGACCTTTCGGTAATTCGTCGACAACCAGTTATTGGATAGATACAAAGAATAATAGATTATTAATTCAGACATCACATCCGGGATTCAGATATCTTAGAGACCCTCAAAATAGTATGTTTTTTGGCGGTCATTCTGAAGAAATATACATTGATTCTATTGTAAATGCTGTAAAAGCAGGAATAGCAGAAATGTCAAAATAATAACCTATAATCTAAACTCATTAAGTGAATCGCACAGGGAGGTAAAGAACAATCCCTGTGCGCTTTGTGGTGTAGGAGCATAGACATCCTATGATATCCGTGTCACGTCGAAATTGTTTGGACAGATTTGACCGCTGTTGATTTCAATATTATACTTCAGCCGGAATTGACTGATGGCGTTGTCAAGGGTCTGAGGACTTGCCCAGATCACGTATGGTTTGTCGTGCGACACTTCCGCCCACATACCCGGCTCAATGCGTCTGCCATTCTTATCAAGTAGCAATATTCGTTTTTTTAGTACATGCATGACTCATAACGCATTTACAAGCTACTGGCTACAAAATAAAGGTACAGGTGTCACAAAAATCAACTCATCAAAAAATTTTTGAGATAGTTTCCAGATGTATCACTAAACATGACACCTTTATTATTATCTTTGCATCAAATTCAGATGATATGACACAAATAGAGAAATATATCTGGCTGATAGGCAAGTTGAAGACCTTCAGCACAGGGCTTACGCTTCAGGAACTGAGCGATGCCTGGAGTTTAAAAATGGAGGGAGAATCCAGATTGAACGGAGAAAGTCTTGATCGTCAGACCCTCAAGCGATGGCGAGATGGTATTTACAAAGCATTTAATATCAGTATTATTAGCAAAAGAGTTAGTAGCGAAAGATATGTTTATATAATTGAGAATCCCGAAAAGATCGATGGAAAGAATGTTGAAAGTTGGGTGATAAATTCACTTTCTATCTTTAATACCTTAAATGCTTATAGGCGGCTTGACGACCGGATAGTCTCTGACTTTGTGCCAAGAGGAATCGAGCATCTGCAAAGCAGCTTGGAAGCCATGTCGGCAAGCTGTGCTGTTAGGCTGACTGTCAAGAGCTACAGTGGATCGGAATTCATAATAGTAGCCGCCCCTTATGCATTGCGTCAGCATAATAACCGCTGGTATGTATTATGTCAGGTTGATAATTTTGATTCACTGCAACTTTATGCGCTTGAAAACGTCACTAATGTTGAGCTTTTAAATGATCGGAAATTTAAACTTCCTCATGATTTTAATGCCGACGAATATTTTTCCCGATTCTTTGGCGTGACCATTATGGAGAATGTCAAACCTCAGTTGGTCAAAATACGGGCTTGGGGTAAAGAGGCTGAACAAATCAGGGCTTTGCCAATTCACCCGACTCAGGAAGAATTGCCAAGCGAAGGTGAAGAGTGTGCCGATTTTCGATATTTTGTAGCACCCACACCTGATTTCATGAATTACCTCCTCGGGCTGGGGAGCAATGTCGAAGTCTTAGAGCCTAAACAATGCCGGTTTGAAATGGAGCTAAAAGTCAAAACTCTTGGCAATCGCTATTTTGGGTGGCCATTTGACCCAGACCCTTCAAAAATCACACTTAAAGGCAATTTTGTTGCATATGATATTAAATGTGCCAACGAAGAAGACTATAGTACGTACTCTTTTGCTGTTGCGATTGTCAGAAATTATGAAATAGTGCTCAAATTTCATTCTTTTGTTCGTCCAGAGCCATTCAATCTTGAATGCATTGACGATGACAATATCATAAAAGAAAAGCTTAGCGATGCGCCATGTTTCCCAGAAGTCTGGAATCAAGTAAAAGATGATATAAGTGATTTACCGTTGGTATCATTCTTCGGTATGGATGAAGTAAGCCTCAAGGCTACTCTGGCTTATTATAGTATAAATCATCCGGATTCTGACCGAACTTTTGTCAACGTCGCTGAGGTCGTTCAACCTATCCTTGGGCAAGACGTACCATGGATGACGCGCTCCTCTATTGCAGCTCTTTCAGGAATAGAAGTTACCGACAAGCCCACCGAAACAAGTGGCGCGGAATTTGTTGCTTATCTTGCATTACGTTATATGTAATTCATTCGTAAAAAATCAGGCTGCTCTTCCTTTACTGCACAAATTCGTTCAAAAGGGAGAAAAACAAAAGGCTGTCGTCGCGACAGCCTTGATGCTTTATAAACCAATCATTATCACATTTCTTGCAATGGAAAAGTAATCTATGCTTTTCGTAATTATAACGTCGGTGGAGAGGAAAAGGTTCGGGACTGAGTGAATTTTTTTTAAAATTAGATATAGGGGTGATGAAAACGAATGGAGATCAGTGGATGGCGATTTCGGTGATGACGGGGGATTCGGGGGTGGCGCCGACTGCCTGGTTAAGAAGGTCGAGCAGGCGGGTGCGGTGGAACATGAGGTCGTTTTTGAGCGCGGGGGAGGAAATGTAGACGTGGAGGGTGGTGCCTTGTATCCAACGGCGTGTGGTGTAGCGGTTTATGCCCGGGCCGACGACTTCGGGCCACAGGTAGCAGAGGCGTCGGCGTCGGACTTCGTCGGTGAGATTGTTCTCGCGGAGAAGTGTGTCGATTACTTTTCCAATCTGTTCGGGATCAACGCGCTTCATTGTGTGGGACGGGGGTGAAGATGCCTTCGTGGACGGTGAAGAGACTGTAGGGGTCGGAGGTGTGGGACATGATGGAATCGAGATGGTCGCGGTTGGTGTCGGTGATGAAAATCTGCCCGAATTTGTCGGAACGGACGATGTCGACGATGCGTTCGACGCGGGAGGCGTCGAGTTTGTCGAAGATGTCGTCGAGGAGAAGGAGTGGGCGGAGATTAGTGGTCTCGGCGAGGAAGTCGTACTGGGCGAGGCGCATGGCGATGGTGAACGTCTTGCATTGCCCCTGGGATCCTGTGCGTCGGACGTCCATTCCGTTGAGCGACATACGGAGGTCGTCGCGGTGGACTCCGACGGATGTGTAGCCGACGGCTTCGTCGTGACGGCGGGCGCTGTCGAGAATTGACTGCACGGTGGCTCCGGGGTCGTTGAGATGGGAGACGTAGGTGAGTGAGACGGGTTCGTCGGGGCGTCCTGAGATGGCGCGGTAGTAGCCGTCGAAAATCGAAGAGAATCGGTTGACCCACGCGGTGCGTCGGTCGTGAATCACGGTGGATGCCATGGTCATAGACATCTCTACTGCTGAATAGAGTGCGGGATCGACGACGTGGGCGCGAAGGAGCTTGTTGCGCTGCTCAAGTGCCCGGGCGTAGCGGATGAGGGCGTCGAGGTAGACGGGATCAGCCTGTGAGATGACCATGTCGACGAGACGGCGCCGCTCCTCGCCCGTGCCGGTGATGAGGAAGGAATCGTGGGGGGAGACCATGACGAGTGGGAACTGCCCGATGTGGGCGGAAATACGATCGTATTCCTTGCCTTTGCGCTTGAATGACTTGCGGCGTCCGCGTGTCAGTCCGGCGGATACTTCTTCCGGAACTCCACGGCGGATGTATTCGCCCTTGAGCATCATGAAGGGGGCGTCGGATGTGATGAGGGCGGAGTCGGACTGCCCGGAGAAGCTCCGGCAGAAGCTGAGATAGTAGATGGCGTCGAGGAGGTTGCTTTTGCCCATGCCGTTGTCGCCGAGCAGACAGTTGATGCCGGGGGAGAAGGTGATGGATGCCTCGGGGATGTTCTTGAAGTTGTGGATGGTGAGCTGGAGGAGTTGCATGGCGGGTGGAGGGTGTCAGGAGAGGGAAAGGGAATGGTTGATGCAGTCGGGGAGTTCGGTCGCGGGATAGTGGGTGACGAAGATGAGGGCGGAGCGGGGATGACGCTCCATGAGTGCCGACACGAGGTCGCGGACGGCGCGTCGACGACCGAGGTCGAGCCCGTGAAGGGGTTCGTCGAGGATGAGCAGGCGGGGCTGCTTGATGAGGGTGCGGGCGAGGAGAGCGAGGCGCTGTTCGCCGGCAGAAAGGGTGTCGAAGCGGCGTGAGGCGAGATGCTCCATGCCGAAAAGCTTAAGCCACTCAAGGGCGAGAGCCATCTGGTCGGGGCGGACACGGACGAAGAGACCGACGGTGTCGTTGAGTCCCTGCGCCACGATAGTGGCGACGTCGCCGGAGCCGTGGAAGTGGAGGTGCATCTCGGGTGAGATGTAGCCGATGTGGCGCTTGATGTCCCAGATGCTTTCGCCGGAGCGGCGGTGATGACCGAAGGCGGTTATGTCGTTGACGTAGCGCTGAGGATTGTCAGCACAGATGAGGGAGAGGAGGGTGGACTTCCCGGATCCGTTGCGTCCGGAGAGCATCCAGCGTTCGCCGGGAAGGATGTCCCAGGATATGTCGGAGATAATGGTGGAGGAGCCGTAGGCTACGCGGCAATGGCGCATGGAGATTAGGGGGTCGGCGTCATTAAGGGAGTCGGAAGGATGTGGCTCGCCAGGGGTGGGCTGGGGAG
>CAMWPM010000053.1 GCA_947176235.1 uncultured Bacteroidales bacterium | reverse complement strand
AATGGCTGATTGTTTTATTATTGGAGTTGAATTTCTTATATCGAACTCACGTTAAGATATGGAAAATAAAATATTTACCAATCTCAAAAAATTTGTCAATCTCGCTTCTCTTAAAGAACACGCTTCTCATGTCTATGAGTTTGATAATGTTATGGTCATCGAGAAGAAAGATGGCAAATGGGGTGTTATGAGCAATAAGGGCGATGAAATAGTCCCCTTCGGGAAGTACGATCTTATAGAACCTTTCTTTATGGGACTTGCAAGAGTCAAATCGGGGATGTCGCTGTGGGGAAGAGTTATAACTATGGCAAATATCGCTGGGGAATTATCAATCTATCCGGCAAGGAAGTTATACCCGTAGAATATACCGAATTATGGCAGTTTCATTTGAAACAAAAAACAAAAATTCAGATGGCAAAGGGTGCTTCATACAAATGGCTCGACTTATACGACATTGCTCCTTATCCTTATAATCTTCAGACCGACACACATGGGCGAATTATGGATGCAGAGTATTATGATCAACTTCGAGAGGATTATCGGATAGACGATATAAGTGATGCTTTTGATGGTGATCCTGAGGCATATTGGAATATCGATTAGGCTTTATTTAGCGATATATTACGGAAAGATTACACTATTTCAAACGCGGGGGGCGAGACGAAGATTGAGGTTCGGCTTGCCAATGAATCTGTGTGGCTTACTGCCGACCAAATGGCGGAGCAGTTTCAACGCAATAAGTCGACCGCTTCAAGACATATAAATATTGTGTTTGAAAGTGGTGAGTTACAACGAAATTCAGTCGTTGCAGAAAATGCAACAACTGCTGCCGATGGGAAAACCTACACCGTTTCTTACTATCACCCAGCCTCTCTGCGTCCTCCGCGCCTCTGCGTGCGATCTTCTCTCCCCCAATTATCCATTGTGCATCGTGCAGCCCACATCCCCCTGTTTCTCCCGTACCCCTGTCTTTTAATCATTATATACCAAAGCATTATCACCCCTAAATTCCTCACTCTCAACTCTCAATTCCCAACTCCTAACTCCTAACTCACACTTCCTCCGCCCTCCTCATCGCCGCAGCCATCACAGGAGCCATGTCATAGTATCGGTACTCCGCAAGCCTCCCCCCGAATATCACACGCTCCTCCCTGTCAGCAAGAGCCTTGTACTTCATGTACGTCTCCTGATTCCGTGCATCATTCACCGGATAGAAAGGCTCCATACCCTCCGCCCATTCCGCCGGACACTCCCGTGAGATCACCGTCCGCTGATTATCGTACACCGCCGCCCCAAACGCCTCAAAATGCTTATGCTCAATGATTCGCGTCCACGGCACCATCCCCGACGTGTAATTCACCACAGCATTTCCCTGCCAGTTTGCCACCTCCAGCACCTCCGTTTCAAGCCGGATGCTCCTGTAGTCCAGTCTCCCGAAGCGGAAACCGTAGAACTCATCGATCCGCCCCGTGAACACAATCCGGTCAGCCATCCCCTCCCAGCGCCCGCGGTCAGCGAAGAAATCCGAGTCAAGCACCACATCCGCACCCTCAAGTAGCCCCTCGATCAGACGGTTGTAGCCACCCACCGGAATACCCTGGTACGCATCGTTGAAATAATTATTGTCAAACGTCAGCCTCACCGGAAGCCGGCGGATGATGAACGGCGGAAGCTCCGTGCAGCGCCGCCCCCACTGCTTCTCCGTGTACCCCTTGATCAGCTGCTCATACACGTCACGCCCGATCAGCGTCAGCGCCTGCTCCTCCAGATTCCTCGGCTCCGTCGCCCCCTCAGCCGCCATCCGCTCCCGAGCCTCACGGCGCTGCTCATCAAGCTTCACCTGAGCCTCCTCAGGCGTCCTCACCCCCCACATCTGGTAGAAAGTATTCATGTTGAACGGCAGATTATACAGCCTCCCGTCAGGCGCCACAGCCACCGGACAGTTCGTATAGCGGTTAAACGGCACGATACTGTTCACCAGGTCCCACACCTCCCTGTCATTCGTGTGGAAGATGTGCGCCCCGTACACGTGCACATTTATCCCCGCCACCTCACGGCAGTACACATTTCCGCCCGCATGGCTCCGCTTGTCTATCACGAGGCAGCGCTTCCCCCGTCGCCCCGCCATGTACGCAAACGTCGCACCGTACAGACCCGCCCCCACTATCAGATAATCGTATCGCTCGCTCATCATATTCATTTCCATAATTCACTATGCCAATATTGATTCATGTTTATTCTTCGACGTCCAAAGATAGCCCTTTTCCCCCACATTTCCTAATCTCCCTTCCCGCCCGCACATCATTTTCCACATTTCCCGGCGCAAAGTTACGCCCGATTTTGCCCCCTCCACCTGTCAAAAAAGCACCGCATTTCCCACGCCCTCACATTTTCTTTCCCCCTTTTTTGCTCCCCTTTCCCGTTTTTTTCTTATTTTTGCCATGACTATTGCCCTCCGGCAATAATTATCCAATCTTATTAACCGGTTATCATCACTTCATGAAAATCATCTCACGCGCAGTTTCGGCAATCATTGCCGCCGCATTCACATTCTCGGCATACGCCGACAACACCCCCAAGTATATCTTCTACTTCATCGGCGACGGCATGGGCATGGGACACGTCCTCGCCGCGCAGACCTACAATCGCATGGTCCTCCGCAACGCCGATCCACTCCTCATGATGCAGTTCCCCGTCGCAGGCGTAGCCACCACCTACTCCGCATCATCCCCCGTCACCGACTCCGCCGCTGCCGGCACAGCACTCTCCACCGGTTATAAGACCGTCAACGGCATGCTCGGTGTCACCCCCGACTCCGCAGCAGTCACATCCATCGCCAAGACGCTCCACGACGCAGGCTACGGCGTAGGCATCGTCACATCCGTAGCTCCCGACGACGCAACCCCCGGCGCATTCTACGCCCACGTCCCCCATCGATCCATGTTCTACCAGATCGGACGCCAGGCAGCCGAATCCGGCTACGAATTCATCGCCGGAGCCGGACTCCGAGGCACCAAGGACAAGCAGGGCAACCCCAACGACCTTACCGACTATCTCCGCTCCCACGGCGTCGACATCGTCCGCGGAGCCGAAGCCGCCGCAGCCTCCCCCTCACGCCGCATCCTCATGCTCAACACCGACTCCCTCCCCGACCATCTCAACGAGATCGGCTACACCATCGACTCCATCACCGAGCCAGGCAACCTCAACCTCCCCCTCATCACCCGCACAGCCCTCAACCATCTCCAGCGCGTATCCCCCGACGCATTCTTCATGATGGTTGAAGGAGGCAACATCGACCACGCCGGACACGGCAACGACGGCGGAACAGCCATCAAGGAGATCCTCAACTTCAACGAAGCCATCGCCGTCGCCTACGAATTCCTCCTCCAGCACCCCGACGAGACCCTCATCGTCATCACTGCCGACCACGACACCGGCGGAATGGCTGTCGGAAACGCATTCACCGGCTACAACGCATTCCTCCACTACATCGACGCTCAGCGCATGTCCAAGGATCGCTTCGCCGAAGAATGTCGCGCGATGCTCCGCTCTCGCCGCAACTACACGTGGGACGACATGCGCGACCTCCTCACCGAGAAATTCGGCTTCTGGACCATCCTCCCCGTCAACGAGAAGCAGACCGAATCCCTCCGTCAGAAGTACGAAAAGACCTTCGAGCTCCGCAACAGCGACGACCAGCGCACCCTCTACAACACCTTCAACGAATTCACCGTCGAAGTATTCCGCGTCCTCAACGACATCGCCGGAATCGGCTGGGTCGACACCAACCACACCGGCAACTACGTCCCCGTCTACGCCGCCGGACATGGAGCATCCGCCTTCGCCGGAATCCACGACAACACCCAGATTCCCGTCCTCATCCTCGACGCCGCGCTGCCCTCCCCCGCCCGCCTCGCATTCCCCGATTGAATTTATCCCGATTTAACCCGCAATATCACTAAATTACCCACGAAATGTCAAAAGTAATCATCATAGGCTGTGGCGGCGTCGGCACCGTTGTCGCCTACAAATGCGCCCAGAACCCCCAGGTATTCTCCGAGATCGTCATCGCATCCCGCACACGCTCCAAATGCGACGCCGTAGCCAAGGCAATCGGCGCTCCCAACATCTCCACCGACACCGTCGACGCCGATTCAGTCGACCAGCTCGTCGAGCTCTTCCGTCGCCATCGCCCCGACATCGTCATCAACGTCGCCCTCCCATATCAGGACCTCACCATCATGGACGCATGCCTCGAATGTGGCGTCAACTATCTCGACACCGCCAACTACGAGCCAAAGGACGAAGCCCACTTCGAGTACTCATGGCAGTGGGCCTACCGCGAGCGATTCGAGAAAGCCGGACTCACCGCCATCCTCGGTTGCGGATTCGACCCCGGAGTCTCAGCCATCTTCACCGCCTACGCCGCCAAGCACTACTTCTCCGAGATGGAATATCTCGACATCGTCGACTGCAACGCCGGCGACCACGGCAAAGCTTTCGCCACCAACTTCAATCCCGAGATCAACATCCGCGAGATCACACAGAACGGACGCTACTGGAAGGACGGAAAATGGATCACCACCAAGCCCCTCGAATTCCACGCGCCACTCACCTACCCCAACATCGGACCGCGCGACTCCTACCTCCTCTACCACGAAGAGCTCGAGTCACTCGTCCTCAACTTCCCCACCATCAAGCGCGCGCGCTTCTGGATGACATTCGGACAGGAGTACCTCACCCACCTCCGCGTGATCCAGAACATCGGCATGGCACGCATCGACGAAGTCGACTACAACGGAGTCAAGATCGTCCCCCTCCAGTTTCTCAAGGCAGTCCTCCCCAACCCCCAGGATCTCGGCGAGAACTATCAGGGCGAGACGTCCATCGGCTGCCGCATATCAGGCAAGGGCAAGGACGGACAGCCCATGACCTACTACATCTACAACAACTGCTCCCACCACGCAGCCTACCTCGAGACAGGAATGCAGGCTGTCAGCTACACCACCGGCGTCCCCGCAATGATCGGCGCGATGATGTTCCTCACCGGCAAATGGACCAAGCCCGGAGTCCACAACGTCGAGGAGTTCGACCCCGATCCCTTCATGGAGCAGCTCCCCAAACAGGGACTCCCCTGGCACGAGATTATCAACGGCGACCTTGAAGTCGACGCCATCGACAACTGATTTCCCTATCCCCCATGCGTCGATTCATCATCACACTCTCGGCTGTCTTAGCCGTCGCCGCCTACTCCCTCTCATGCGCCAAAGCCCCCGAAACCTCCGCTAAGTCCGGCGACGAAAAGCTTGTAGGCATCGCATTCTACAACCTGGAGAACCTCTTCGACACTATCAACGCCAACGGAAAGTACGACCTCGAATTCTCCCCCCGGGGTTCCCGGCAGTGGGATTCCGACAAGTACTGGAAGAAAATCAACAACCTCGCATTCGCCATCTCGCGCATGACGACCCCCCGGACCCCCCAGGGACCCGCAATTATCGGCATCGCCGAGGTTGAGAACCGCTCCGTAGTCGAGGATCTCGTCAACGCTGACCCGCTGCGCCACCGCGGACTCCGCATCGTCCACCACGACTCCCCCGACAATCGCGGAATCGACGTGGCGCTCCTCTTTGACCCCGCCATGTTTGAAGTCATCGACGTCACCAACACCCCCCTCGCCGAAGTCTCATTCCCCACACGCGACCAGATGTGCGTCACCGGCGTGATGACCGGAACCACCGACACCCTTTCAGTAATCGTCAACCACTGGCCCTCACGTCTCGGCGGAGAAATGGAGTCCCGTCCCAACCGCGTAGCCGCCGCACGCCTCTCCAAGCATCTCGCCGACTCCCTTTGGGCAATCCGCCCCAATCAGCACGTCATCATCATGGGTGACCTCAACGACGATCCACAGGACTATTCCTGCGCCGTCACCCTCGGAGCCACAAAAAAATCCAAGGACACCCAGCTCCACGGATTCTTCAACCCCTGGTGGTCCACACTCCTCATGGGCACCGGCACACTCTCCTACAAAGGCCGCTGGAACCTCTTCGATCAGATTATCGTCTCTGGCACCCTGATCGACAACAAAAAGCACCACCGCACCGGAGCACTTGCCTACGACCATAACTGGGTAATGGACTTCGACTTCCTCCAGAACCCCGAAGGATCACCCTACGAAGGCACCCCCCTGCGCACCTACGCATCCGGAAAATTCCTCAACGGCTACTCCGACCACTTCCCCACTCAGATCTTCCTCCGAATCCCCCGATCCCGGTAACTTTGACAGTCAAGGCATGAAAAAGAAGCTCGTCATACTCACCGGCGCCGGAATGAGCGCCGAAAGCGGTCTCCGCACCTTCCGCGACGCCGACGGACTTTGGGAAAACTATCCCGTGATGGACGTTGCCAGCGCCGACGGCTTTGCCCGCAATCCCGCACTCGTCCACAAGTTCTACAACGATCGCCGCCGGCAGCTCATCGACGCCCTTCCGAATGCCGGACACATCGCACTCGCCGATCTCGAACGTCAATTCGACGTCTACGTCATCACCCAGAACGTCGACGATCTCCACGAGCGTGCCGGATCCTCCCACGTCCTTCACCTTCATGGCGAACTCATGAAAGTCCGTGCCATCGACGATCCCGACCTCACCTTCACCCTCACTCCCCCCGATCTCTCCACCACCCCCTCCACCCTCATCGACGGACATCGCGTCCGTCCCCACATCGTCTTCTTCCAGGAAGCCGTGCCCATGATCGAGCCGGCGATAGAGATAGCATCCGAAGCCGACGTCTTTGTCGTCATCGGCACCTCCCTTGCCGTCTACCCCGCGGCATCCCTCCTCTACTACGTACGTCCCTCGGTCCCCATCTTCTACATCGACCCCAACCCCGCATCCGTCCCCGAAGGTGTCACCGTGATCCGCGAGCCTGCCACCAAAGGAGTCGCCACCCTTCGCCACATCCTCCTCTCCGCACTTGATTCCTGACCCGCTAACGAGAAAGCCACGATGAACGATTACCTCTCCAACGTCCGCGCCCGCCTCGCCGGATTCTTCGATCTCTCCTCCTTCCTCATTCCGCAGGCGGATGCCGAGACCGCCATCCGCGAAGGAGTGTCATTCCGCGGCACCAACATTCTCATCCTCATCGTTGCCATCTTCATCGCATCGCTCGGTCTCAACGTCAATTCCACAGCCGTCATCATCGGAGCGATGCTCATCTCCCCCCTCATGGGACCGATCATCGGCATCGGACTCGCCGTCGGAATCCACGACTTCGATCTCATGAAGCGGTCATTCCGCAACCTCATGATGGCAACCCTATTCAGCGTCGCCACGTCATGCCTCTTCTTCCTCATCTCCCCCGTCAACGCCCAGCACTCCGAACTCCTCGCCCGCACCTCCCCCACCATCTACGACGTATTTATCGGATTCTTCGGAGGAGCTGCCGGAATCATTGCCATCGGAAGCCGGGTCAAGGGCAACGTGATTCCCGGTGTAGCCATCGCCACCGCACTCATGCCCCCGCTCTGCACCGTCGGCTACGGACTCGCCACATGGCAGCCCTCCTACTTCTTCGGAGCCCTTTTCCTCTTCTTCATCAACTCCGTGTTCATCGCATGCGCCACAACCGTCGGCGTGCGCCTCATGCACTATAAGATCAAGGACTTCTCCAACCCCGCACGCGCCCGCCGGGTCCGCAACACCGTCTACACCATCGCCATCCTCACCATGATTCCAGCTTGCTACCTCACATTCCGCATGTACCGCCAGAGCAAGTTTGAAGTCAACTGCCAGCGTTTCGTAGCCCAGCAATGTGATTTCGGCGACGGCACCCAGCTGCTCCACTACACCGCCGACTTTGACGGAGGAAAATCCCCCTCGCTCACCATCAGCCTTGTCGGTCGTCCTATCCCGCGCGACTCCCTCCTCCTTGCCCTCACCGACCTCCTCCCCGAATACCATATCGGCGGTACTCGCCTCAGGATCATCCAGGGCGACGAGTCAGTAGGTTCTGCCGGATATGCCACACAACTGTCCTCCGAAATGCTGCGCGACATGTATCAGGTCACACAGGACCGCATCAACCGCCAGACAGAAATTATCGACTCCCTGCGCGCCGCTTCTGCCGCAACAGCACGCCTCGACACCATTTCCGCCACCCTCGTCCCCGAATTGCGCGTCATTTTCCCCGACGTCGAGCGCATTGCCATCACACGCGCCATCTCCGCCGACGTCGATTCACGCACCCTCGATTCCCTCGACATCGCCCTCGTCACCTACCGTCGCCCCATTCCCGAGGCAACCCGCTCCCGCCTCCTCCAATACCTCCGCGCACGCCTCTCCTCCCCCTCCCTCCGCCTTGTCCCCGACCCTAATCCCTGATTTACAAGTCTTATTTACTTGATTCCTTGAATATTTTATATTAGTTATGTAAATTTTCAATTGAATTGCAAATTTGCATAACTTTCGTTTTATGTCTGAGTCTATTTATATCACACGCGAAATCATCGCAACTCGTAATTGATCAGAGTGTCATTTATTCAGGGCAGACATTGGGGAATATCATCGGCGTCAACATTCTCAATTATCGCAACTCACTTTTTTGACTCTATAGTTCTCTATTTTGCCGCTCTAATAGTTAATTCTTCTTAAATCTTTTGAAGTCCGCCCGCCTAATAGTCCCCTTTCTTTGGGTGTAATAAATATATTCATTAAATTTGCACACAGCGAAACACGGAGGAGGCCACGGCTTCCTCCATTTTGTTACACATAGCTCCCTTAATAAGCGATGCTTCGGCATCCCCATCTAATTTTTGATTCAAATATGATTGACAAAAACGCCATACGCCAGACCGTCGAGAATGCCATCGCCGGCACCGACATGTTTCTCGTCGACATCAACGTAACCCCCGACAACCGTGTTGTGGTCGAGCTTGATTCCCCCGACGGAATGGACATCGACACATGCGCTCAGATCACTCGCAAAATCGAAGAAGCCCATGACCGTGACGTCGAGGACTACGAGCTTGAGGTAGGATCTGCCGGACTAACTGCTCCATTTAAGGTGAAACAGCAGTACATGAAGAATCTCGGCAACGAGATCGAAGTCCTCACACGCGACGGAAAGAAATACCAGGGCGTACTCACCGCCGTCAACCCCGACGACTACGTCATCGAAGTCCCCACAAAAGTCAAGGAGCCGGGGGCAAAGCGACCCGTCGTTGTCAATCAGCCGGTTGTCATCACTTTCGACAACACCAAGAAAGCCAATTATATCATAAACTTCAAATAAAAATTTTCACCATCCATGGCTAAGAAAGAGGCAATGCCCAACATGGTCGAGAGCTTCTCTGAATTTAAGGAGCTCAAGAACATCGACAAGACCACTATGATCAGCGTGCTCGAGGAATCTTTCCGCAACGTGCTGGCAAAAATGTTTGGCACCGACGAAAATCTCGACGTGATCATGAACCCCGACAAGGGCGACGTGCAGATTTTCCAGAACCTCACCGTTGTTCCCGACGGTGAAGTCACCAATCCCAACACCGAGATTTCTCTCTCCGACGCTCGCGCCGACAACGACCCCGACGCCGAAATCGGCGAGGAACACACTAAGGAAATCATTTTTGCTGACTTCGGACGCCGCGCAATCCTCACCCTCCGTCAGACTCTTCAGTCAAAGATTCTCGACCTCCAGAAGGATGCGCTCTACAACAAGTTCAAGGAGCGCGAGGGCGAACTCGTCACCGGAGAAGTGTATCAGACATGGTCGCGCGAGACGCTTCTTCTCGACGCCGAGAAGAACGAACTCCTCCTCCCCAAGAGCGAGTCAATTCCGCGCGACTACTTCCGCAAGGGCGAGACTGTCCGCGCCGTAATCGCAAATGTTGACAATAAGAACAACAACCCCAAGATCACCGTTTCGCGCACCAACGAAAACTTCCTCCGCCGTCTATTCGAACTTGAAGTACCCGAAATTCATGACGGACTCATCAACATCCGTGCCGTTGCACGTATCCCCGGTGAACGCGCGAAGATTGCCGTTGAGAGCTACGACGAGCGCATTGACCCCGTGGGAGCATGCGTAGGCGTGAAAGGTTCACGAATCCATGGCATCGTTCGAGAGCTTCGCAACGAAAACATCGACGTTATCACCTACACTTCCAATCCCTCTCTCTTCATCCAGCGCGCCCTAAGCCCCGCAAAAGTATCTTCCATCCGTATTGACGAGGATGAAAAGAAAGCCGAAGTGTTCCTCCGTCCCGAAGAAGTATCGCTCGCTATCGGTAAGGGTGGTCTCAACATCAAACTCGCTTCGATGCTCACCGGCTACGTGATCGACGTCTACCGCGACACTGAGGAAGCCACCGAGGAGGATATCTATCTCGACGAATTTAAGGACGAAATCGACGCTTGGGTCATCGATGCTCTCAAGGAGATCGGTCTCATCACCGCTAAGAACGTCCTCAACACACCACGTGAGACCATCATCGAGAAAGCCGACCTCGAAGAGGACACCGTCGATCAGGTCATCAATATTCTCAAGGCGGAGTTTGAGGACTGATCCTCGATTCCCCCGCTCTCTCTCCGCTCATCAGGCGGTGACTGCAATTTTTACTTAGACAAAACAAGAAAGGAATAATAAATAGATGGCGAGAACTAAAATTAGCAAAGTCGCAAAAGACCTCAATGTCTCCGTTTCGACGGTCATCGAGTTCCTCAGCAAAAAAAACATCATTATCGAAGACAACCCCAATACTCGCATTGAGGACGACCTTGTGCAGCTGCTCGAAAACGAGTTTCGTGGTGACAGGGACATTAAGTCAAAGAGTGCCGAAATGTCGGCTTCTCTCCGTAAGTCCAAGAAATCCGACGAAGCTCGCAAAGCCGACGCGCCCGAGATGGCTCTCCCCATCGAATCCATCAACCGCCCGAAAGTCCTTGGTCACCTCGATCCGGTCACCGGTCGTTTCGTAGCCGACGAGCCTAAAAAGCCCGAACCCAAACCCGCTCCGCAGCCAAAGGAAGAGCCCAAGCCCCGGGCTGAAGTAAAGCCTGAACCTGCTCCACAGCCTAAAGCAGAGGCGAAACCCGCTCCTGCGCCCAAGCCCGAAGCTCCTGCTGCCACTCGGAAAGAGCCGGAAGCCAAAGCCGCACCCCAGCCCGCACCTAAAGCTGAGGCAAAGCCGGCCGCCAATCCGAAGCCACAGGCTGCACCCAAGCCCAAAGCCGAGGAAAAACCCGCTCCTGCTCCCGAGCCCGAGCAGGTGAATAAACCTGAGGCATCCGGCGCAAAGCCCGAAGCCGAGACTCCTGCCGAGCCTGAAGTTTTTACCTACGGTGAGCATCAGCCCGCACTCAACATCAATGTCGTGGGCAAGATCGACCTCTCTGCCCTCAATCAGTCCACCCGTCCGCGCAAGAAAAGCAAGGAGGAGCGACGCAACGAGCGCCGCAATGGCGCTGCCCCTGCACAGGGCGCACACAGTCAGGGTGCCGCTGCCGCTCCCTCGGCCGACCGCAAGAAGCGCAAGCGCATCGCCGGCAAGGAGAAAATCGACGTCGAGAAGCAGGCTCAGCAGGGCATCGACCGCCGTCCCGGATCCTCCGGCTCTCAACCCTCTTCCGCAGCATCCGAGCGCCGTGCCAAGGGTGGCAAGAAATCCGACGACTCCCGTCGCCGTCAGGCTCATGTTGAAGTGAGCGAGGAGGATGTGCAGAAACAGGTCAAGGAGACACTCGCACGCCTCACAAGCAAGGACAAGGGTCTTAAGAAAGGCGCCAAGTGGAGAAAAGAGAAGCGCGAGGCTTTTGCCGAGCGTGAGCGCGAAGCTGCCGAACACGAAGCAGCCGAGAGCAAGACCCTCAAGCTCACCGAATTCGTTACAGCCAACGACCTTGCTTCCATGATGGATGTACCAATCAATCAGGTCATCGCCACATGCATGAACCTCGGAGTGATGGTGTCCATCAACCAGCGTCTCGACGCAGAGACAATCAATATCGTGGCTGAAGAATTCGGCTACACTACCGAATTTGTTTCCGCCGAAGTGGTCGAAGCCATTGGCAACCAGACTGAGGACACCGAAGAAGATCTCCAGTCCCGTCCACCGATTGTCACCGTCATGGGTCACGTCGACCACGGTAAGACATCGCTCCTCGACTACATCCGCAACGCCAACGTAATCGCAGGCGAGGCTGGTGGCATCACACAGCACATCGGTGCCTACAACGTTAAGCTCGCCGACGGACGCCACATCACATTCCTCGACACCCCCGGTCACGAAGCATTCACCGCCATGCGTGCCCGCGGTGCCAAAGTCACCGACCTCTGTATCATCATCGTCGCTGCCGACGACAACGTAATGCCACAGACCGTCGAGGCTATCAACCATGCATCGGCAGCAGGCGTTCCCATCGTATTCGCCATCAACAAGATTGACAAGCCCCACGCCAACCCCGACAAAATCAAGGAGGAGCTTGCCGCTATGAACTACCTCGTCGAGGATTGGGGAGGAAAATACCAGTCGCAGGACATCTCAGCCAAGAAAGGCACCGGTGTCGACGAACTCATGGAGAAAGTGCTTCTCGAAGCCGAGATGCTCGACCTCCGCGCCAACCCCGACCGCAACGCCACCGGCTCCATCATCGAGTCGTCGCTCGACAAAGGTCGTGGCTACGTAGCTACCGTCCTCGTCCAGAACGGCACACTCCACGTCGGCGACATCATCCTCGCCGGAACACACTACGGCAAGATCCGCGCCATGTTCAACGAGCGCAACCAGCGCATCAAGGAAGCCGGACCCGCCACTCCCGCACTAATCCTCGGTCTCAACGGTGCACCCACCGCCGGCGACACCTTCAACGTCCTCGATTCCGAGCAGGAAGCACGCGAGATCGCCACCAAGCGCGAGCAGCTTCAGCGCGAGCTCGGTCTGCGCACCAAGAAAATCCTCACACTTGAGGATATCGGTCGTCGCCGTGCTATCGGCAACTTCCAGGAGCTCAACATCATCGTCAAGGGCGATGTCGACGGCTCCATCGAAGCCCTTTCCGATTCACTCATCAAGCTCTCCACCGACGAGATTCAGGTCAACGTCCTCCACAAGGCTGTAGGCGAGATCTCCGAGAGCGATGTCACCCTCGCAGCCGCTTCCGATGCGATCATCATCGGATTCCAGGTGCGCCCGTCAATGGCTGCACGCCGTGCCGCCGAGCGCGATGGCGTCGAGATCCGACTTTACTCCGTCATCTATCAGGCGATTGAGGAAGTTAAGGACGCCATGGCTGGAATGCTTGCTCCCGAGCTTAAGGAAGAGATCACCGGTTCCGCCGAAGTCCTCGAGACTTACCACATCTCCAAAGTCGGAACAATCGCCGGAGCTATCGTGCGCGACGGCCGTATCAAGCGTGGCAACAAAGTGCGTCTCATCCGCGAAGGCATCGTCAAGTACACCGGTGAGCTCGGAAGCCTCAAGCGATTCAAGGACGACGTCAAGGAAGTCGTTTCCGGCTACGACTGCGGTATCTCTATCGCCGGTTACAACGACATCAAGGTAGGCGACATCATCGAAGGCTTCGAGGAAATCGAAGTCAACCGTACCCTCTGATGGCATTCAGAGTCCACATCAACATCGGATCAAACAAGGGCGACCGTCACTCTGCAATAGAGAGGGCGGTCGCTCTTGTCGCTGAATCCCCCGATATAACTCTTGAGGCACTCTCCGATCCTGTCACCTCTCCCCCATGGGGTTTCGATTCTACCCACCCCTTCCTCAACGTAGGTGCAGAACTCACCACCACCCTTCTCCCCCTCACACTCCTCGACCGACTTCAGTCCATCGAGCGGAGCATCTCTCCTGACTCCCACCGCGCCCCCGACGGCATCCGCTACGTCGACCGCGTAATCGACATCGACATAATCGCCATCGACACAGTTGATTCAGAGATAGCCCAAACCATGGAGTACGGCGCTGGTACCCCTCTTGTCATCGAACATCCGCGCCTCCGTGTCCCCCATCCGCTCATGCACTTGCGCACGTTTGTCCTCACTCCCATGTGTCAGCTTCGTGGCAGCTGGCGTCACCCGCTCTTCGGCTTGACACCAGCCGAAATGATCATCCATTTTTGTTAAATTGCGTTAACGCATCGGCGACTCTACCCTTCGGTTGGTTATATTTGTAGAAAATAAATTATTTAACACAACATCATAACTATGGAATCAACTCGTCAAGCTAAGATAGCTCGTCTGCTCCAGAAGGAACTCAGTGAAATTTTCCGCCAGCAGACCGCCAAGACTCACGGCACCCTCGTCTCAGTATCCACCGTCCGCGTATCCCCCGACCTCTCCATCGCGCGCGCCTATCTGTCGGTTTTCCCCTCCGACAAAGGTACTGAGATTCTGGATAATATCAACCGCAACGCAAAGACAATCCGCTACGAGCTTGCACAAAAAGTGCGCTATCAGCTCCGTAAGACCCCCGAACTCGCCTTCTATCTCGACGATTCGCTCGACTATATCGAGAATATCGACAACCTTCTTGCCAAATAATCCCACCCCAGTCCATTGTCAGCCCGTCATTCACATTCACTTGCCGCGAAGATAGCTCTCCGCTACCTTTTCTCACCCAAAAGCCATGGTGCCGTCAACGTCATTTCTGCCGTGTCGGTCGCCGGCATTGCTGTGGCTACAGCGGCTATAGTGATTGTGCTGTCCGTGTTCAATGGATTTGCCGACCTCGCCGTAAGCAAGCTCTCAAAGGTCGACGCCCACCTCACCCTCGTTCCCGCCCACGGTAAGGTAATCCCCCGCGCTGATTCCCTCGCTGCCGTCATCTCATCCATCCCCGAAGTCGCAGCAGCGATGCCGGTTCTTGATGAAAAAGGACTCGCCATGGTGGATGAAAACCAGATCGTGGCTACTCTTCGGGGTATCCCCGAAGGATATCTCGCCACATCCGGACTGGATGGCGTGGTAATCGACGGCGTGGATTACGTCGGCGACACCCTCGGACTGCGATGCGCTATCGTAAGCGTAGGGGTGGCGCTCTCCACTGGTGCACGCCCCGGATCCTCCCCCTCACTCCGCGTCTTCATTCCGCGCCGGCTCGGACGCGTCAACCCCTCATCTCCCTGGACCGCATTCCGCTCCGACACGCTCTTCACCGCCGGAGTCTATCAGACCGAACAGGCTGAATTCGATGCCGATATGCTCATGATGCCGCTCCCTGCCCTTCGCCGGATGCTCGACTACAACGCCTCCGAAGCCTCATCTATCGGTATCTGGGCTGCCCCCGGCATTTCGCGCGCCCGCGGGCTCTGGTGGCCAGGTGAAGGAGGCGACGAT
>CAMWPM010000052.1 GCA_947176235.1 uncultured Bacteroidales bacterium | reverse complement strand
GAATCCATTGCCAATGGCCTTCTCTCCTCCCCCTGGTCCGCACCCTATGCCCCCCTTCACCCCGAGCTCCTCGCCCGCTTCCCCGAAGCCATCGAAGCCCTGCGCGCCTACGCCGCTTCCCGCTCCCTCACCCTCCGGCTCACCCTTCCGCCCACATTCCTCTCCCCCGCTCCACCCACCTTACTCTCCGCATCCGACGGTTGGAACGACATCAACTTTCACATCGACGCCGACACATGGTCGACGCTCAACCTCCACCGCGACGTTCGCCGCATGCTCCGGCGCGCTGACGAATCCGGACAGACCGCATCCACTCTCCCGCTCACTGAGTTGCCACGCGTCTATGCCATAGTTGACCGCAACCACCGCGAACGTGGCTACCCTGTTGCAATGTCGCTCGACGACGTCGAAGCCACAGCCACCCTCGTCCCCACCTCTCTCCACGTCGTCACATCCCCCGACGAAGGCGACGTCGCTGCCGCCATCTGGTTTCACGTTGCACCCCGCGTCGCTCATGCTGTCCTCTGGGGCAACCTCACCCACTCTACCGCGCGCTTCCCCATGTACCAGCTCGCCCGACATGCCGTCTCCACCCTCCCCGACCTCTGGGGTATCCGATGGCTCGACCTCGGACCTGCTGCCATTGCCGGCGAGATCGACAGAGGGCTTGCCCGGTTCAAGCGCCATATCGGAGCTATCGAATCCATCAAACCCACACGCTTCTTCTGACGTTATTAAGTCACATACCATTCATCCCCACCGAACGAAAAATTCTCTGTTATGAACACTTCTCTCGTCATATTCGACCTCGACGGCACTCTCATCAACTCCATCAACGACCTCGCTGCCGCCACCAACCACGCCCTCTCCATCCTCGGCTATCCCACCCACCACGTCTCCGCCTACCCCTATTACGTCGGAAACGGAGTCACAAAGCTCATCGAACGCGCTCTCCCTTCCGATGTCCGCACCCCCGAAGTTATCGAGCGCGCACGAAAGGAATTCATGGCTTACTACGACGAGCATGACACAGACGAATCCACGCCCTACCCCGGCGTACCCGAACTTCTCCGCGACCTCAACGACCGCGGTATCCGCCTTGCCGTCGCGTCCAACAAGTACCAGCGTGCCGTCGAACTTCTCGTCCCCCACTTCTTCCCCGACGTGCCCTGGGTCGCCGTCGAAGGTCAGAAACCGGGCGTACCCACCAAGCCCGACCCATCCATCGTTTTCGAGATTCTGTCAAAATCCCCCACACCCAAGAGCGAAGTGCTTTATGTCGGCGACTCCGGTGTCGACATGGTGACAGCCTCCCGGGCAGGCGTCACTTCTGTCGGAGTCACATGGGGGTTCCGGCCCGAGAGCGAACTCGTCGCATCCTACGCCGACTTCATCATCAGCCAGCCCGACTCGCTCATGTCCGTCATCGAATCGCGCCTCAAGTTCTGACTCCCCCGCATCCCCTCCTCTCATTTTTCCATAACATTTCACCCACGGCATTTAGCGCATTTCAGGAAAAAATCTTACCTTTGCACTTTCATTTGCACGAGGCAGTCCGTCACTCCGTGCGTCACATCTTGAGGTAGAAAAGATTAGATAGTTAATTTATGGATATTTTCACGAGTCTGCTTGCTCCCGGCAATGTTAATCTCGCCAGCACCATCGCGCTGTTTTCCTTCGTCATCGCGCTTGGCATCTTCTTGGGCAAACTGAAAATCGGAGGCGTGTCGCTGGGCGTCACATTCGTCCTTTTCGTCGGTATCGTCATGGGTCACTTCGGATATATCGCCGACGATAATGTCATCAAGTTCACCCGCGAATTCGGTCTTATTCTCTTCATATTTGCCATCGGACTGCAGGTTGGACCCGGCTTCTTCGAGTCGTTCCGCAAGGGCGGTGTCAGGCTCAACATGCTCGCCCTGCTCGCAATTGCACTCAACGGTCTGATCGTCCTCATCATCTACTACTCCCAGGGTGGCGACACCTCAATCTCTGCCCTCGTCGGTATCATGTCCGGCGCTGTCACTAACACCCCCGGTCTCGCTGCCGCACAGCAGACTGTCACAACCGCCGAGGAAGCCAACACAATGGCAATGGGCTACGCTGCCGCCTACCCCCTCGGCGTCCTCGGCATCATCGCCTCAATGTTCGTCGTCCGTGCCATCTTCCGCATCAAGGTCGACAAGGAGATCGAGGAGATAAACGCCGAGCACGAGGATTCCCGCCTGAAGCCCTTCCTCGTCACCATCGAGGTCACCAATCCCCTTGTTGACGGCACAACACTCGGTCACCTCCACGACATCATCAACACCAACTTCGTCGTTTCCCGACTCATGAAGCCCGACGGCAGGATCATTATTCCTGTATCATCCACCGTCATCAACACCGGCGACCGAATGCTCACCGTCATGTCCGCTCAGGACGAACACCGCTTCCACACCATCGTCGGCAATCCGATCGAAATGGACTGGGAGGAAGTTTCACCGGGCTCAGTCGTTTCACGCCGCATCCTTGTCACGCAGACCAAATACAACGGCGTGGCTCTCGGTTCGCTCCGCCTCCACAACGGCTATAACCTCAATCCCACCCGCGTCAACCGTGCCGGCGTCGACCTCCTCGCCTCCCCCAACCTTCGCCTCCAGATGGGCGACCGCCTCACCGTAGTCGGTCAGCTTGAGGACATCAACCGCCTCGCTGCCAAGCTCGGCAACTCCATGAAGCGTCTCAACCAGCCCAACCTCATCACCATCTTCGTCGGAATCCTCTTCGGCATCATTCTCGGATCCATCAACGTCGGATTCGGCATGAAACTCGGTCTTGCCGGTGGTCCGCTCGTGGTTGCCATCCTCCTCAGCCGTTTCGGCTACAAATTCAAGCTCGTCACCTACACGTCATCTTCCGCGTCTATGATGCTCCGCGAACTCGGCATCTGCCTCTTCCTCGCATCCGTAGGCATTTCCGCCGGACGCGGTTTTGCCGACACGGTTTTCAATCCCACCGGCATGTGGTGGGTAATATGGGGCTTCATCATCACCACCGTGCCTCTCATTATCGTCGGATGCATCGCCCGCGGTGTCTATAAGATCAACTACCTCACCATCATGGGTCTCATTTCCGGTGGCTACACAGATCCTCCTGCACTCGCCTACGCCAACAATTCCACATCCAACGACGCTCCCGCCGTCGCCTACTCCACCGTCTATCCCCTCACCATGTTCATGCGTGTGGTGCTCGCCCAGGCGTTGATCCTTTGCTTCATGTAGCGATTTTTAGGATTTTTTTGATGGTAATCTGCCGTTTTTTCGCTAAATTTGCGCATTAATTTTGACGTCAATAATGAAAAATTTCATCTATATTACCCTTCTCGCCCTTTTCATGTCTCTCTTCATGACTTCCTGCGGCGAGTATCAGCACATGCTCAAGAGCACCGATCCCAATGCAAAGTTTGAGTATGCGAAGCGCGCTTTCGACGAAAAACGCTACGTACAGGCATATACCCTCCTCGAACAGATCGTTACAACCCTCAAAGGCACCGACAAGGCTGAGGAATCACTCTACCTCCTTGGACTGAGCCACTACGAGAACAAGGAGTATGCTGATGCGTCTTCCTACTTCCAGACCTACTACACCCGTTATCCCAAGGGCAAATTCACCGAAATGGCTCGGTTCTATTCCGGATATGGCTTCTATCTCGACTCCCCGGAGCCACAGCTTGACCAGACCGGAACAGTCAAGGCTATCGAAGAGCTTCAGGCGTTCCTCGACTACTTTCCCCGCAGCGACAAAGTCACCATCGCACAGAACGCAATTTTTGAACTGCAGGACAAGCTGACTCTCAAGGAACTCCAGAACGCCCAGCTTTACTACAATATGGGCGTTTTCCGTGGCAACAACTACGAGAGCGCCATCATTGTGGCTCAGAACGCTATCAAGGAATATCCCTACTCAAAATATAAGGAAGAACTCGAGATGCTCATCCTCAAAGCCCGCTATCAGGAAGCGCAGATGAGTGTCGAGGAGCGTAAGGCTGACCGCTACCGCGATGTTGTCGATGAATACTTCAGCTTCATCAACAACTATCCCGATAGCCCCAACCGTAAGGAAGCCGACAACATCTACCGTATCGCCTCACGCCACGTCACCGAGTAATTCCGGCTCTCATCCCACATTTTTGTCAATTACATCCACTCCATCACTCTTTTATATTTGTAACTATGGACTATAAGAAGAGCAACGCACCTCTCAACACCGTTACCCGCGACATGATCGAACTATCCGCTGATACCGGCAACGTCTACGAGACCGTAAGCATCATCGCCAAGCGCGCCAACCAGATTGCTGCCGAGATGAAGCACGACCTCGAAAAGAAACTTCAGGAATTTGCCTCTCTCAACGACAACCTTGAGGAAGTTTCTGAAAATCGTGAGCAGATCGAAATTTCCCGATACTACGAAAAGCTTCCCAAGCCCACCCTCATCGCAGCTCAGGAATACAGCGAAGGGAAGGTATACTTCCGCAATCCCGCAAAGGAAAAGTTGAACCTCGAGGACTGATTTCCCTGCGGCTCCCCGCTCCGGGTTCGTAGATAGCATCTCCACCCGGGTCCGTAATCCGACTTCGGTCAAAAGCACTCGGCGTTGTGTCAGAACCTGACGCAACGCCTTTCTTTAACCTTGTTTTGAGAATATGGGCAATATTGTTGCCCATACGTTGATATATCTTTGCAGTGTGAACCTGACACTTATGTTCAAACCACAAAACCTGCAAAGAATTATGACAACAAATTCTCTCCCTACCACCTCACTCTCCTCTTCCGATACGCTTCACGCCACCGTTATTCGCGCCGGTCGTACACTCGTTTCAGTTCCCATTAGCGGCATGTCCACGATGGCTGACGTCCTTCGATTTATTGCATCCCTCCTCCACGACCTGTCCGGAATGGTGACGCTCCGTCTCCGCAACGTATCGCAGGGATGGACTCAGCAGCGCGCCATAATGATTGCGGCATGACGCGGACGTAAGCTGGAATCAGTCTTTCCTCGTAAGCCGCTTCAGCTGGTTGCTGAAATCTCTATTGGCTTTATGGCGTCGTCGGTCGATAAGCCACCCCCATTTTGAATAATATTTGACCATGCTCCCCACGTGTATCCACAGCTGACGCAGATTCCTGCGTGACGCCGCATGATGGATATGTGTCATTTGTTCCTGCGGAAGCACTTCTGTCCTCCACTCCTCGTGGATTCGACGCGACAGATCCACATCCTCAAGGTAGAGGAAATATCGCTCGTCGAACAATCCTGTCTGCCTCAGCGCATCGCTTCTCATCAGCATGAAGCAGCCGTACACGCAGGGCACATTCACCGGTTCTTCTATCCCTGACAGATTCGGATCGTAATTCAGCCACCCCGCCACTCTCAGTCGGCGGGGTATTATTCTGCGTCCGAGCAGATCCATCGGCGAAGGCAGGGGATGCGACGAAGCCTGCGGCGTTCCGTCTGGGTAATATATCTTCGGTGTGGTCAGCCCCACATCCGGATGTTCGTCCATATAGTCAGCCATGCGCCTCAGCATTCCGGTTTCGAAGGAGATGTCGCAGTTGGTCACTAAGTGGTATTCAGCTCCTTCTTTATCAGAGAGTGTACGCCTGATCGACTGGTTATGAGCGCGTCCGTACCCCACGTTTCTCGATGCCGTGTACTTCACTTCAGGGTAATTCTCTGACAGCCATTCACCCAGCTTGCCGTCTGTTTCCTCCCCGGCATTGTCTATCACATCGATGCTGGATATGGTTCCGTCCGGCTCGCGTCTAAGGCAGTCCAGACAGTGCCCCAGCTCCACGAGCGGCGAATGATATGTTACGATCGACACTGCTATTCTGCTCATCGCTTCATCGGGATTAGACTGACGATCAGCGCAGCCACTCGGTTGCGCAGTCTTGCCTGTCGGTTCATGAATGTTGACGCTCCGTGACGCTTGATTATCAGTCGGCAGGCGCGCATGGCTCGCCTGTTTTTCTCCCCGCATCTCGCCATCACCACCATCAAGCGGAACGCCGCGCTCACCCGGCGGTCAGCCACGGCTCTCGCAAGTCGTTTCTTATCACCAAGCCGCTGCATCATCCGGCGGGTCACGGCAAGTGAGTCAAGTTGTCCCTCGCTCCATGAATGGGTGAAGGATTCACCGTGCATTCTGTAGAACGTTACCGGAATATCCGTCAGGGTTATTCCGCCGCTCGCCTTTCCGAACACCCTGTAATAAAGGTCAAGATCCTCGAACCGGGTGTTCTCACGGAATCGCAGGTCATCGAAAAGCTCTTTTGAAAAAAGCTTCGACGACATTGACGAGTCGAGTCCCGGCGTACGGCGGTAGAGTGAAAGCTCTATTGCACGCTCAGGACCGACGGTCTCCATCGCTCCCGGCTCCCGGCTTTCATGATTAATCGCCTCTTTATAATCTCTTCCTGGTAGCGTCATTCCGGCTACAATTATCGGATGATCTGTTGCGGTGAGTTTTTCCGCCACATCCGTAAGTCTTTTCACCGATTCCGGCAGAAGCATGTCATCCGCGTCAAGGTACATCACGTATTTTCCCCGCGCCACGTCAAGGGCGCCATTCCGCGCTTTCGACACTCCACCATGTTTGAGCCGGAGCAGTTTGATTCTTCCCTGGCTGTCTCTTGCCATTTTCTCAACAATCTCCGCCGAACGGTCATTTGATCCGTCATCAGCCACTATTAGCTCTGTCGCCACGCCTGTCTGAGCCATAACCGACGCTACTGCGTCAGCCACGTATCGCTCGGCGTTGTATAGCGGCATCACCACCGTTACCGTTGGCTGTTCTATGTTATTTGCGGTCTGCTCGCTCATTGATGCGGTTGATTGTTTATCTTCTATTAATGTCGTTACAGAATGATTGTGACGGGATCCGATTCATTGTTCACCCTGTCCACTGCCGTGACGGCTATCACTGTCCCGCGTTTGAGGGTCGCCGGGATTTCAAGGGAGGTCTCTCCGGTAATTGCTATGATATTGCCGCCGTCAGTTATGTCGCGGCTTGCTGTCTTTTCGGAGTTCACCTTGTAAATCACGTACTTCGTTGCGTCGGTAGCTCTGTTATCACTCTTAGGCGCATGCCATGTGAGTTCGTTGTGCTTGCGGTGGAGTTTCTTCACTCCGTCCGGTTTCGCGCTGCTCAGCCAGGTATATGCAGGCACAAGAGCCGGCTTGGACTGATACTGGGCGGCAAGGCGGTCAGCCACTCCCTTGTAGTTGGACGTGACGGACGTCGACGGCCACCAGCAGTTACCCTGCACCTTGTCAGGGAAAGCTCTCGAAAGGTCCATCTTATGCCTCAGTTCGTTCATTTCGTTGTAGGCGGGATCAGTGTCCGGGGTATCCATCGTGCGGTTCACGTCCTGACCGAAGTACATGTGTCGCCCGTATGCATGGTTACTCCACCACTTCGCCAGATGTTCCGACGATGCCCGCTCATGTTTTAGTTCCCAGTAGAGCTGAGGCAGCTGATAGTCGATCCAGCCGTTTTTGGCCCAGAGCAGCACGTCGGCGTAGAGGTCATCATAGTTCTGTAAGCCCGACGTCTGGCTGCCATCCTTGTCGCTCGAAGCATTGCGCCAGATTCCGAACGGACTGATTCCGAATCTCACCCACGGCTTTTTCTCTCGTATCTTGTGATGGATTTTCTCGATCAGTTTATCCACGTTCTCACGACGCCAGTCATCCCGCTTTTTTCCGTTCCCGTGCTTTGCGTACGAGGCGTCGTCAAGGATTTTCTGTCCTTTCACCGGATAGGGATAGAAATAGTCGTCGAAATGGATCCCGTCCACATCGTATCTTTCGATGATGTCCTCCACCACGCTCACTATGTGATTCCGGTTTTCCTCATAAGCCGGATCGAAGTAGATCTGATTGTTGAATTTGAAGAATCGTTCTGGATGCTTGAGATAAGGATGGTTCTTTGGCAAAGGTTTGTTGCTCACTGACGCACGGTAAGGATTAAGCCACGCATGTAGTTCCATGCCTCGTTTGTGTGCCTCCTCTATCATGAATGCAAGTGGATCCCAGCCGGGCTCCTTGGCACCGTCCACGTCATCTCCCACGAGCCAGCGGCTCCACTGCTCGATGTCCGACTTATAGAAAGCGTCGGCGGCCGGACGCACCTGGAATATCACGACGTTTATCCCCGCCCTCTTCATCGCGTCAAGTTCTGCCAGCAGGTACTTTTTGTTTTTAGCCTCGTTCCTTTCTGCAAATCCGTATTGATTCACGGTATGCACCCACGCTCCGCGGAATTCTCTTTTAGGATTCTGCAGCGCGGCTGACTGCTCGCGTCGTTCGGCTTTCTTCTTTGCCGAGACGTTTATCTGGCACGCGCCGAAGGCAACGGCAGCCATCAGTATTATGGTCAGTATCTTTTGTTTCATCAGAAGTCAAGGGTTAGTGTTACGTTGAATTGGCGGCGCGTCAGATAATTCGGCACAGCGTATCTGATGTTGTTCACATCCGTCACCCAGTAGTAGCCTGCCACGTTCGCGATGTCGAGAAGATTGAAGGCATCCACGCTTATCCACGCCTGTTTCAGCCAGCGGTGGATTCCTGTTCTGGGCATCGTCGGAGCCGGCGCCTGCACAAGAGCATAGCTGAGCCCGACGTCTACGCGCTTGTAGGCTGGCATCCTGAAGTATCCCTCCTGCCGTGTGGTATGTGGCGCCGTCACGGGCAGTCCGTCATTGAAGAGCGCGCGCAGGTTGAATTTCAGTCTGGTGATCTTGGGGAAATAGTCGGAGAAGTAGAGTGACAGTCCGTATCGTCTGTCCGACGGTAGAGGTACACTCCTGCCTCCAGTTTCTGCGTTTTTCTCGCCTGTGTTCATCAGCGACAGCGTGAGCCACGAATCCACTCCCGGCACAAACTGACCGAAGATCTTCATGTCTATGCCCATCGCGTGACCGCGACCCGTGTTGCGACCTGTGTACACCACCTTCAGATTCTCGATTTCGTACGGGATAAGGTTGCTCAGATGCTTGTAATAGACTTCTGTCGAGAATTTGAACGGGCGTCCGAAACTGTGGAATGTGTAATCCGTGCCAACTATTAACTGAAGTGACCTCGGCGACTTGATGTCTCTGTTCAGCTCCACGAAGAGGTTGTTTTCGCTGTCATCGGGCATCGGGGTCATCATCCGAAGCTCGCGGTAGAATGGCGATTGATAGTAAAGTCCCGCTGAAGCTCTGAATGCCCAGCGCGAGTTCCGTTCCGGCACGAAGGCCGCCATCACGCGCGGTGACAGTAGAAATTCCTTGTTGAAGCTATTGTAGCTCATCCTGAGTCCCGCATTTATTGACAGGAAGCCCGAGGCGGTGTTCACCTTCCACGCGTCCTGCGCAAACGCCGTCACCTTCGTAAACTCCACGTCCTGGCGCGCCGTCAGGGCATAAATGGTCGAGAGGTTTGAGCCGTTGCTCGGCAGGGAGAATCCGGCGGAATCATGCAGTTCCCATTCCCTCGATCGCTCGTAAGCTTTATGACGCCTTATGTCCGCGCCGTAAGTCAGATTATGGTGTTCAAGTCCGGTGTTGCCGCGGAGTCCGAGTTGGAGCACTGAGATTTTCAGCCTGTTTCGTGCATGTTCATGGTAGCGCCCGACGCCGTTTTCGCCGCCGATGCTTCCGCTTTCTCCCCCGCCTTCCGTCCCGGCTTGATCGAGCCAGTATTCGCCGCTGATGTCGTAGGCTACGAGCTCGTCGGTCAGAAATCCTGATGCAAGCAGGGTGAAATCATTGGCGCGCGACTGGCGGTAGTTCACGGTCAGCGCCCCCGCCCACGTGTCGAATCGGTCATTCTCACGTCCGTCGAAGTACACTTTCAATCTTTTGGCGTCCGACACCGTGCCGAAGCTCGTCGTGCGGTCAGTCGGGGTAAATCTGTAGCGGTTCGACGCCACGTTTCCCATCAGTCCTATTGTAAGCCTCTGGCTCGGCTGCCATGAAAGTGCCGCCTGATAGTCCAGGAATCGCGGATCATATTCCCCGTGGGTATCAAGAGTGCCCAATAATGCGCTGTTCTGCTTGTAGCGTATGCCATGAAGCATGGCGAATTTTTTGTTGCCGTACCCTAATGTCCCCGACGCGCCCATCAGTCCTGCCGTCACCGTAGCGTCAAATCCATCGGGGCGGCGGTAGGTTATATCCAGGACCGACGACATTTTGTCATCATATTCTGCCGGGAAACCGCCCGTCGAGAATTCCACACGGTCGGTCATTTCCGGATTGATTATGCTCAGGCCCTCCTGCTGTCCCGAAGTGATCAGCTGCGGGCGGTAGAGATCAATGCCGTTTATCCTTACGGAGTTTTCATCATAATTTCCCCCTCTCACCGAGTAAGCCGTCGACAGTTCGTTGCCCGACGACACTCCGCCCATCGTCATGATCACGCCCTCCACGCTTCCGCCGGTTGCGTCCGGCGAGCGGCGCATCGCGTCACGGCTTACGGTTGTCATCGCCGTTGTCTGGCGCTTGAAGTCGGTCACCTCCACCTCTTTCAGCGTTGCCTCTTTCTGGCGCATCGTCACGTTGAGAAGGATCGGCGCCTCAGTCGACGGATTGGCAAGCTTTCTTGTAAGCTCATGGTATCCGATGCAGCTGAACACCACCGTCAGCGTGTCACTCGATGGATAGGGAGCTGTCAGCTGGTACCTGCCCTCGCCGTCGGTGTTGGTGCCTATGGCGCTCCCGGCCACCCTCACGGTCACAAATTCCACCGGATTGTGGTCGATGTCCACCGCCTTGCCTTTGATTATGACGTTTGCCGCCTGACAGGTCATGGCTCCGGTTAGCCACAGTCCCGCTGCGAGCCACGTCCGAAGCCAAGGCTTCAGCCCTTTGCGTGAGATATGTCGGAGGCTGAGGGTCATTTCATGAACACTAAGTACACGGCTGCCACAAGAAAGAGAAACGCCAGTCCGTGGTTCCACTGTAGGTGAAAGTCCTTGAACATCACCATGCTGAACACCACAAACACCACGATCGTGATCACCTCCTGCATCACCTTTAGCTGCAGAAGCGAATAAGGTCCTCCGTTTTCAGCGAATCCCATGCGGTTCGCTGGCACTTGAAAGCAGTATTCAAAGAGGGCTATGCCCCACGAGAGCAGGATTATTCCCCAGACGGGCCAGCTCGACGTTATGCCCGCCGACGATAGCTTTAAGTGCCCGTACCAGGCGAATATCATGAATATATTGCTGACAACCAGCAGAATGACGGTCAATATCGCAGGATTCATTTTTCTTATTGCCGATTCGGTGTGTGATTGATTGGTTTCGATTATGTCATTTGGTAGGCTCCATGATGTCCGGTCATCTCGTCATAAATTGGCGCGGTGACCGGACGTTGCGGAGTCTATCTTTTTATTAACGCTGTTACGCGCGCGTTTATTGTGTGCTATCACTGTCGCGGAGCCCTCATTTCTCCCCCCATCTCTGACGTAGCGGATAGCGGTTCGGGTGAAGAAGAAGGCGAAGCGACGTGCCGTAGCTGAAATAAGCCCAAAGCCAGTTGATCAGCACCGTCACTTTGTTGCGCATCCCGAGGATTGAGATCAGGTGGATGAACATCCACGTCAGCCAGGCGAAGAAACCGCCGAAATGCGTATGCTTCAGATCCACCACCGCACGGTTGCGCCCCACCGTAGCCATCGACCCCTTGTCATTGTACTTGAATGGCTTAGCCTCTTTCCCGACCTTGCGGTTCAGATTATTGGCGAGATTCGTGCCCTGCTGTATAGCCACCTGCGCCAGCTGCGGGTGACCTTGCGGGAACGCCTCGTCCACATCCGGCATCAGTGCTATATCGCCTAAGGCATACACATCTGTCATTCCCTTCACTCGGTTTTCGCCGTCCACCACCAGGCGACCGCCTCTGCCTCGTTCCGGCACGTCGGTGCCCGTAAAGTTGATCGGAGTTCCGGTCACGCCCGCCGTCCATATCACCATTCCCGCCTCTATCTGAGTGCCGTCGGCAAGTGTCACCACGTTATCCTCGTAGCTCTTCATCAGAGCGCCTGTGTGCACCTCCACCATCAGCTCCTCCAGATATTTCTTTGCCTTCACTGAAGCTGTTTCGCTCATCGTGCCGAGCACGCGGGGCGACCCCTCCAGAAGCGTTATCTTCAGTTCATCTTGCGGAAGCGCCCTGTATTCGCGCGGCACCACGAATCGCTTCATCTCGCCCAGCGCGCCTGCTATTTCCACTCCGGTCGGACCGCCGCCCACCACCACGAAGCTCAGCAGTCTGCGTCTCAGCTTGTCGTCTCGTGTGGCAGTGGCACGCTCCAGGTGATCAAGTATGTCATTGCGGCAGCGCATTGCCTGAGCCGTCGATTTCAGCGTATAGACGCTCTTTATCAGATCCGGATTCCCGAAGAAATTGTTGGTTGTCCCGAGTGCCACCACCAGCTTGTCGTAAGGCACCGTCACCCACGGAGTCACCACCTCCTTGCGGTCGAGCTTCACTTCTTTCACCTCGCTCATCACGAAGTCCGTGTCATGATGGGTCTTTCTTATCTCGCGGCGAAACGGGAAACAGATACTCGCCTCGTCAAGTCCCGACGAAGCCACCTGATAGAACAGTGGAGGGAACGTGTGATAGTTATGTTTGTCTATCAGCGTGACGGCATATTTCTTCGGGTCAAGCCGCTTTATCAGATTCAGTCCGGCAAACCCGCCGCCAAGCACCACCAGGCGCTCCCGACCGTCTTTTCTCTCTCTTTGCGTGTTTTCTGTCTGCATGTCTCGTTTCTCTTTTGTGAAAGTTTTGCCCTTGGGCGTGGGGAATCCCTCGGATAATGGATAATAGTTGTAAGTGGCGGAGTGGATCAATTCCACCTGCTCCGCAAAGTTACAACAATTTTCAGCCCCCTTATGTGTCAAGAAAACACATTTTTTATTAAATTTGCGATTATGGAAACAAAAAATCTACCACAACCCTACGTTTTTGAGCTCCCCATCAAAGTGCGTGACTACGAAGTCGATGTCGAAGGCATCGTCAACAACGCCAACTACCTCCACTATCTTGAGCACACCCGCCACGAATATTGCGAGCAGATGGGATTCTCTTTCAGTCAGATGCGTCTCGAAGGTATCGATCCCGTCCTCTCCCGCGCCGAGATCGACTACATCCTTCCCCTCCGCTCCGGCATGACCATGCTCAGCCGCCTCTGGCTTGAGCGCAAGGGACCCCGCTTCATCTTCCATCAGGACATCTTCACCACCGACGAGCGCCCGGTCCTCCGCGCCGTCATCACCGTCGTATCCGTCCGCGACGGCCGTCTCACACGCGGCGACGAGATTGCACGCGCCTTCCGCCTCACCGACTCCTGATCCTCCTCTCCCCCGCCATGATCCCCGACTCGCGCCTCACCTACCGCATAGCCTTCTCATCCCTGCGCGGCATGACCCTCAGTCTTGCCCGCACCATGTTGCCGCGCGTCGTCGACGAAGCCACATTCTTCACGGCGTCATCGCGCCAGCTTGCCGCTATGATGGGAACTGGAAGCCGGCTGTTCGACGACGACTACCGCCGCTCGGTGCTGGCGGCTGCCCGACGCGAAGTCGACTTTATCCTCGACCACAACGTGACGCCCGTATATTGGGCTGACGAAGCCTACCCCCGTCGCCTCCTCAACTGCGACGACGCCCCCGTAATGCTCTACGTCAGCGGCGACACCGACCTCAACTCTCCCCACATCCTCAGCATCGTCGGCACCCGCCACGCCACTTCCTACGGCACCGGATTCATCTCCACCCTCCTCCCCGACCTCGCATCCCGCATCGACGGACTCGTCATCGTCAGCGGACTCGCCTACGGAATCGACGTCGCAGCCCACTCCGCCTCCCTCGCCGCATCCGTCCCCACCGTCGGAGTCCTCGCCCACGGACTCTCCACCATCTACCCCGCAGCCCACCGGTCCATTGCCGCCGACATGGTCCGCCGCGGAGGAATGGTCCTCACCGACTACCGCCACGACTCCCCCGTCCATCGCGGCAACTTCCTCGCCCGCAACCGCATCATCGCCGCCCTCGCCGATGCCACCCTCGTCGTCGAGTCCGCCGAGAAAGGCGGCGCCATCGTCACCGCACGCATCGCCCAGACCTACTGCCGCGACGTTTTCGCCCTCCCCGGGCGAGTCGTCGACCCCTACAGCCGTGGCTGCAACCGCCTCATCTCCACCCACGTCGCACAGGCTGTACAGGACGCCACCGACGTCATCACCTCCCTCCGCTGGACCGAACGCCCCGTCCTCGGTTCACAGCAGCAACTTTTCGCCGCCTCCGCCCCCGCCCTCTCCCCCGACGAATCATCCGTCGTAACCTACCTCACCTCCAACCCCGACGCCTCCCTCAACCCCATGGCTGTCGCACTCAACATCCCCGTCCATCGCCTCATGGCGATGCTCGTCGACCTCGAATTTCAAGGCATCATACGCGCCCTCCCCGGCGGACGCTACCGCCTCTCATCTCCCCTCACCATCAACTGAATATAAAGAAACAAAATAAAATTCCCCGCCATGAAAAAGATCATTCCCCCCTCCGAGCTCATCATCAACCCCGACGGCACCGTATTCCACCTCCACATCCACCCCTCCCAGCTCACCGACCGCATCATCCTCGTCGGCGACCCCGCACGCGTCGACATGGTGGCATCCTTCTTCGACACCCGCACATTCGAAGTCCTCTCGCGCGAATTCCACACCATCGGAGGCACCTATAAGGGCAAACCGATCATGTGTCTCAGCCACGGCATCGGACCCGACAACATCGACATCGTAATCAACGAGCTCGACGCCCTCGCCAACATCGACTTCACCACCCGCGAAGTCCGCCCCGACCACCGTCAGCTCACCCTCGTCCGCATCGGCACCTCCGGAGCCCTTCAGCCCGAACTGCGACTCGGCACACCCGTCATCGCCGAAAAAGCCATTGGATTCGACGGCGTCCTCAACTACTACGCCGGACGCAACTCCGTCGCCGACCTCCCATTCGAGCACGCCTTCTGCGAGTCCGTCGGCTGGAACCCCCTCTGGGCAAAACCCTACGTCGTCGACGCCGACCCCGACCTCGTAAGCCTCATCGGGCGCGACGACATGGTGCGCGGCAACACCATCTCCGCCGTCGGATTTTACGGGCCCCAGGGACGCGAACTCCGACTCCCCCTCGCCAACCCCGACCTCAACTCACGCATCGAGCAGTTTGAATTCAACGGACGCCGCGTCACCAACTACGAAATGGAAAGCGCCCCCCTCCAGGGACTCGCCCGACTCCTCGGTCACCGCGCAATGACCGTCTGCTCCATCATCGCCAACCGCTTCTCCCACGACGCCACCCCCAACTACCGCAACGCCATCCACGACCTCGTCGCCACCGTCCTCGACCGCATCTGATCCCCCTAAACTTTTCCCTTCCCTCCGGCGTTATCATAGTAGAAAAAAAACATTTGAATTAACCCATTTAACCCCCACACCTACTACTATGGACATCAACAACACCATCGCCGACGCAGCCGCAAAAGTATCCGCCGAAGCTGCCGAAATCTCCGCCGACGCCGCAGGCATCGCCGCACAGTCAAAACTTGACGCACTCAAGCAGGAAGCACAGGACAAGATCGCCGCAGCCAAGGATCAGCTTGCCGGCGTACAGGCAAACGCAGCCGACCAGATCGCACAGGCAAAATCCACCCTTGCCGACAAATTCGAGCAGGCTAAGGAATCCATCAAAGAGATGACCGCCGAGACACTTGCCAACGCATCCACCACAGCCAACGAGCTTGCCGACAAAGCCCGCCAGGCAGCCGCCAAGCTCTCCAACGACTAATCCCCCCTCAACTTTCAACATTCAACCTATAGCATCCCATCCCCGGGATGCTTTTTTTATACCCCACATCCATGAGTAGCTTCTGCGCTTGCAGTAGGGACTCGTCATCGCTTTAGCGCTTGCGTAGCAAGATACATCGCGCCCGCACCCGCAGGCTCCCCATCGCGCCC
>CAMWPM010000051.1 GCA_947176235.1 uncultured Bacteroidales bacterium | reverse complement strand
GTGATGCGGAAGAATGCGCTCTGCAGGATGGTGTTGGTGCGGTTGCCCAGACCGATTTCCTGTGCGATCTTGGTTGCGTTGATATAGTAGACCTTGATGTCGTTGGCTGCGAAGTAGCGCTTCACCTTGTTGGGAAGGTTGGCTGCCAGCTCATCGCCCTCCCAGATCGTGTTGAGAAGGAATGTGCCGCCCTTGCGGAGTCCGCGGGTCACGTCGTACATGTGCAGATAAGCCTGTACGTGACATGCCACGAAGTTGGGTGTGTTCACCAGATAGGTCGAACGGATGGGATAATCACCGAAACGGAGGTGCGAGCAGGTGAAGCCGCCCGACTTCTTCGAGTCGTAGGCGAAGTAAGCCTGACAGTATTTGTTCGTGTTGTCACCGATGATCTTCACCGAGTTCTTGTTTGCACCCACGGTGCCGTCTGCGCCTAAGCCGTAGAACTTGGCTTCGTATGTGCTTGCGTGACCCAGGGCGATCTCTTCCTTGAGGGGAAGCGAAGTGAAAGTCACGTCATCTACGATGCCGAGAGTGAATTTGTCCTTCGGCTGCGGGAGAGCGAGATTTTCGAATACGGCGATGATCTGTGCGGGGGTGGTGTCCTTCGATGCCAGACCGTAGCGGCCGCCCACGATCAGCGGAGCGTCCGGATTGCCGTAGAAGCAGTCCTTCACGTCGAGCAGCAGAGGCTCACCGTTAGCACCCGGCTCCTTCGTGCGGTCAAGCACGGCGATACGCTTGGCTGTAGCAGGAACGGCTGCAAGGAAATGCTTGGCTGAGAACGGACGGTACAGGTGCACTGCCACCAGACCCACCTTCTCACCCTTCGCTACGAGTGCGTCGATTGCCTCTTCGGCAGCCTGGGTCACTGAACCCATGGCGATGATCACGCGCTCTGCGTCAGGTGCGCCGTAGTAGTTGAACAGACCGTACTTGCGGCCCGTGATTTCGGAAATCTTGTTCATGTAGTCCTCCACGATGTCTGCCACTGCCTCATACTGAGGATTGCAGGCCTCGCGGTGCTGGAAGAACACGTCGCCGTTCTCTGCCATGCCGCGGGCTACGGGAGCGTCAGGCGTCAGGGCGCGGCGGCGGAAGTCCTCCACTGCCTCGCGGTCCAGAAGCGGAGCGAGGTCGTCGGTGTCGAGCATTTCGATCTTCTGGATCTCATGGCTCGTGCGGAATCCGTCAAAGAAGTTCACGAAAGGAATGCGCGACTTGATCGTTGCAAGATGTGCCACACCTGCCAGATCCATCACTTCCTGTACTGAGCCTTCTGCAAGCATTGCGAAGCCGGTCTGACGCACCGACATTACGTCCTGGTGGTCACCGAAGATGCTCAGAGCATGCGAGGCAATCGTACGTGCCGATACATGAAATACGCAGGGAAGCTGCTCGCCCGCGATCTTGTACATGTTCGGGATCATCAGCAGCAGACCCTGCGACGCTGTGTAAGTGGTGGTAAGGGCTCCGGCCTGTAGCGACCCGTGCACGGCGCCTGCCGCGCCTCCCTCACTCTGCATTTCCTGGACAAGCACGGTCTCGCCGAAGATATTCTTGCGGCCTGCGGCTGCCCACTCGTCCACGTATTCTGCCATCGTCGACGACGGTGTGATGGGATAGATAGCGGCTACCTCCGAGAACATGTAGGAGACGTGAGCGGCTGCCTGGTTACCATCACAGGTCAGGAATTTTTTTTCTTTACTCATAGATTTTAAGTAAATTATTTTGGTTTATTTGGTTTTATATTGGTTTATCTGACGGTTTTCACGCGTTTGCGCTTTATCCCGCAAAAGTAAGCATTTTTTTTGGTTCTCACTGCATTTATTCCGCTTTTTTTCCGCCCCCGCTCCTTTTCCCTTTCTTTTTTCTAATTCCTCGTCCACATTTTTTTACATAACTTTGGTTAACTCGATTCTATTTAATACCTTTGCGCTATTAATACCATTTGATTAACCATTCCTCTTGCAATGAGTAAATCCATAAACCTCAAGAAGGGACTCGAACTAAATCTCCTCGGTGCAATCACCGCCCCGGAGGCGCCCGTCGACGTTCCCTGCAAGTCCGTCGCCATTGATCCCGCCGACTTCCCGGGTATAACCCCGAAGCTCGATGTCCGCGAAGGCGACGTCGTTTCGGTTGGCTCTCCGCTTTTCCACGACAAGACGTATCCGTCGGTAGTGGTGACATCACCCGCCGCCGGCAAGGTCAGCGCAGTCGTTCGTGGCGAGCGTCGAAAGCTCCTCTCTGTTGTTATCGACATTGATCAGGAGGCTCCCGCTCCCGTTAAGTTCACCACAACCGGTATCACCGACGATGCTTCAGCTCGTGCCCTCCTCCTCTCTTCCGGTCTATGGGCTATGCTTCGTCAGCGCCCCTATGATGTAGTCCCCGCCCCCGACGCTGTCATCCGCGACGTGTTCGTCACCGCCTGGGATGCCGCTCCCCTCGCCCCCGACTTCCGCCTCGTCCTTTCCGACGATCTCCGTTACATGGAAGCTGGCGTTGCCGTGCTGCGGCGTATCACCAAAGGCAAGGTCTACGTCGGCCGCGACTCACGCAATCCCATCCACGACATTCCGGGCGCCGAGATGGTCAACGTCAATGGCAGCTATCCCGCCAGCAATGCCGGCGTCCTTGCAGCCAACGTTGCCCCTGTCAATAAGGGTGAGACCATTCTGACGCTCGACGCCCTCATTCTCGCATCCATCGGACGCCTGATGCTTGCCGGACACCTCGTCCCGTCGGTCGTGGTCGCCGTCACTGGTCCTGAAATCACGAAGCCTCTCTACGTCCGCACTCTCCCCGGCGCACCCGTCCGCACCCTCCTTGATGGGCGTCTCTCCCCCGACGCAGCGTCCCGTCACCTCCGCGTCATCTCCGGCAATGTCCTTTCCGGCGTAAGCGTCGGCATCGACGGCTACCTGCGCTACCCCTACCGCCAGGTCACGGTTATCCCCGAAGGCGACGACGTGGCTGAGTTCATGGGATGGGCATCCATGGCTCCCGGCAAGATGAGCCAGTCACGCACATTCCCCGGTCATTTCCTCCGCAACCGCCTTTTCTCACCCGACGCCCGCATCAACGGCGGCCGCCGCGCCATCATCATGTCCGGAGAGTACGACAAGGTTCTCCCCATGGACATCATGGCTGAGTATCTCATAAAGGCGATCATCTCACGCGACATTGACCGCATGGAATCCCTCGGAATCTACGAAGTCGCACCCGAGGACTTCGCCGCCGCCGAGTACGTCGACACATCCAAGCTTGAGCTTCAGCGCATCGTCCGCGAAGGTCTCGACTATCTCCGCGACGAACTCCGCTGATTCCCCTTCCACCCGATTTGTCTTTTATCACAACATCTAATCCAACGTGAAATCGTTAAGAAATTATCTCGACAAGATAAAGCCCAACTTCGAGCCTGGCGGAAAGTTCCACGCTTTCCAGTCTGTGTTCGACGGCTTTGAGACGTTCCTGTTCACGCCCAACACCACAGCCGGGCGTGTCGGAGCTCAGATTCACGATAGCATGGACTCCAAGCGCACCATGATTATCGTAGTCCTCGCTCTCCTCCCCTGCCTCCTGTTCGGCATGTACAACACCGCCTACCAGCACTGGCTCGCCGCTGGCAACGCCACATTCCCATTCTTCACTATGATGCTCTACGGCTTCCTCGCCGTCCTCCCCCGCATCGTCGTCGCCTACGTCGTCGGTCTCGGCATCGAGTTCGTCGTAGCTCAATGGCGCCGCGAAGAGATACAGGAAGGATTTCTCGTCACCGGCATTCTGATCCCCCTCATCTGCCCCATCGAGACTCCGCTTTGGATGATTGCCGTCGCTACAGCCTTCTCCGTAATCTTCGTCAAGGAAGTGTTCGGTGGCACGGGCTACAACATCTTCAACGTCGCCCTTGTCACGCGCGCATTCCTCTTCTTTGCCTACCCCTCCCAGATGAGCGGCGACAAGGTTTTCGTCCCCACTCAGCCCATCCTCGGTATCGGTGGCACTGTCCCCGACGGATTCACCGGTGCCACCCCGCTCGGCCAGATTGCCGTAGCTTCGCCTCAGGCAGGTGAAGCGCTGAGCATCGTCGGTGTCAACGGACAGCCGATTTCCACATGGGATGCCTTCCTCGGACTCATTCCCGGATCTTTTGGCGAGACCTCCACTCTATTCATCCTCATCGGTGCCGTCATTCTCCTTCTCTGCGGTATCGCAAGCTGGAAGATCGTTGTATCCGTATTTGCCGGAGGTCTGTGCATGGCGTCCGTCGCTCATCTCTGCGCCACGCCCCTCTACCCCGCTTCAATGCTGACCCCCCTTGATCAGATCTGCCTCGGAGGCTTTGCATTTGCCGCCGTCTACATGGCGACCGACCCCGTCACTGCCGCACGCACCGAAATCGGTAAGTACATCTACGGATTCCTCGTCGGTGTCATCGCCATCCTCATCCGAGTCTACAACAACGGCTATCCCGAAGGCGCAATGCTCGCAGTCCTGCTCATGAACGCCTTTGCTCCGCTCATCGACTGGTGTGTCGTCCGCGCCAACATCCGTCGCCGTCAGCGCCGTCTCACCGCTTAATCCCCAGTTACAGTCATGAATAAGCAGAGCAACACCTACACTGTAATCTACATCATAGTTCTTGTCGTGGTGGTTGGAGCCGTCCTTGCTTTCACCGCCATGTCCCTCAGTTCCCGACAGCAGGCAAACGCCGACGCCGACAAGATGAAGCAGATTCTCGCTTCCGTCCGCATCGTCCCCGCCCCCGGCGAGGTCAGCGCCGACTTCTCCCGCTATGTCACCCGCCAGATAGTCGTCAACTCCGAGGGTGAGATCATCGGCGACGACGCTTTCTCTGTCAATGTTTCCGCCCAGGCAAAGCTCCCCGACACCGAGCGGCAGCTCCCCGTCTATGAGTGCACCCTCCCCGGCGAACAGATCAAATACATCCTCCCGGTCTATGGCGCCGGACTCTGGGGTCCCATTTGGGGCTACGTAGCCATGGACGACGACGGCTCCACGGTCTATGGAGCCTACTTCGCCCACGAAGGCGAGACTCCCGGTCTCGGAGCCGAAATCGAGAAACCGGCGTTCTCCGACCAGTTTGAAGGCAAGCAGATGTTTAAGGCTGACCGCTTCATCCCTGTCACCGTTGTCAAAGCCGGACAGCGACCCCTCGGCGACGAAGACTACGTCGACGGCGTATCCGGAGGCACCATCACTTCAAAAGGGGTGGCAACAATGCTCTCCAACTGTCTTTCACCCTACCGCGCATTCCTTGAAACTCTCCGTAATCGTTAACTGCCATGGCTGAAAAATTAGATAACAAGAAGGTTTTCCTCAACCCGCTCGCCAAAGACAATCCCGTGGTCGTCCAGGTGCTCGGCATCTGCTCCGTCCTCGCTGTCACCGCCAAGCTTGAGCCCGCCATCGTCATGGGGCTCTCCGTAATTGCCGTCCTCGCGTTCTCCAACGTCATCATCTCCCTGATGCGCAACACTATTCCGACCAACATCCGCATCATCGTCCAGCTCGTGGTAGTCGCCGGTCTCGTCGTAATCGTTAATCAGCTTCTCAAAGCCTACGCCTACGACGTCGCCAAGCAGCTCTCCGTTTTCATCGGGCTTATCATCACCAACTGTATTCTCATGGGACGTCTCGAAGCCTTCGCTATGGGCAATAAGCCCTGGCCGTCGTTCCTCGATGGTATCGGCAACGGTGCAGGCTACGCCATTATCCTCATCATCGTCGGATTCTTCCGCGAGCTTCTCGGATCCGGCACTCTCCTCGGCTATCAGGTCGTGCCTCAGTCGTTCTACGACGCCGGCTACGTCAACAATGGCTTGATGATCCTACCCCCCATGGCCCTCATCGTGGTTGCGTGCATCATCTGGGTACAGCGTGCCCTCAATCCTGATCTTCAGGAAAAATAATCACTCCGAGTTATAACGTTGTAACGCTATTCCGATATGGAAAACTTCAATATTTTCATACGTTCGATTTTCGTCGACAACATGATCTTTGCCTACTTCCTGGGCATGTGTTCATTCCTGGCTGTGTCCAAGAATGTAAAGACTGCCTTCGGTCTCGGCATCGCTGTCACATTCATGCTTGTCATCACGCTGCCCATCAACTACCTGCTCCAGACCTACGTCCTTCAGGCTGGCGCACTCGCATGGCTCGACCCTGAGCTTGCCTCTGTCGATCTCAGCTTCCTCTCACTCATCATGTTCATTGCTGTCATCGCATCAATGACGCAGCTCGTCGAGATGGCTGTCGAGAAGTATAGCCCCTCGCTCTACGCCTCACTCGGCATCTTCCTCCCGCTCATCGCCGTCAACTGTGCCATCCTCGGCGGATCCCTATTCATGCAGCAGCGCGATTTCCCCTCGGTCTGGACCGCTATCTGCGCCGGTGGCGGATGGGGCATCGGATGGCTCCTCGCCATCACGGCTGTCGCTGCTATCCGTGAGCGACTCGCCACCTACTCCAACATCCCCGCACCTCTCCGCGGTATCGGCATCACATTCATCGTCACGGCTCTCATGGGCATCGCATTCATGAGCTTCCTCGGCATTAAACTGTAATTCATCATCATGACCTATATCCCTGCTTTAATCATCGCTTCGGTCATGTCCCTCACCCTAATCGCGGGTGTCGGCATCTTCCTTCTCATCACTCTCCTCCTCGTTGCGGTTCTTCTCGTTGCTAAGAAGTATCTCGTGTCGTCGGGCGACGTCAAGATCATTATCAACGGCGACACCGATGTCACGGCACCCTCCGGGAAGCCCCTTCTGTCCACACTCGCCGACCAGAACATTTTCCTTCCCTCGGCATGCGGAGGCAAGGGTAGCTGCGGACAGTGCAAGGTGCAGGTCACCGAAGGGGGCGGAGAGATTCTCCCCACCGAGACCGTCCATTTCACCCGCCGCGAGATCAAGGACAACTGGCGTCTCGCCTGTCAGGTGAAGGTGAAAAATGACATTGCCATCAACGTCCCTGCTTCAGTCCTCGACATCAAGGAATGGGAATGTGAAGTAATATCCAACAACAACGTCGCCACATTCATCAAGGAATTTATCGTCGCGCTTCCTCCCGGCGAGCACATGAACTTTGAGCCCGGCTCCTACGCACAGATCAAGATTCCCCCATTCTCGATGGACTACGACAAGGACATCGACAAGGCATCGATCGGTCCCGAGTATCTGCCTTCCTGGGAGAAATTCGGTCTGTTCAGTCTCAAGTGCGTCAACACCGAGACTACCGTACGCGCCTATTCCATGGCTAACTATCCCGCCGAAGGTGACCGCATAATGCTCACCGTCCGCATCGCCACTCCCCCCATGAAGCCCAAGCCCGAAGTAGGATTCATGGACGTGATGCCCGGTATCGCTTCAAGCTACATCTTCACCCTCAAGCCCGGCGACAAGGTGATCATGAGCGGACCCTACGGTGATTTCCATCCCATCTATGACACTAAGAACGAAATGATGTGGATCGGCGGAGGTGCCGGTATGGCTCCTCTCCGCGCCCAGATCATGCACCTCACCAAGACACTTAAGACAACCGATCGCAAGATGAACTACTTCTACGGCGCACGCGCGCTCAACGAAGTATTCTACCTCGACGACTTCCTGAAGCTTGAGAAAGAGTTCCCCAACTTCAAGTTCCATCTTGCCCTCGACCGTCCCGACCCCGCTGCCGATGCCGCCGGAGTCAAGTACACCCCCGGATTCGTCCACCAGGTCATCTACGACACCTACCTCAAGGATCACGACTCACCCGAGGACATCGAGTACTACATGTGCGGTCCCGGTCCGATGAGTGCTGCCGTCAACGGCATGCTCGACTCCCTCGGCGTCGACCCTGCCAACATCCACTACGACAACTTCGGTGGCTGATACCTTCCTCACCATCACAGCCCCTGCTCAGGGGCTGTTGCGTGAGAAGATGAGCCGGTTCATCTCTTACGCTTTCCCCGTCGGCTCCGCCGCCGAGGCTAAGGCACGCATCGCCGAGATCTCGAAGAAACATTTCGACGCCCGACACGTCTGTTGGGCTTACATGATCGGCACTGCCCGCACCGAATTCCTCTCCTCCGACAATGGAGAGCCGTCAGGCACTGCCGGAAAGCCGATTCTCGGACAGATCAACTCCGCCGGACTCACCAACATCGTCATCATCGTCGTCCGTTATTTCGGCGGGATCAAGCTCGGCACATCCGGACTCATCGTTGCCTATCGTGAGGCTGCCCGCGATGCTATCGACGCTGCCGAGATTGTCGAGCGGCACGAAGAAGGCTCAGTGTCATTCACCTTCCCCTATGTGGTCATGAACGACGTGATGCGCCTCGCCAAAGACCCCGATGTCCGCATCGCATCCCAACAGTTCGACAACACCTGCGCCATGACCCTCGTCACCCGCCTCGACTCCCTCCCACGCCTCACCTCCCGCCTCACCGACATCTCCGGCGTCTCCCTCCTGACTCCTGAATCCTAACTCCTGACTCCTAACTCCTAACTCCTAACTCCTAACTCCTGACTCCTAACTCCCCATGCGCTTATTTATATCTGTATCTGCACTTATTGGATTAGCATTTTCCCTTTCGGCACAGACCCCCGCATCATTAATCGCCGAAAAAGTCCGTTCGGCTGCCACTGCCTACTGTGCCGACGCCTCGTTTGAGGTCCAGCTTCCTCAAGGCAACGACGGCGAAGTGCTCTATGGTGTGGCTCTCACATCCGAATCCGATTCCACCGATCCCCTCCTCGGCGACCGCTTCATCATCGACTGGACACTGTCCACGCCATCCGGCGAGAGCCGCGGATTCTCCGCCTACTTCGACGGCAACCTTTACCGCTACCGCGACAACCGCCTTCAGGAGTACCACATGCAGTGGGATTCCATCCCCTTCACTGCCATAAATCCCCCCATCCATCGCTCATCCCAATTCCAGAATCTCCTCCCGTCCATGCTCGCCGACGAGATTCAGGCGATGGAAGCCGATTCCACCTACTCCCTTCGCGTCTACCCCGACACTGTCTTCAACGGGCTTCCCGCATCTGTCATCAAAGGAAAACAGGAAGTTAACGGCTACACAGCCCGCAACATCGTCTACGTCTTCGATGCCGCCACCGGTCGCCCCGTATTTCTTGAGATCGAATCAAGCCCCGGCACAATCAGTGAGCAGATAGTTTCCGTCCGCTACGATTCCGCCGCCGTCCCCTCTTCCCCCGTCGCATCCGAGGAAGAATTGATCGCACGCTATCCCGACGTCTTCGAGCGTTTCCGCGAAAGCAACTTCCGCCTCGAAAACCTCGCGGGCACCCCCCTCCCCGCCATCGCTCTCCCCACCACTACCGGCGAGCGCTACGCCCATCATCGTGGCGAGCCGTTCCGTGCTCCCACCATCTTTGTTGTCCTTGATCCATCCGTGGCGTCCACCCCCGACATGATCTCCGCCGTCCGCAAGGCTGCCGGGTCTATACCCGTGGCAGCCGACATAGTATGGGTGTTCGTCACCAACAATGTCGACACCGTAGAGGCATTGATCGGATCGGTCAACCCCGGTGAACACGCCCTTATCAACGGGCGTTCAATGGTCCGCGACTGTGGTATATCACAGTTCCCCGCCACCATCATCGTCTCTGCCGACGGAAATGTCAGCGATGTCATCATGGGCTACAACAAAGACATCACTTCGCTTGTTATACAGAAGACGGCGATCGCCGCAATGTGATTTATTCTTCTAACCCCCCGATAGTCCCCGAAAGGACTGAAAAAAAGACACACAATTAATCATGGAAACTATCTATTTCAACGAAACACCCTGCCACACCTACGGATCCATCCCCGCTGTCGGCTCCAAAGCTCCCGATTTCACCCTTGTCACCAAGGACATGAAGGAAGTAAAGCTTGCCGATTATCGTGGCAAGAAACTTGTGCTCAACGTATTTCCCAGCCTCGACACAGCCGTCTGCGCCGCTTCCGTGCGTCGCTTCAACAAGGAGGCTGCCGACCTTAAGGACACCGAAGTGCTTTGCGTGTCAATGGATCTTCCCTTTGCCATGTCGCGTTTCTGCACAGTCGAAGGTATCGACAAAGTTGAGGCCGCATCAGCATTCCGTTCTCCCATGTTCTCCCAGAACTATGGTCTGCAGATCGTCGACGGTCCCCTCAACGGACTCCTTGCCCGCGCAGTCATCATCATTGACCCAGCTGGCAATGTCATCTACAGCGACCTCGTACGCGAGATCACCCACGAGCCCGACTACAAAGGCGCAATCGACGTCCTCAAAGGCAAATTCTGATTTCCCAATCCCCGGATAATCATTCAAGGGCGATATGTCTCACCGGCACATCGCCCTTTTTAATTGCCCAACATTGATCCCTCCACTCTCATCTCTCATCTCTCAACTCTCAACTCATCGATAATTTCCGCTATCTCCCTCGCATCCTCCTCCGTCGTGCATCGCGTGATCGGAAGCGACACCGCTTCACGCGCTATCCGCTCCGTCACCCTCAGCTCACCCCCTATCTCATCCCGGTAGCAAGGCTGTTGATGCGGTGCCTCTGGATAGTGAATGTCCGTCTCCACCCCGCGTTTCGCGAGGTGCTCCCGCAGGGCATCACGGTGAGGGCAGAGAATCACGTACTGATGCCACACCGATTCCCGCTCGTATGCAGGTTGAGAAGGTTTCTTCACGAGCGGATTGGTGATATGGCGGTCGTAGATTGTCGCCAACCGGCGCCGATGCTCGTTCTCCGTCTCCAGTCCGGGAAGCTTTGCCAGCAATATTGCGGCTTGGAGAGGATCAAGTCGGCTGTTAAGCCCCTTGTATATGTTGTGGTAGCGGCGGTCACTGCCGTAGTTGGCAAGCGCCCTCACCGTTTTGGCAAGCTCCTCGTCATCCGTTGTCACCATTCCTCCGTCACCCAAAGCCCCAAGATTTTTTGTCGGGTAGAAACTGAAAGCCGCGGCATGTCCTAAATGCCCGCTCACCGTTCCCCCGTTCACTCCCGGCGTGCCGTCCGATTCCGATCCTATTGACTGAGCCGCATCCTCCACCACGATCAGATCGTGACGTTTCACCGTCTCCGCGATTTCCCGGTTCCAGGCAGTACGGCCGTAGAGATGAACCGTCAGCAGGCACTTCACCGTCTCGTCCCCCGCCGCCTTTTCAAGTGCCGCAGGATCTATGAGCAGCGTGTGGGCATCAGCATCCACCGCCACGATGCGCAGTCCGTTGTCACTCACCGCAAGCATCGAAGCGATGTAAGTGTTGGCAGGGACAGCCACACCGTCGCCGGGCTTGAGCCTCCCTGTCTGGATCAGAGCGCGGAATATCAGGCGTAGCGCATCAAGTCCGTTTCCCGTCCCCACCGCGTGTTTCGCTCCGGTCAGGCGGGCTACGGCGTCTTCGAAAGCCGACACATCACCCCCGCCCACGTATCGACCCGAGTCAAGCACACGCATCATCGCCTCGGCTATCGCCTCACGGTAAGGCGCATTCACCTCGCCCAGCTTGCAGAAAGGATAGCGCTTCATTTCGTCCGCTTATGTGCAGTCAGAGCATCGAATTCCTCGCGCGATCTCACGTAATCCTCCTCGCTGTAGGGAGTGTCCGCCAGCACAAGCACCACGACGCCGGGGCTGAAATTCTTCAGGTCACACCATATTCCGGGAGGCACCACGAGCCCCATGTTTGAGCGGTCGAGGTGATATGTTTCCGTCCCTGCACCGTCAGTCACGTCAATGTCACATCCGCCGTTGATCGCAAGGATCAACTGATGACATTCAAACTTCGAGTGACTCCCCCTCACCGACCATTCCGGCATCCCGTGAAGATAGAACACCCGGCAGAAGTCGAAAGGAGCACTTTTACCGTTCTCTACTACCGTAAGATTCCCCGATTCGTCAGGGAATTCAGGCACTTCCACTACTTTGCAGTCCGAGAGCTTCGAAGTGGCATGAGGATCTGAGTTGAGGTGTGATGGCAGCGGCATAATTTTATTTAAGGAGTGAAATATTGCGGAACAATCAAGTTTAATATATCGGTACAATCAGAATGATGTTAACACATCTGTCCGATGCAAAAGCCTATACTTTAGAAAACGCGCCACCACCCCCTTTTATTTCATCCCCCACCCAAATTCCGCATTCCTTTCCCCCTCTCACTTCAGGATCGCAGAATTGCCTCCGCCCTGCGCTCCCATCTCATTGCCGCGTCTCACCTTCTTGCCATAGCCGAGTGTATAAGTCACCGACAGGCTTAGGTTGCAATGACCTGTCACCGCATTGTTATCCACGCGCTGGCTGTAGTAGGGCGTGACAAACTCAGTCGACGAATAGTGCCAGTTCCATCTCCAGGGATTCGCGATACCGACCCTCACGTTCAGGTCCTCTTTGCTCCAGCCTGCGTTGAGCTGAAACTGACTGCAATCTCTGAATATCGTACCCGAATTTGTCCAGAGTGCACCTTGGTATTTCTGATAATTCACTGAGAAATATAGCCGACTCATGTAGTAGGTGGCTGACGCCTCGACAGCCCACGGATTGAACGACATATTGTAGTAACCGGTACTCTTCGTGAATACCCTCATGGGGCGGGCTTGAAGCACCAGTGAACGGTTCAGAAGGTTAGCCGTCACTGTCAGTGCTGTAGTCGTGCGGTAATGATCGCCGTCATTCTCGTATCTGCGCAGTATTGCCCTGCCGTCATCGTAAAGCGAGTACACCGGCACTTCCCTGTCAAATGTCATGTAGAACGCCACCATCGGTGACACGGTCAGCCATTGCGTCGGCACCCACGTATAGCTCACCGACCCCATCACGTTACGGGAATTTTTCAATATCGGATTTCCGGTGTAGTAGAGCAGTTCGTTTTGTCGGATGATGTTACGGCTTTTATGATCCGACTCCATCGGTTCCTTCGACACCACCAGATAGCCGTTCAGCGTGTGTTTTCGGTTAGGCGACCACCCGAAGCTCATCTGACCGAACGGGTACGTGTCATCCATCTTCTCAGTGTTGGTTGTATGTTGCCGCGAACTTATGCCCACAAGAAAATCTGCATAGACCTTATCGGCGTAGTAACCGTAGCAGAACGACCCGCCTTCGTAGTTCTCCTTGATTCTGTCTGTTGCTGGGCTCGATCCGCTGTAACTCACCTTGTAATTGTCGCTTCCGGCAAATCCTCTCACTATCAGATAGTGTACTCCGGATATGATCTTCTGCCCAACTGCCGCTACATGCAGTCCGTACGACCTCTCGTCTGCATCCGTCATGATTGGTGCTTCCAGTGCTGAACTCCCATAGATTCCACGCTGCTTCGTCCTCGAATAATATCCGTTAGGGGTAGCTGTCAGTGAGAAGTTCCTCGGTAGCGTCCATGCCCATGATCCGCTGTATACACCGGTTTTGCTGCGGTTTGAAAATTTGTTGCTAAACTCATTGTTTCCTCCCTCAGTCAGTGAAGGCTCATATCTGAGCCGTCCCTCCTGATTATTGCAGGGAGTATTGTTGATTGTCAGTCCAACGGTATTGCTTGCCTGGAATTTCTCACCTGTATAAGTCGCTCTGAGCGAAATCGGGTAGCGGTCATTCTCCTTTCTCGACTTGGTGGTTGCCTCCTCCCGGTCAATCACCTGCGGCTCTCCGTCATTCTGTAACAGTCTGAACTGGCTCCTTGTTGTCGATCCTGAGTGTCGGTTTGAGGTGTTTGCACTCCCCGCATAGAGATCGTAAGTCATCTTTTTGTAGGCGAATTTCGAGTAGACCGACACGTTGCTTGAAAGCCCCGTCAGAAATGTTTCGTACCCCGACACCTTTGTATATCCGCCGTATTCGTATTCCTGTACCGTGAAGTTGATCACATTTCTGTTTCCCATGAAGCGTGGATCCGACGGCGTTGTGTAGTATTCCACTCTCTTCACGTCAGCCATCCTCATCCCTGCCAGAGCTTCCGGAGTGGCCTCCACGTAATTGATATAGATTTTGACCTCCTGATTTGTCAACGTGCTGACGCTGTTGTCGGCAAGCGACACCCTGATCTGAGGGATCGCCATGGCTCGCAGAAGGTCGATTCCGTTCTGCGACGAATTTCGTTGGCGTGACGTCGGGACGTAGACCGACTTGTCGGGATACACCTCCGTATAGTCCGCGTCCACTTCCAGTTTACGAAGGCTCACCGGCATCACCTCCATTATGATTGTCCCGAGCGAGTAGCCCGCCACATCCACATACCTTGGCATATAGCCCAGACACGTCAGTTTCGCCATGACGTCCGTCTTGTCGCACGGGATGCCGAATCGTCCCTCTTCATCCGTTATTCCATAGGTCACCACAGTCGAATCCTTCGGAGAGAGAAGCATCACCGTCGCAGCCTCCACAGGCTTTCCGTCCGAACCTTCCACAAGCCCGGTATAGACGTACTTCCCCTTCTGCAGTGCCTCGACATAGAAGCGGCCGTTACGCACCGTCACCGTCACGGGGTTATATCCAACCGTCTGTCTCAGCAGTTCGTACGCATCTTCTGTATCCACTGTTGCCGAAGTCCTGTAATTCTCGAGCTCGTTGTATATGAAGTTAAGCCTAAGTCCGCGGTGATCCTCAGCTATACGGCTCAACGCATCCGAAAGCTTGGTCGACGTGAACTTGTAATTGTACGTGGCGGCGTACATGACTGCCGTACCGACGGCAGCCACTATCAGCATTATCAGGCGTCTCATCGTTACTCCACATTTAAGGTCTTGTCATCATATTTGATGCTGATCTGGTCAAAACTGTTCAGTTGATCGACGATTTCCTCAATCGTGAGTTGTTCATCCCACTTGAAGAAAAGACGCAGATTCCCTGTTTCCGGATTTTTTATCCTGACCTCCTTTCCGTAATATCTTCCGATCACAGGTAGAATCCGGTCAAGCCTCTCGTCCTTGAATACGGTGGTGTAATCGCCCCGTTCATCCGCTATTCTCACAGTGTCAGGTGCGACTATAGTCAAGGACGCATTTATCGTCACCGCTTCTTTGGTGATATTGCTGTCTGAATCAGTATTTCGGTCGTTCTGCGCAAGTCTGATGCCGATTGTCGTGGCTACTGCTACAAGCGACACCACGCCCGCTATTGCCGCGGCAGCTGCATGGCGCCCGGATATCAGCCGAATGATAATTGGCTGCCGTTTTCCGTACAGGGCACAGAAATGCTCCCACTCCTTCTCCACATCAGGTTCCGGAGTCTCCGTCAGGGCATCCGCCGTTTTATTCACTATGCCATATAGATCCCTCGCCTCCTCATTTTGAAGCAGAGCGTCAAGTTCTGCATCCGTCAGTTGCTCCGAATGATCGAGAGCGTCCAGTAGTTTGTCAGTATAGTCCTTCATTTTTCGTTGAGAGTTTGTCTTATTACGTTTAGTGCATGACGCAGATGCTTGTAGACAGCCGTTTCGCTTATGCCCAGTTCCTCTGCCGTTTCACGGTAGCTCAGACGCGACCCGAATCGCAGTTTCACCACCCTTCGGCATTGCTCCGTCAGTCGTCCGTCCACGATTTCATTCAGCATGTTGATTGTAGTCTCGTCGGGCCACTCATCATCGGAAAGTTCCGACGTGTCCAGAGCATACAGATTCTTGAACCGTTCTCGCACCGACCTATTCCTGATGAGGTTAAGGCAGGCGTATCTCACTCCGTTCGCGAGGTACGCAGGTGTCACTTCCCTCTGGTCTTCCGTAAGGAGTTTGGCAAAGACATCGTGCACAATGTCCCTCGCCTCGTCCTCATCATGCACCAGTCGGTTAGCAAGGATAAGCAGCGTTCTGTAATTGCTTTTGAATAATTGTTCTATGTCCTTTACCGTTGTCATACACTTTTATAAAACCACTCTTCCCTTTTTCCTAACCCCTCTCAACCGAAAAATTTCTCAAATTTACCACTTTTCTCCAATTCCCCGCAATCTTACCCCCTCGCCCGATTGCAATTATCCCGCTTTTTCCCTACCTTTGACCTCAATTCCATCTCTCACCCTCCCAACTCCCAACTCCTAACTCCCGACTCCCAACATGGACATTGAATCTTCCCGCGACTACTGCCTGTCTCTTCCGCTCGTCACCGAGGACATGCCTTTCGGCGAAGGACTCCTCGTTTTTCGCCTCTTCGGTAAAATATTCGCCGCACTTAACCTCGATGGCGAACCATACCTCACGCTCAAATGCGACCCCGACTACGCCATCGAGCTACGCGAGCAATACGTCGATATCGATCCCGCCTACCACTGGTGCAAAAGATTCTGGAACCAGCATCGCCTCCGTGGCTCTCTTTCCGACGACCTCATCCGATCCCTGATCCGCCACGCCTACGCACAAGTCGTTGCCAAACTGACCAAAAAGATTCGTACCGCCCACCCCGAAATCTCCCTCCCCAACTCCTAACTCCTAACTCCTAAC
>CAMWPM010000050.1 GCA_947176235.1 uncultured Bacteroidales bacterium | reverse complement strand
CTCTCCACCATCATCTCCCCCCTCCTTCCCCCTGACGTCAGGGCTCTCACTCTACTGGAGTTACGTCAGGTGTCATTCCGCATGATCGCCGTAGAGAAATGGGTCACGTTCTCCATGCTCGTCTTTATTCTCCTCATAGCGTCCTTCAACATCATTTCCACCATGTCGATGCTTATTATTGAGAAAAAAGATAATGCACGCCTCCTCCGCGCCATGGGAGCCACCTCCCGCTTTGTCCGCTCCGTATTCGTCACCGAAAGCCGTCTTATCTGTCTGGCGGGAGGAATTGCCGGAATGTTGCTCGGCACCATCCTTGTCCTTGCTCAGCAGTGGGGAGGATTCATCCGTCTCACGGCTTCCGATCCCTCCCTCCTTTCCATCGACACCTACCCCGTGCGCTTCCGCCCCCTCGACCTTCTCGCCGTGACAGCCACCATTGTAGTCATCACACTCATCACCTCAGCCATCACCGCTCGCCTCACACGCTCCTCCCGCTGATTTTCTGTAATCTTTTGCTATCTTAAAAAATATTTTTTCATTGTAGTGCCGATTGTTGCCGATTTTTTTTAACTTTGTAGCTTACAATAGTATCAAGCAATTTTTAGCTTGAAATAAATCACATTCAGCAACAATGAAGAAAATAATCCTTTCACTCGCCGCAATCGCCGCCTCCGCTTCCTTGGCATCGGCTGCCGTCGAGTCGTCGCCCCTCTGGCTCCGCAACACCGCCGTATCCCCCGACGGTTCCAAAGTAGCTTTCACCTATAAAGGCGATATCTACACAATCCCCTACTCAGGCGGTACTGCCACGCGAATCACTTCCGACCCCGCCTACGACACCGCACCCATCTGGAGTCCCGACGGTAAGTCCATAGCATTTGCCAGCGACCGTGAAGGATCCCTCGACATTTACATCGTCGATGCCGAAGGAGGCACCCCGCGCCGTCTCACCACCAACAGCGGCAGCGAAACCCCCCGCGCATTCCTCGATCCCTCCACCATCATCTTCTCATCCTCCGTAATGCCCGACAACGCTTACAGTCAGGGCGCATTCCTCGGGCAGACCTACACCGTCGACGTAAATGGCGGACGCCCCCGTATCTTCCTGTCCATCCCCATGAACTCCGTGAGCGTGGCTCCCGACGGACGCATCCTCTATCAGGACCGTAAGGGATTGGAAGATGAACTCCGCAAGCACGAGCATTCATCCGGCACCGCCGATATCTGGCTCATCAACCCCTCTTCATCCGACATGCGCAAGAGTTCCTTCCGCAAGCTCACCTCATTCGACGGTCAGGATCAGAATCCACGTTGGGACGGATCTTCCGCCGATTCATTCTACTATCTCAGCGAGGAAGATGGCACCAGCAACGTCTACCGTTCTTCACTCGACGGATCCGGCAAGACCCGCCTCACATCATTCAAGGGCAATCCCGTGCGTCATCTCTCGGCAAGCGCCGACGGACGCCGGCTCGCCTTCAGCCAGGACGGTGAGATTTACACTCTTACCCCAGGTTCCGATCCTGTCAAAATGCCCGTCACCATCAATGCCGACCTATATCAGCCCGCATCCACCAAGACTGTCCGCACACGCGGAGCATCTTCCGTGAGCGTACGCCCCGACGGCGAGGAAATCGCCTTTATCCTCAACGGCGACGTATATGTCACCTCTACAAAGTACAACACCACAAAGCGTATCACCGACACCGACGCTCAGGAACGTGTCGTGACTTTCTCACCCGATGGCAAGTCGCTTGTCTACGATAGCGAGCGCGACGGCATCTGGCAGCTATTCATCGCACGTCGTGCCAACAACAACGAGGATTCCTTCACCTATGCCACCGAAATTGTTGAGGAGCCCCTCTACCGTGCCGACGGGCGCACTGCCTTCCAGCCTGCTTTCTCCCCCGACGGCAAGAAAGTGGCATTCCTTGAAGATCGTACTGAGCTGCGTGTCATTGACATGGATTCCCGCAAGGTCAACACCGCCCTCGACGGCAAGTACAACTATTCCTACACCGACGGCGACATCACGTTCACATGGAGTCCCGACAGCCGCTGGCTGCTTGCCGATTACATCGGAATAGGAGGATGGAACAACAAGGACATCGCCCTTGTGGCAGCCGATGGCTCAAAAGTTGTCGATCTCACCAATTCAGGATATAGCGACGGTAATCCCCACTGGGCACTCGACGGTAAGGCTATGACATGGGAAAGCGACCGCGCCGGTTACCGCAGTCATGGCAGCTGGGGAGCGGAAAGCGACGTCTACATTATGTTCTTCGACGCTGACGCTTTCGATCGCTTCAACATGTCGGAAGAAGAAGTCGCTCTTCTCGATAAAAAGAAAGATTCCGATAAAAAGGAAGAAACCGATAAAGCTGATAAAAAGGACAAGAAAGGTAAAAAAGGCTCCGATAAGGCAGCCGATAAGAAGGATAAATCTGTCCAGCCTCTTGAATTTGACCTTGAAAACGCAAAATATCGCGTAAAACGCCTCACACGCTCCTCCTCACGTCTCGGCGATCACTATGTCGACAAAAAGGGCGAGAATCTCTACTACATCGCTTCCTACGATCAGGGTGGCGATCTCTGGGCAGTCGATCTTAAGAAAGGCGACATGAAGTCACTCCACAAGGGTATAGGCTTCGGATCAATCTCCACCGACAAGAAAGCCGACAAACTCTACATTGCCGGTAACAATCTTTCCACCGTGGCTATTCCTGGTGGAAAACGCGACAACATCAATTTCTCAGCCGACGTGACTCTCCGTCCCGCCGAACGCCGCGACTACATCTACGGTCATGTATGGCAACAGGTCAAGGACAAGTTCTACGACGAAAATCTCCATGGCGTTGACTGGGATGGCTACCGCACTCAGTATGAGCGCTTCCTTCCTTACATCAACAATAATTACGACATGGCTGTCATGCTTAGCGAACTTCTCGGTGAACTCAACGCTTCCCACACCGGAAGCCGCTATTATCCCGCCGGAGCCAACTATCCTGTTGCCGTGCTCGGTGCATTCTATGATGAAAGTTACGACGGACAAGGTCTTAAGATTAAGGAAGTGGTGAAAGGAGGTCCCCTCGCCGACAAGCGCGCAGATGTGGAAGCCGGTGATATTATCCTTGCCATTGACGGCAACACCATCGAACCCGGTGCCGACTATTTCCCCCTCCTCGAAGGCAAGACAGGCAAAGTCACGCATCTCACTGTCAAAAAGTCATCAGGCAAAGTTGCCGATGTCACCGTCAAGCCCATTTCTTCCGGTGCACAGTCCAACCTGCTCTATCGTCGCTGGGTTGAGCGCAACCGTGCTATCGTCGACAGTGTCAGCGGCGGCAGAGTGGGATACGTGCATGTATCCGGCATGAATTCTCCAAGCTACCGTCAGATCTATGACGAAATGCTCGGTCTCCATCGCAATGCCGACGCTATCATCGTCGATACCCGTTACAACGGTGGCGGATGGCTCCACAATGATCTTGCCGTGCTTATGAACGGCAAGGAGTACACACGATTCACCCCCCGTGGCCGCTACATCGGAAGTGAGCCCTTCAGCCAGTGGTACAAGCCTTCGGTAATGCTTGTCAACGAAGCCAACTATTCCGATGGTTACGGTGCCCCCTACGCCTACCAGACCCTCAAGCTCGGTGATATCGTAGGTGCTCCCATTCCCGGCACCATGACCGCTGTGTGGTGGGAATATCAGATTGATCCTACCATTATGTTCGGTATTCCTCAGGTTACCAACGCCGACATCAATGGAAAGGCTCTTGAAAATGTTCAGCTCAACCCCGACGTCCTTATCTACAACACTCCAGAAGAAATCCTCAATGGAGGTGATTCCCAGCTTGTAGGTGCGACCCGTCACCTTCTTGAGCGTCTGGCAAAGGAATCCAAATGACTCTGAAAGAGCTTCAGTCGACCGTTGATCGCTGGATCACCACTACCGGAGGAGGATATTTCTCCCCCCTCACCAACGGACTCATCCTTACAGAGGAGACAGGTGAAGTAGCTCGTGTGATAGCAAGAGTCTATGGTGATCAGGTTGCTAAACCATCCGATCCCATCAACCTTGCCGACGAACTTGCCGACGTGATCTGGGTGGTGACGGCAATTGCCAACCAGACCGGTATAGATCTTTCGGAAGCGCTTCTAAACAATTTGGAGAAGAAAAACATTAGAGACTATGAACGGTTTCTTTCACGTAAATAATTTGAAATAATACATAAAAATATGAGCGACAAATATCATGACACGGTGGCAGCTTCGGCTGTCATAACCGACGATTCCCGGGTTTCGGCTGCCGTAAAAAAAATTCTTGACGAGCATCTGCAGGAAAATATGAACGCCGACGTCTATAAATTCCTTTTCAACTCTATCGATCTTACCACTCTCAATTCCACCGACTCTCCCGTCACGGTAGCACAGTTTGTTGAGAATGTCAACACTTTTGAGGAGGAACATCCCGAACTTCCCAATGTGGCTGCTATCTGTGTCTATCCCAATTTCGCTCAGATTGTACGCACAGTCCTTGATGTTTCTTCCGTACGCATTGCATGTGTGTCCGGAGGATTTCCCTCGTCACAGACTTTCCCCGAAGTTAAGGTAGCCGAGACAGCTCTTGCTGTTGAAGGTGGTGCCAACGAAATTGATATTGTGCTTAATCTCGGCAATTTCATGGATGGCGACTGGCAGGAAGTCAGCGATGAAATTGAGGAAATCAAGCATTCATGCCGCGATGCCCGACTCAAGGTCATTCTTGAAACAGGTGCTCTCAAATCGGCTGCCAACATCCGTGCCGCTTCTATTCTCGCAATGTATTCCGGAGCCGATTTTCTCAAGACATCTACCGGAAAAGGCTATCCCGGAGCTTCGCTTGAAGCTGCCTATGTAATGGCTCAGTGCATAAAGGAATACGCCGAAAAGAACGGACGTATGATAGGTTTCAAAGCTTCCGGTGGTGTATCAACTACTGCTGATGCTGTTGCCTATTACACCGTAATCAAGGAAGTACTTGGCGAAAAATGGCTTACAAACGAATATTTCCGTATAGGAACCTCCCGCCTTGCCAACGTCCTTCTTTCCGACATTATTGGTAAAGAAACAAAAGCTTTTTAATATATTTCTCACTCTCACATTTTTTTCATGGAAGAATATTGGATTGTAGTCAATGACACCCACGCCGGCCCTTACACTGCCGAGCAGCTTCGCGGATCAATCACTCCCGACACCTACGTCTGGTATCGCGGTCTACCTCAGTGGGTATTTGCTAAGGAAGTTCCGGAACTCGCAGCTCTTTTCGAAGCTCCCGTATCCGCCGCAGCTCAGCCCGAACCTCAACCTGTTGTGGAAGAACAGCCTGTTCAGCAGCAGGAGACGGTCGTTACAGAGACATTCGTTGAGGAATCACCTGTCTACGATCAGGAGCAGGTTGAACAACCTGTAATGGAACAGGAATCTGCTGAATCTTATGATAATTATCAGAATGAACAGAATTACCAGCCTGAATCTGATTATCAGCAGCCTGTCGCCGAACCTGAGTATGAAAAACCGGCTGCAGCTGATGAATATGTAGAAGAAAAAATCTACGAAGAAGAGCAGCCAGCTGCCTACGAAGAAAGTATCTCTTCTTATTCAGAGAAGGAATCCTTCGACGAGCCCGAAGCAATTGTCACCGACTTTGCTGAAGAATCAGAAGTATATGAAGACAATGTGGTGGAAGAGAAAGAAGAATTCGTTGCTTCCGTTGATAATGAATCTCGCTCCGATTCCAATCCCTCATCGGCTGCCTGGTGGAAAAATCTTGCACAGGCTGAAGCTGAAGCCGAGGCTGAAGCTGAGAGATTCAACGGTCGTCATCACCTCACGTGTCCCCCGCGCTATCTCGTATGGGCTATAATCACCACTCTCATCTTCTGTCTGCCTCTCGGTGTGGTTGCCATTGTATTTTCTTCAAAGGTACGCCGACTCTACAACTCCGGTGACTACGAAGGTGCTGTGAAAGCTTCTGAACGCACTGCCTGGTGGAGCAACGTTGCATTCGTAGTAGGACTCATCTGGCTTCCTTTCCAGATTGTGTTTACAATGATTGCTTCCTGACGCCAATCCTTCTATTACATACCCTCTTTTTCTTCAGCCCATGGTGATAAGCCACGGGCTGAAGCCTTTTTAAGAGTGTTATCCACATTGTTGAAAATACTGTTGATAAGCTTGCATAACTTTTTATAGATTTATGGTAATTGATTTTGTTATTTACAAGGAATTTTTAATTGTCAGTAACTTTCGATTTTCCAAATTAACTGACAAAAAGTTAAGGCATGGTTTCAATAACAGTTTTCCACATGAAAAGATTAAATCTTTCATGGAAATTTATTAACTTTGCATGTTATAAACGACGTGTTGATAACATATTTAAGTCACTTATTATCAGTATGACCTATTGTCGATAATCAGTCAGTATAGTTCTTTTGTAGGTTTATATCTTCACATGCAAGAATTATGCCTGTTAGTTTTCGTCATTGTCAACACCCTTTATTATTCTTCTTGGAGAAAAGATTTTAAAATTTAAAAAGAAAAGAAAAATAACAATGGACGTGGAAAAAGCTCCCGGCAAGCATTGTCCGGAAAAAAAGGGGGGCGGCTCCGAAGCGTTGAAAAAGGAGATTCTTGAACTTAAGAAGCTCAGGAATGCTGTAATTCTTGCTCATTATTATCAGAGAGAGGAGATACAGGAGCTGGCTGATTATATAGGTGACTCTCTTGCGCTCGCTCAGATTGCATCTCGTCTCGATGCTCCGGTTATTGTGCTTTGCGGTGTTCATTTTATGGGAGAGACAGCTAAGATTCTGTGTCCTGATAAGACGGTACTTGTACCTGACATCACTGCAGGTTGTTCACTCGCCGACAGCTGTCATGCCGAAGATCTTAAGAAGTTCATCGAGAGCCATCCGGGTCACACTGTCATAAGTTATGTAAATACGTCAGCTGCCGTCAAGGCTCTTACTGATGTAGTGGTCACTTCTTCCAACGCACGTAAGATTGTTGACTCTTTTCCGAAGGAAGAGAAGATTATTTTTGGACCTGACAGAAATCTGGGCAACTACATTAATAGTGTTACTGGGCGGCAGATGGTGCTTTGGGATGGTGCTTGCCATGTCCACGAACAATTCTCGGTGGAAAAACTCGTGGAAATGAAGCGTGAGATGCCCGATGCAGTGGTGCTTGCCCATCCCGAGTGTCCGAAGCCTCTTGTTATGCTTGCCGATGTAGTTGGATCCACAGCGGCGCTTCTTGATTATGCAAGGAAAAGCGATAAAAAGAAATTTATTGTAGCTACTGAAAGCGGTATTCTTCATGAGATGCGCAAATCTTGTCCCGATAAGGAATTTATCCCTCTTCCACCCTCCGATTCCACCTGCGGATGCAATGAGTGCAGCTTTATGAAACTCAACACTCTTGAGAAGTTGCGTGACTGTCTGCGTGATATGAATCCTGCTGTGGAGGTTGATTCAGAGGTGGCTCACCTCGCACGCCTTCCTATTGACAGGATGCTTGCAATGTCATGAAAGTTAAATTTTTTTGATTATAAATATATACTTAATATAGAAAAATGGAATACAACCACAGAGAGATCGAGAGCCGCTGGCAGAAGTATTGGAAGGACAACGGCACTTATCACACCGAGATAGACTCCTCACGCCCCAAATTCTACGTGCTCGATATGTTCCCGTATCCTTCGGGTGCCGGACTGCACGTAGGTCATCCTTTAGGATATATAGCAAGTGATATTTTTGCACGCTATAAGCGTCTGCAGGGATTCAATGTGCTCCATCCTATGGGGTATGATGCTTATGGACTTCCTGCTGAACAGTATGCCATACAGACCGGTCAACATCCCGAAGTGACCACTAAGCAGAATATAGCACGCTATCGCAGTCAGCTCGACAAGATAGGTTTCTGTTATGACTGGGACAGGGAGATCCGCACCTGTGATCCTGACTATTACAAGTGGACACAGTGGGCTTTCATCCGTATGTTTAATTCCTACTATGACACTCGTGAGCAGAAAGCACGTCCCATAGCTGATCTTATAGCTCATCTTGATGCAAATGGTACCGAAGGGCTTCATGCTGCCGGTACGCGCGAACTTTCATTCACTGCCGACGAGTGGAAGGCTATGGATGCAAAGGAGAAAAGTGATACTCTGATGAACTGGCGAATAGCTTATCTCGGCAACACGATGGTCAACTGGTGTCCGAAACTCGGCACCGTGCTTGCCAATGATGAGGTGAGCGAGGGAGTGTCACTGCGCGGAGGTTATCCTGTGGAGCAGAAGATGATGTATCAGTGGTGTCTGCGTGTGTCGGCTTATGCACAGCGTCTGCTCGACGGGCTCGACACCATCGACTGGACTGATTCGCTTAAGGAGACACAGCGCAACTGGATAGGACGTAGTGAGGGTGCTGAAATGCGTTTCCACATTGACGGCACTGATGTGGATATGGAGATTTTCACCACTCGTGCCGACACTGTTATGGGTGTGACTTTCATGGTGCTTGCTCCCGAAAGCAAGTATGTGGATATGATCACCACTCCTGAGCAGCGTAAAGCTGTGGACGAATATATAGCAGCCATCAAGCACAAGACGGAGCGTGAGCGCATGATTGACAAGAAGGTGTCGGGTGTGTTCAGCGGTGCTTATGCCATTAATCCTCTTAATGGGAAGAAGATTCCGGTATGGATCAGTGATTACGTGCTGGCGGGTTACGGTACGGGTGCCATTATGGCTGTTCCGGCTCACGATAGCCGTGACTATGCTTTTGCCCGCCACTTTGATCTTCCCATCATTCCCCTTATTGAAGGTGCCGATGTCAGTGAGGAGAGTTTTGACGCCAAGAGCGGCAGGATGATCAACAGTGATGGGGGTGACCTTAATCTCAACGGTATGGAGGTGAAGGATGCAATTGCAGCCACCAAGAAGTTTATTGAAGAGCGTGGTATAGGTAAGGTTAAGGTCAATTACCGTCTACGTGATGCTATTTTCAGCCGTCAGCGCTATTGGGGCGAGCCTTTCCCTGTATATTATGTGGATGGTATTCCACACATGATGGATGACAGCAAGCTTCCTCTCGAACTTCCGGAAGTTGATAAATACCTTCCTACCGAGACGGGTGAGCCGCCGCTGGGTCGTGCTAAGAACTGGACTACTCCCGAAGGATATCCAATAGAGCTTTGTACCATGCCTGGTTTTGCAGGTTCTTCTGCCTACTATCTCCGCTACATGGATCCCCGCAACAATGAGGCTCTCGTATCGCCTGAGGCAAATGGCTACTGGCGTAATGTTGACCTTTATGTGGGCGGTACGGAGCATGCCACCGGTCATCTTATTTATTCCCGCTTCTGGAATAAGTTCCTGCATGATCTTGGACTCGTAGTTGAGGAAGAGCCTTTCAAGAAGCTCATCAATCAGGGAATGATTCAGGGACGCTCCAACTTCGTCTACAGAATCAAGGATACCAACACCTTTGTGTCGGCAGGACTGAAAAAGGACTATGATGTCACTCCTATTCATGTCGATGTCAATATTGTGAGCAATGATCAGCTCGATCTTGACAAGTTCAGGGCATGGCGTCCCGAATTTAAGGATGCCGAATTTATCCTTGAGGATGGAAAGTACATCTGCGGCTATGCTGTTGAAAAGATGTCGAAGTCAATGTTCAATGTTGTCAACCCCGATGATATTGTTGAGCGATATGGTGCTGACACTCTTCGTCTCTACGAGATGTTCCTTGGTCCTATCGAACAGAGCAAGCCGTGGGACACTAATGGTATCGACGGTGTGAACAGATTCCTCAAGAAACTATGGGGTCTTTTCTATTCCGGCGACACATTCCGTGTGGACGATGCCGAACCCTCTGCTGCAGAGCTTAAGGCACTCCATAAGCTCATCAAGAAGGTGACACGCGATATTGAGAATTTCAGCTACAACACTTCCATAAGTGCCTTTATGATATGTGTTAACGAGCTTTCTTCACTGAAATGTCACTCCCGCGCCATCCTCCAGCCGCTTGTGGTGGTACTTGCCCCGTTCGCTCCCCACATAGCAGAGGAATTGTGGCATGCCATGGGTAATACTACTACCGTGTGCGATGCAAGATGGCCTCAGCACGACGAAAAGTATCTCGTTGAGGATGAAGTGAATTATGCCGTATCTTTCAATGGTAAGGCGCGATTCAATATCAAAGTGCCAGCTGGCACTTCCGTAGCTGATGTGGAAAAGACGGCACTTGCTGATCCTGCCGCTGCACGTTGGCTTGATGGTATGACGGTTAAGAAAGTCATCGTTGTACCTAATAAGATTGTCAATATTGTGCTTGGCAAATGATGCGCGAGATAGTTTTTTCCACTAACAATGTTCATAAGCTCGCCGAAATGCAGGCGATAGTGGGTGATAGCTTCCGGATTCGTTCGCTGGCTGACATCGGCTGTCATGAGGATATACCCGAGACTGCCGACACTCTCGAAGGCAATGCGTTGATGAAGGCGCGGTATGTGAAGAAGCATTATGGTTATGACTGTTTTGCCGATGACACAGGGCTTGAGGTTAATGCTCTCGGAGGAGCTCCCGGAGTGCGCTCGGCTCGATACGCGCCGGGTGAGGGACATGATGCCGAAGCCAACACCCGCCTCCTTCTTCTTAATCTTGAGGGAGTGGAGGATCGCACCGCCCGTTTCCGCACTGTCATAGCTCTTATTCTTGACGGAAAGGAATACACTGTCGATGGAATTGTCAATGGTGTAATCACGCGGGAAAAGGCGGGAGTGGGAGGTTTCGGCTATGATCCCGTATTTTGTCCCGATGGATTTGACGTCACTTTTGCCGAAATGGACAGTGATAGCAAAAACGCTGTGAGTCATCGTGGTAACGCTACGCGCAATCTAATAAAACTTCTCTCTTCTATATGAAAAAAATTATCTCTCTCTGCCTCTTGTCACTGGCACTAAGTGCCGGTGCACAAGCCACTTCCGGTCGATGGACTTTCCATTCTCCATTTGATGGAGTGGATAAAATCGCCGTAATTCCCTCCCGCACCTACTTCTCTTCGGCAGGTGCTCTCTACTCCTACGATGTCAATTCCGACATTACCGAAGCTCATTCCTCCCTCACCGATCTCAGTGATGTGGGAGTAGTGATGCTTGAATCCGACGGAATTGATTCGGGCAATGTGGCAGTGGCTTATGAAAGCGGCAACATTGACGTGATCCGTCCCGACGGAAGGGTGATTAATCTTCCTGACATCATGGTGGCTGATGCAAGTCCGCGAGCTGTCAATTCAATGAGATTCGGTAGGGGAGGGGAGAATCTTCTTGTAGCCACTCCTTATGGTGTGGTGCTGTTCGATCTTAAGCGCGGTGAAGTCAGTCAGTCAGGTATATATCAGCGTGACGTTAAGCTTGCGGTACCGCTGAATGAAGGAGGTTACCTTATGCGGATTGATGACAGATTGTACGCTCTCCCGGCAGGAGAATCCCTTTCGAAGCGCGGAAGTCTGGTAGATCTTGGCGATTTCGGTGATGTCACTGATATATGTCCTGTTTCCGACGGAAAAGGGATCCTGCTGCTGACAAAACCCTATAGCTATTATTCCGTTGCGCTTTATGATTTCGATGCTTCTGACATGAGTTTCCGCAAGGTACGTGACTATCCGGGTACCAAATATTCCTCTCCCGCTTTCATCCGTTCACGCGAAGCTCTGTATCTTCCTTCCGAAAAGGGAATTCATGCGTTCAGTAAGACCGACGGAAGCCTTCAGGCATCTTATCCGCTCGACAAGGATATAGCAAATGCTCCTCTCGCTACCATAGATGGTCTTAAATCGCTTTGGTCGGGCAACGATGAAGGATTGGCTCGATTCAGTCTTGATGCCTCTACAGGCGCTCTTACTATGCTTAGTGACCGCGCTGCTCCCGGTTCTATGCCGGTGCGTCTGGCTGACGTCATGCGTTTCGCACCTTCTTCCGGTAATCTCTACTTCTCTACTCGCGGTAACTCAATTATTCTCGAAAAGTCCTCGACAGGTCACCGGCAGCGCACTGCACGTCTCACCCCTGATGGAGAATGGGAGAACATGACTGCACGTGACGTCTCTCTCCGTCATGACCTAAGTAAGAATAATTCCTCCCGCGTCATTTTCGATGCGTTTGGATTGGCAGAGGATCCTGACAATTCTGATGTTTATTACATCGGATCATTGTACGAAGGACTGTATGCGATTGATGGACGGGAAGAATCTGAGCATTTTTTCACTGACAACGCTCCATTTACTGATCATTACGGTGTGCGTGTATCCGACGTGGCATTCGATAAGGATGCCAATATGTGGGTAACCACTGAGAGTGATAGCGGAAATGATAATCTTTTTATCCTGCCGGCGGAAAAACGCAGGTCATCCGAAGTTTCCTCTTCCGATTGGATTTCAACAGGCGTGGGAACACATTTTAGTGGGAGTCGCGACGGTCTTATTCTCCACTCTTCCACACATCCCGGACTCGTCTATGTGATGGGACGCGACTGTCAGCTACTTATCTACGATTACGGTAAAAATGTCGCCGATATCAGCGACGATTCTTACGAAGTGATTGAGCGATATGTCGATTCCGATGGTAGCGAGGTCACTTTTCAGCGTGTCACGTCGCTTGCCGAGGATAAGTCGGGAGCGCTTTGGATAGGTACTTGGGCTGGAGTGATGCGCGTCGACAATCCCCGCAAAGCTCTTGATGGCTATGGCACTCTTTCCGTAGTCCGTCCGAGAGTGGCAAGAAACGATGGCACGAATTTTGCCGATTATCTGCTTGCTTCCGAGAAGATTATGGCAATTTCAGCTGATGATGCCGATTGCAAGTGGATAGCCACCGGAGAATCAGGTATCTACTATGTGAATCAGCGTGGCACGGAGATTCTCGATCATTTTTCCACGTCGAATTCCCCCCTCCCTACCGATCGCATCACATCGTTGATAGTCAATCCGTTGAATGGTAATCTGTTTGTAAGCACTCCCGACGGACTGTTTGAATATCAGACGCTTGTCACTCCCGCCGCCGAATCATTTTCTGACGTGAAGATATTTCCGAATCCCGCCCGTCCCGGTTCTTCACCTGTCACTATCACCGGACTTATGGAAAATTCTATTGTCAAGATTCTTGATTCAGCTGGAAATCTTGTGGCTCAGATGCGTAGTGAAGGAGGCACGGCACGCTGGGACGTAACTACGATGGGCGGACGTGACGCACAGTCAGGCGTATATCATGTTGTGGCTTCATCCCCCTCCGATTCCGGAAAAGTTGTAGGAAAAATTGCTGTAGTGAACTAAAACGTCCCTCTTCGGCGTTAACTATAAGAAGAAAAACGAAACCCCTATTTTCGATTTTATGGCAACAATAAAATATAGAGACGAAAAAGACAAAAGCTATGGCCTGGCAGGTATGGCTATCAGCATGGCTATCTGGGATGGCGACGAATTAATTGATGCTATTGACATTGATGCTGAGCCGGGCGAAGCTGTGGAGTTTACCCCCGACTTCTATTTCTCCGGCAACCCTCGTGTCTCTGCCCGTAGTGCCTGGAATATGATTTTGAAGCACTTCCAGCTTGCTTCAGGCATGATGATAGCCAATGTGATGTGTCGCAGCTATGTCAACGACAATGCTGCGTCGATTGATCGTCAGCTCAAGGATCTGATGCGCAAGATGGTGCGCGATGAGGCTCGTGAGGAGTGCCAGCTTGATGATGATGAGGCTGATATGGTGTTTGACAAAAGCTTCAACTATCTCGACCGCGTTTTCACCCACCACACCGTCCGCGCCGTAGCCGATGATTTCGCCACGTCGATCCGTGATCGCCGCCGCATGACACATGCCGAAATAGCCGAAGCTCTCCGGATGCTCGCCATGCTTTAGATTAAGCTCTAAGTCAGTGGAGATTAGAATAATGGATAGAAGCGTAAAATTTTGAAAAAAAACGTTTCTCAGGGTTTGTGCAATAATAAACTATTTTTTATCTTTGCCGCCCCGATGATATATCATATTAGAATTCTAAAACTGACATCCAATGAAAAAAAGCAACCTCTACACTCGCACCGGCGACCTCGGCACCACGGCTTTGTGCGGAGGAAGTCGTGTCAGAAAAAACGATCAGCGTGTCGAAGCCTACGGCACTGTCGACGAGCTTAACGCGCATCTCGGACTACTTCGTTCCTCCCTCTCTTCTGTGGATGCAATGTCATCTGTATCAGACACTTTACTACTGATTCAGAACAAGCTTTTTAACATCGGAAGCTACCTTGCTACAGAGCATTCGGAGGGTGTTGTCAACGCTATTAACGGATTGGATCACAGCGCTATAAATGCCCTTGAACTGGCTATTGACGCCTTAGATTCCCCCCTCCCCCCTCTCCACTTCTTCGTACTTCCCGGCGGGACAATGCAGGCGTCGTTCGCCCATGTCGCACGCACGGTGTGCCGACGTGCCGAACGTCAGATCGTCACCCTTGCTGAATCCACCTCCGTCGATCCCGACGTACTCCGCTACATCAACCGGCTTTCCGACTATCTTTTCGCCCTCTCCCGCTATCTCAACGTCACCGCCGGAGTGGAAGAAATAGCCTGGAATCCGAAAGCATAACTCAGAATCAAATAACTCAACAACAATATAAAATTATAGGAGACACTAAATTATGTATTGGACACTTGAATTAGCCTCTAAACTTGAGGATGCACCCTGGCCCGCCACCCGCGAAGAGCTCATTGACTATGCGATGCGTTCAGGCGCCCCCCTCGAAGTAATTGAAAACCTTCAGGAGATCGAAGACGAAGGCGAAACCTACGAATGCATCGAAGACATCTGGCCCGACTACCCCTCCAAAGACGACTTCCTCTTCAACGAAGACGAATATTGATCGCATGCAATCATGTAAATAGAAGATAATCAATCGGATAAACAATAAGAATTTGTTTGTCCGATTGATTTGTTTGTATTTTTACCCCAAAAATACAAACATATATTCTGGTGAAAATCAATATTGCCAATTTTATGACGAAATGATAAATCCAGATTTGTTTGTATATAATTCATGTCGCTTTCAGGCATGTGTGAGTATCGGTAACTCGCATCTTCCTGCTCATTCAGGTTCAACATCCTCTAATTCATCAATGATATCAATTCATTAGTGCCCACTAATGAGTTTGAACATAAAACTAATTTTAAACCCGGTTATTATGATGCCAAACCACATTTGTTGGCAACGAGATCCAGTGCTTCCTCATATCGGAAATTGAACTTCATGTGTGCCTGAAAAAGAGCATGCATGAGTTTCCGCTCCGCATTGAGACGCTTAATCAATTCATTGAGATCAGTGAATATCTTCATTTGTATTTATTTGATATAATGAAATTTATACTTAACTTAATCTTTTAGGCACGCAAGAGGAATGACTTTTACACCGTCTGGTCGTGTATAAGCTATAGGACCTCCCGTAACGACCAATAGCATAGTAGGCTCTTCCATTATAATCTGTTTTTCTCGTTCATTCATTCTCCTGACAAGTTCTCGGATCTCCAGAAGATGCTCTGCTCCTTTGTCGATTTCTGCACCTCCAAGTTTGAATTCAATTAGAGCATATCTGCCGTCATCGAGATGCAAGACAGCATCAGCTTCAAGGTCATATCTGTCATGATAATAAGATATGGAGCCAAAACAAGATTGGGAATACACGCGAAGATCCCTTATTGCCATGCACTCGAATATAAAACCAAATGTTTTAAGATCCATTTGTAGTCGTTCCGGGGAAAGTCCTAACGCAGCCACTGCAATCGAAGGATCCGTAAAGCCCCTTTTCTTTCCTTTTCTAATAGCAGTGGCTGAACGAACTGCTGGAGACCACGAATCGATATCCTGTATGACAAATAGTTTTTCCAAAGCAGAGACGTAGCTGTCGAATGTCGGTTCAGTACAGCTTTCGGTTATTGCAGCTACATCCTGAATCATTTTCTTTTTCTTTGCAAGGGTTGAGATATTTCGTGCATATGCGCGAAGAATCTCTCGTGCCAATTTTTCATTACGTTCGACTCCGTCTACAGTGGATATGTCAGTGGTACATACACTTTGAACATAATTCTTAGCAACCAATAGTTTTCCTCTTGTCGTTGGGATAGATAAGGACGCAGGCCATCCTCCTCTGCAAGAGGCGAATATAAGTTGTTTTATATCCAGACATGACATCTTGCCATCAATTACAATATCCGGATTGTTGAATAATTCCATAAGAGAGATTTCCCCTGTGGATTCTCCAGATTCCCACAAACTCATAGGAGCCATCTTTATTCTCGCAATCCTCCCAGTACCCGTGTGCAAAATTTTTGATTTATCAACTGAATTTGATCCTGTAAGAATAAACTGACCTACCTTTTGTCTTGTATCCACAGCGCTTCTGACGGCATCCCAAAGTGTGGGTGCATCCTGCCACTCATCAATAAGTCGAGGGGTTGCCCCTTCTAAAAGAAGAGACGGTTTGGTAGCAGCTGTAGCAAGATAGCCGTCTCGTGTATCTGGTAACTGAAGTTTGAGCTCACTGTTTGCCTGTTGTTCCGCTGTGGTAGTTTTCCCACACCACTTAGGACCTTCTATAAGCACAGCTCCAAAGGCTTCAAGATATTCACGAAGGGTATTGTCTGCTATTCGGGGTAGATATGACATATCGTTGTTATTGTTTAGTCCTGCAAAGGTAGTGAAAAAAAGTCTATTATCAAAGTTTATTTTAGTTTTTTGTGGAGTTTCATTTTAGTTTTTTGCGGTACTTTGTTTTAGTTTTTTGTGATAGTTGGAAAATAGGAGTGTACTGCCCTACGAAAAGTAGATATATAACGAAATTTGTTTG
>CAMWPM010000049.1 GCA_947176235.1 uncultured Bacteroidales bacterium | reverse complement strand
CTCCTCCCCCGTGCCCGCCACCTCCTGCGCCTCGGCGCATGGCTCACACTCTCATCTGCCGTCACTCTCCTCTCCTCCTATCTCGTCACTGTCATCATCAACCGACTTGCCACGACATCCGGCGTCGGAATATTTCAGGCAGGCTACACACTCGTCGATCGCTACGGAGGGGTCATCTTCACCGCCATAGCCATGGAATTCTATCCCCGCCTCGTCGCCAACATCCACTCCCCGCGTCGCACCCGCCTCATCCTCAACCACGAGATCTCCCTCCTCCTCGCCATCCTTCTCCCCGCACTCCCCATCTTCCTTCTCCTTCTCCCCTACATTCTCCCCCTCCTTTTCTCCTCCGATTTCCTCCCCGCCCTCCCCTACGCCTCATGGGCGCTCCCGGGTATGCTCTTCCGCGCCGTATCATGGTGCATCGGATTCCTCATCATTGCCCGGGCAGACGGACGCCTCTATCTCTGGGTCGAGCTCACCAGTGCCATCCTCTACGTCCTCCTCTCCGTCTCAGGCTACCTCATCGACGGATTCCGGGGCTTGGGCATCGCCTACTCTCTCTGGTACTTAATCTACTTTATCATCACCGCCGCAATCTCACGTTTTCACTATAGGCTCCCGTTATCCCCTCGCGTCACCACCCTCCTCCTCCTCTCATTTGCCGCGTGGGCGCTAACTCTTTTCGCCTCTTCATTGTTATAAAGTATTATGACCGACAACAACCAGGAAATCAACATTCGCCCCGACCTTCTGCGTCACATCGTTTCCGATGCATTGCAGAAATATGGTGCCGGATCCGCTGCACTCGCCTACCGCGCCCCCGACGCTTCGCGTTGGACCGACATTTCATGGGCTCAGCTTGCTGCCGACGTCGACGCCCTGTCACGCGCATTCATCACACTTGGCATTTTGCCCGACGACAAGATTGCAATCTGCTCCCCCAATCGCCCCGAAGTCATCGAGTCCGAACTTGCGGCATTCCGCGTCCGTGCGGCATCGGCATCCATCTACTCCACATCCAGCCCCGACCAGATCGACTATATCCTCCGCGATTCCTCCTCCCGCATCCTCATCGTCGGCGGTCAGGAACAGTACGACGCAGCCCGCGCCCACGCCCCCTTCCACTCCTCCTTTATCGCCATGATAGCCCTGGGCGACGGCGAAATCACCCTCGCCCCCGACGACCATACCACCCTCACATGGCGTCAGCTCCTCGACAAAGGCGACGACGCGCCATCCCAAGCCCTCTCTGAGCTTCAAGCCCGCGAAGCGGCATGGTCCCCCGACGATGTCGCCACCCTCATCTACACATCCGGCACCACCGGCGAGCCCAAGGGAGCCATTCTCCCCCACTCATGCTTCGACACCGCAATTGCCATCCACGACGTCCGCTTCGGTAATCGCCTCACCCACCGCGACACATCCCTCTCATTCCTCCCCCTCAGCCACATATTCGAGAAAGCATGGACTTTCTATTGCCTCCATCGCGGCATAAAGGTCTACGTCAACCACGATCCACGTCAGGTTCGCGAGTCCCTCCGTCAGGTGCGACCCGCATGCATGTGCAGCGTCCCGCGTTTCTGGGAGAAAGCCTACGTCGGTGTGCAGGAGAAGATCGAACGCGCTCCCTGGTGGCAGCGCATTCTGCTCCGCTACGCTCTCCGCATCGGGCGTCGCCGCAACCTCGTCTACCGTCGTGAAGGCCGACACGGTCCCTGGTGGCTCGAATGGCGCTACTCGATTCTCGACCATTACATCCTCCGCCCCGTCAAGAAAGCTCTCGGCGTCAACCGCGGACACTTCTTCCCCACCGCCGGAGCACCGCTTTCCGACCATATTAATCTCTTCTTCCAGTCCATGGGCGTCGAGATCGTCATCGGCTACGGTCTGTCCGAGACCACAGCCACCGTCACCTGCTATCCCCGCTACGGCTTCGAGATCGGCACCGTAGGCACCGTAATGCCCCTCGTCGAGACCAGAATCGGTGCCGAAGGCGAGATTCTCGTAAAGGGAGCCACCGTCATGCGCGGCTACCTCAACAAGCCCGAGGCAACCGCCGAGGCAATCGACGCCGACGGTTGGTTCCACACCGGCGACGCCGGACGATTCGACACATCCGGAAGCCTCGTCATCACCGACCGTCTCAAGGACCTTTTCAAGACATCCAACGGAAAGTACATTGCCCCGCAGGCTCTCGAAAGCACTCTCTCCGAGGATCGCTACGTCGATCAGGTTGCCGTTATCGGCGACAAGCGAAAGTATGTCACCGCGCTTATTGTCCCCGCACTCGCCGCCCTCCGTGACTACGCACGCTCCCACCGCATCAAGTACCGCGACACCGAGGATCTCCTCGACAACACTGCCATTCAGGATCTCATCCGTCGGCGCATCAACCGTCTACAGCGGCGTCTCGCATCCTTCGAGAAGATTAAGCGTTTTAAGCTCCTCCCCCGCCAGTTTTCAATCAAGAACGGCGAGCTCACCAACACCCTCAAGCTGCGCCGCAACGTCATTAATTCCCATTTTGCCGACGAGATTGAAAAAATGTACGAGTGACGTTCCTTCTCTTTCATCTCTTTTTACTATTTTTGTAAAATTATGATTCTATCGCCCCGACATATCCGCCGTTTCATGGCTCTCGCCACCCTTCTGCTTGCGGCCCTTTCCGCCGCCGCAAAAGGTCGTGTGTGGGAGACGGTCGATTCCACTCCCCCCAAGGTCGCCGTATCAGCCGAGGCCTATGCCGATGATCCTGCCCTTGTGCCCGAAGGCTTCGACCCCGAGACAGCTGGCATCGACATCTCCGTCCGCGATGGATTCATCTATCTTTCCACACCCCGCGACGTCGAAGTCAAGATCTTCACGATTCTGGGGCAGCCCGTATCTGTTGCCTCGCTCCGCCCCGGTGTCCATCGCATCGCCCTCGGATCCCGCGGCATCTTCATCGTTAAGGCTGCCTCACTCACCCGTCGCGTCACTCTTTGATCACTATCTTCTATGTCTGATATTGTCATTCCCACCTGCCCCAACCCCAAGGTCCCCGCGCCGAAGGCCCCACTTGTCCACCTCACGTCAGTGCAGCTTCGCTTCAACGACATCGACATGCTCGGTCACCTCAACAACGGTGCCTACCTTGAGCTGTTTGACCTCGCCAAGACCGAATTTCTCACCTCCATCATCGGGCATCCGCTCGACTGGCGCGATGCCGTCGCGGTAATCGTCAACATCAACTGCAGCTTCTTCGCCCAGGCTTTCTACGGCGAGCCTCTTGCCGTACTCACCGGAGTCCAGAGCGTTTCCACCCATAGCTTCATCCTTGAGCAGCGCATGGTCAACACCGCCACCGGCGCCGTCAACTGCATCGCCACCACCGTAATGGTCGCATTCGACCACGCCTCCGCCACCTCTGCCGAACTAACCCCCGAATGGCGCGAAGCCCTCACCCGCGCCTCCCGCTCCACCTCCACCCTCGTCTGATCCCCCTCTCCACTCCCAACTCCTAACTCCTAACTCTCAACTATAAATGCCCAACGTTAAACCCAAAAAAGCCCTCGGACAGCACTTCCTCACCGACCTCGACGTCGCGGCACGCATAGCCGCCACCGTCTCCGGCTTCGACGGTCCCATTGTCGAAGTCGGTCCCGGCATGGGCGTCCTCACTCAGTTTCTCGTCAAGGATCATCCGGGCAAGGTGACTGTTGTCGAGATTGACGGCGAGAGTGTCGACTGGCTCCGCGATAATTTCCCCGCGTTGCCCCCCGACGACATTCTCCCTACCGACTTCCTTCGCCTCGATCTCGACTCCGTAGCCCCCGGCAGCCCCATTGCCGTTATCGGCAACTACCCCTACAACATATCATCCCAGATATTTTTCCATATCCTCGACTATCGCGACAAAGTCCCCCTCTGTTCCGGTATGCTTCAGCGTGAGGTCGCAGAGCGTCTCGCTGCCCCTCCCGGCACCAAGGCACGAGGCATTCTCAGCGTCCTCCTGCAGGCATGGTACGATGTCGAGTACCTCTTCACCGTCTCCGAGCACGTCTTCAATCCTCCGCCAAAGGTTAAGTCAGGGGTCATCAAGCTCACCCGCAATGATGTCACCGACCTCGGATGCGACGAACGCACCTTCAAGGCAGTTGTCAAAGCCACATTTGGGCAGCGCCGAAAGACGATACGCAACTCCCTCCGCGGACTCCTCCCTCCCGGCTGTCAGCTCCCCGATGAAATGCCGCTCCTCGCCATGCGCCCCGAGCAGCTTTCAGTTCAGGATTTCATTGAGCTCACCCGCTTCGTCTCCTCCATGCGCCCCACTCCCAACTCCTAACTTCCTCCACTCTCCACCCTCCGCTCTCCGCTCTCCGCTCTATTTCTTCCAATAATTATCACAATCTTCGGGTATGAAAGAATTTACACCGGAATATCTCGATCGCCTCAAGGACATCATCGCGCGACGCGACGACGTCCAAGCTCGGAAAGAACTCGCTGACATGCACCCGGCAGATGTCGCCGAGCTTTACGAGCAGCTTGACGATCTGGAGGAAGCCGAATATCTCATCAAGCTTCTCGACGGCGATCATGCCGCCGACGTCCTCATGGAACTCGACGAGGACGAGCGCCGGCGCCTGCTTGCCGACATGGACGCCGAGGACATCGCCAAGCAATTCATCGACCACCTCGACACCGACGAAGCCGTTGACCTTATTCAGGAGCTTGAGCCCGAGGAGCGCGACGAGGTGCTTTCCCACATCGATGACGTCGAGCAGGCGGGCGACATCATCGACCTTCTAAAGTACGACGAGGACACCGCCGGTGGTCTGATGGGCACCGAGATGATCGTGGTCAACGAGAACTGGTCTATGCCCGAATGTATCAAGCAGATGCGAATGCAGGCTGAGGACATGGACGAGATCTACAATGTCTATGTCGTCGACGCCGACGATCGTCTGCGGGGAATCCTACCCCTCAAGAAACTCATCACCCACCCCTCCGTTTCTAAGATAAAGCACGTCATGGAGGTCGATCCCCCATCCGTCAAAGCCGACACCCCCATCGACGAGGTGGCGCTCGACTTCGAGAAGTACGACCTCGTCGCAATGCCCGTCATTGACTCTATCGGACGCCTCGTCGGACGTATCACCGTCGACGACGTCATGGACCAAGTCCGTGAATCATCCGAGCGCGACTATCAGCTTGCATCAGGTCTGTCAAGCGACGTCGGCGCCGACGACTCCGTGTGGTCTCAGACAAAGGCGCGTATCCCTTGGCTTCTCGTCGGCATCGCATCCGGCATCGTGGCGTCACTCATCCTCTCCGGATTCGAGGCACAGCTCTCTGTTGTCACCGCCCTCGCCCTTTTCATCCCCATCATCGGCGGTACTGGCGGTAATGTCGGTGTACAGTCCTCTGCCATCGTCGTGCAGTCTCTCGCCAACGGATCTCTCGACATCAAGAACTTCTCATCACAGCTTGGAAAGGAAATTCTCATCGGACTTCTCAACGCATCCGTCATTTCGGCTGTGATTCTGGTCTATAACCTCATTATGCTTCCCGAGGAACCTGCCGTCACCGTCTCCGTGGCGCTCTCGCTCTTCGTTGTGGTCATGTTTGCCACCATTCTCGGTACCGTCGTCCCCCTCACCCTTGAGAAGCTCCACATCAACCCCGCCCTTGCCACCGGACCTTTCATCCAGATCAGCAATGACATCGTCGGTCTCATCATCTACGTCGGCGTCTCCACCGCTTGTCTGCGCTTCTTCGGCACCTGATGTGCTGCGGGGCAATATTTTTTCACACTTTTATATATAATTGTCTCGTCATAATTCGCTAATTTTGCACATATCATTCAAATCGACCGATTAACCTCATATTTTCTGTCATGAAACTTTTTGATAAGCTGACCGCTCGCGCTAAGGCTAACCCCCAGCGCATCGTCTTGCCCGAAGGCACCGAGCCTCGCACGCTCACCGCTGCCGACCGTATCATTGCCGAAGGTATCGCCAAAGTAATTCTCATTGGTGATCCCGCCGAGATCAACCGTCTTGCTGACGACATGGGTCTTAAGAATATCGGCAGCGCCACTATCGTGAATCCCGCCGACGAGAAGGTCATCGACCGTTACGCGCCCCTTTTCTTCCAGCTCCGTAAGAGCAAAGGCATCACAATGGAGGAAGCACGCCTCACCACCGCCAACCCCCTCTACCTCGGTTGCCTTATGGTTAAGTCCGGCGACGCCGACGGTCAGGTTGCTGGTGCCATGAACACCACCGGCAACGTCCTTCGCGCTGCTTTCCAGGTTATCAAGACCCAGCCCGGCATCGAAGTCGTTTCGGGTGCGTTCCTCATGCTCCTGCCCGAAGGGCTCGACTACGGCACCGACGGTGTCCTCGTTTTCGCCGACTGCGCCGTTGTCCCCGACCCCACCGCTTCCGAGCTTGCTCAGATCGCCATTTCATCGTCACAGACTGCCAGACATATCGCTGGCATCGAGCCACGCGTAGCTCTCCTCAGCTTCTCCACAAAGGGTAGTGCTAAAGCTCCAAGCGTCGAAAAGGTCATCGAGGCCACAGCTATCGCCCATAAGATGGCGCCCGACCTCATCCTCGACGGCGAGCTGCAGGCTGATGCCGCCATCGTGCCCTCGGTTGCCCATCAGAAAGCCCCCAACTCCCCCCTTTCCGGCAGGGCGAACACCCTGATTTTCCCCTCCCTCGAAGTTGGCAACATCGCCTACAAGCTTGTCCAGCGTCTCGGTCGCATCGAGGCTGTTGGTCCAGTTCTGCAGGGTCTCGCCGCTCCCGTCAACGACCTTTCTCGCGGATGCTACCCCGAGGACATTTTCAAGACCATTATCATCACCTGCAACCAGGCTATCGGTCTGAAAGTGCAGAAAGCTTAATCTCGTTCCGTCAAAAAAATCCCAATCATTTTCATCATGAAGATTCTTGTTCTCAACTGCGGTAGCAGTTCCGTTAAATATAAGCTTATTGACACTGCCACTGGCAACACTCTCGCCGAAGGTGGCGTCGAGAAGATCGGTCTCGACGACGGGTTCCTCAAGTACAAGAAGCCCGATGGCAGCAAGGTGACTGTTGATCTCGGCAAAATCGACCACAAAGGGGCTGTCGAGGCGATCCTTGCCAACCTCACCGATCCCGTCGTCGGAGTAATCAAGTCCTACGATGAGATCGACGCTGTCGGTCACCGCGTCGTTCATGGCGGAGAGAAATTCAACTCTTCTGTTCTTATCACCGACGAGGTCAAGGAGAAAATCGAGGATTGCTATGACATCGCTCCTCTCCACAATCCTGCCAACATGACCGGTATCGATGCCATTTCAGCAATTCTCCCGTCCGTTCCCCAGGTCGGAGTGTTCGACACCGCATTCCATCAGACCATGCCCGCCAAGTCCTACATGTATGCCCTCCCCTACCGATTCTACAAGGAGGACGGTGTGCGTCGCTACGGCTTCCACGGCACAAGCCACCGCTACGTCTCGGCTCGTGTATGCGAGTTCCTCGGCGTCGACATCACAAAGCAGAAAATTGTCACCTGCCACGTCGGCAACGGCGGCTCGATCACTGCCGTGAAGTATGGCAAGAGCATCGACACCTCGATGGGTCTCACCCCCACCGAAGGTCTCATGATGGGTACCCGCGTCGGCGATGTCGATCCCGGTGCGCTCACATTCATCATGACCCGCCATAATCTCACCCCTGCCGATCTCCAGCAGATTATCAACAAGGAGAGCGGTGTGGCTGGCGTCACCGAGATTTCCTCCGATATGCGCGAGATTGAAGCCGCCGTGAAAGCTGGCGACCAGCGAGCCAAACTCGCACTCGACATGTACGAGCAGCGTATCCTCAAGTACATCGGTGCATACGCCGCCGAGATGGGCGGTCTCGACATTATCGTGTTCACAGGCGGTGTCGGCGAGAACCAGACCGGCGTACGCGAGAACGTCTGCGCTCCCCTCGCCTTCATGGGCGTCGAGATCGACAAGGAGGTTAACGACCGCACGCGCGGCACCGAGACGGTGATTTCCACCCCCGCATCCCGCGTTAAGGTTGTTGTCATTCCCACCGACGAGGAGCTGATGATCGCACGCGACACCGAAGCGATCGTTTCCGGTAAGCCCCTTTGAGGCTTGACCGGCTCTTTCTGCATTTTTTTATAATAATTCTCTCCCCCTGCCTGATGCTTCAACAATTCACTGATAAACTGACAGCGGTAGCCGACTTCCTTTGCGGCTATCCGCTGTTTGTGGTTTTAATTGTCGGCGGTCTCTATCTTTTTGCCCGCTCCGGCATGGTATCTCTCCGGCGGCTCCCCGCCGCTGTTGCCGAACTGCGCCGTAAGAGTGATGGTAAGAATGGACAGATCAGTTCGCTTCAGGCTCTCCTGTCCGTTGTCGCCGCCACTGTCGGACTCGGCAACATCGCCGGCGTGGCGATTGCCCTTGTCCTCGGTGGTCCCGGCGCGATTTTCTGGATGTGGGTCAGCGCTTGCGTCGGCATGTCCACAAAGTTTCATGAAGGCGTCCTCGCTGTTATGTATCGCCACCGATCCCCCGACGGATCCACTCGCGGAGGTCCCATGTACATCATCGAGCACGGGCTCGGTCCCCGCTGGCGTCCCCTTGCTGTCACGTTTGCTGTTGCGGGTATGTTTGGCACTCTATGCATCATGAACGCCAATCAGCTTGCCGAAGGCACCGTCACTCTCTTCTCCTCCCCCGAGTGGGTCGAGTCCAACTCTTTCCTCCACTGGATATCGTCATGGACATCCCTTGACCATTACTCCGCCCTGCGTCTCCTTGCCGGTATCACCATCGCCCTCATCGTAGCTCTCGTTGTGCTCGGGGGGATCCGGCGCATCGCTCGCGTTGCCACCGTCCTCGTCCCCTTCATGGTCGGAATCTACATGATCATGGTGTTCTACATCATCCTCACCCACCTCCCGCAGATTCCCGGCGTCATCGCATCCATTTTCCGCGAGGCGTTCAATTTCCGTGCCGGACTCGGCGCTCTCGCCGGTATTGCTATTATCGGTGCCCGTCGTGCCGCACTTGTCAACGATGCCGGTGTCGGTACAGCCTCGATTATGCACGGCGAGTCAAAAAACGACGAGCCAGTCCGCGAAGGTCTCGTCGCAATGCTCGGACCAAGCATTGATTCCGGACTCGTCTGCACCCTCACCGCCATCGCCATCCTCCTTTGCGGCGACATCCACCCCGAAGGCGACGTCCAGGGGCTTTCCGTCGCGATGGGTGCGTTCGGCACCGCGATTCCTGGCGGTGAATACCTTCTGATGCTCGTAGTAATCTGCTTCGGACTGTCATCGATGTTCTCCTATTCTTTCTACGGCAACCGATGTGCCACCTACCTCTTCGGCGAACGTCGGGCCCGCTTCTACACCTATCTTTTCATCCTCTCCCTCATCTTCTTCGCAGTCGTTCCGCTCAAGGCTGCCGTCGGTTTGTGCGACCTTTTCTACGCTCTGATGGCTTTCCCCACGATGCTCACCATTCTTCTCCTCAGCGGCAAGGTGCGCGAGGCAACACGCGCCTATTTCTCTAAACCAAAGAATAATTCCACGGCTCAATGAAACAACTTTTTGTATCCATTCTGCTCGCCTGCGCATCTTTTATTGCTTCGGCTCAGTCCACTCCCGTCCACGCTCTCCTCGATCGTGTTGATCCGGGGGCTTCCGCGCGATTTCACCTGGAGATTCGACCCGATTCCATCGATTTTTTTGAGATTTCTGCCGTCGACGGGCTTCCGGCAATTGCCGCCAACAATCCTGTCAACCTTGCCGTCGGACTCAACTGGTACCTCAAGCATTACGCCGGTGTCCATCTCTCCTGGAACAATCTCTCTGTTCCCCTCCCCGACGTTCTCCCCCTCCCCGACGTTCCCGAGCGTCGCACCACCGACGCCATCCATCGTTACTACCTCAACTACTGCACCCACTCCTACTCCATGCCCTTCTGGGATCGTGACCGTTGGCAGCGTGAGATTGACTGGATGGCACTCCACGGCATCAACATGCCTCTCGCCATCACCGGTGTCGATGTAGCCTGGCGCAACACTCTTCTCCGTCTTGGCTACTCCGAAGCCGATGCCGACGCCTTCATCGCCGGACCGGCATTCCAGGCTTGGTGGCTCATGAACAACCTTGAAGGCTGGGGAGGTCCCAACTCCTCGCAGTGGTATGCCGACCGCGTCGACCTCCAGCGGTTCATCCTCGACGAAATGAAGTCATGGGGTATGTCGCCCGTACTCCCCGGCTATTCCGGAATGTTGCCTCACGATGCCGAGACCCGTCTCGGGCTCTCCGTGTCAGGTAAAGGACTATGGAACGGTTTCACCCGCCCCGTGTTCATGCTCCCCGACAATTCACGCTTTGAGGAGATAGCCGACATTTATTACGACGAACTCACACGCCTCTACGGTCCCGCCGACTATTATTCGATGGATCCCTTCCACGAAGGCGGAAGCCTCGAAGGCGTTGACCTCAAGGAAGCCGCTGCCACCATCGCACGTTGCATGAAGTGCGTCAACCCTGATGCTGTATGGGTCGTTCAGGGATGGAACGAAAATCCCCGTCAGGACCTCCTCGACGGCGTTGCACCCGGCAACCTCCTCGTCCTCGACCTCGCTTCCGAGATAAAGCCCGGATGGGGCGATCCGCAGTCCCCGTCCAAGACCCCCCGCCCCGATGGCTTCGGGCCTCACGACTGGCTATTCTGCATGCTCCTCAACTTCGGCGGCAACGTCGGGCTCCACGGACGCATGGACTATCTCATCGACGAGTACTATAAGGCTCATTCCGATCCCCGTTTCGGTCCCACACTCCGCGGCTACGGTCTCACAATGGAGGGCATCGACAACAACCCCGTCATGTACGAACTGATGAGCGAACTCATCTGGCGCGACGAGAAGCCTGATAAATCCGACTGGCTCCGCTCCTACTCCCGCGCACGCTACGGTGCCGGCAACGATCCCGCAGGTGCCGACTCCGCGGCATTTGCTGCCGTCGACTCCGCCTGGGCTGCTCTGTCCCGATCCATCTACAACTGCCCTCCCGGCAACATGCAGCAGGGTACCACCGAATCCGTCTTTTGCGCCCGCCCCTCCCTCTCCGTATGGCAGGTCTCATCCTGGAGCCGCATGGAGCCCTACTACGCCCCCGACTCCGTCATTCAGGCTGCCCTTCGCTTCGTCGACGCCGCCCCCGCACTCGCCGATAATCCAAACTACCGCTATGACCTCGTCGACATCGTCCGTCAGGGCGTCGCCGAGCGCGGTCGCCTCGTCTATCACGAGATGGTCGATGCCTTCAACCGCGCCGACCGGCCGGCATTCATCGACGCCGCCGACCGTTTCCTCTCCCTCATCCTCGCTCAGGACCGTCTGCTCGCCACTCGCCCCGACTTTGGCGTTGGCAACTGGATTGACTCAGCTCGTGCTCTCGCCCACGACCCCGACGAAGCCGACCTTATGGAGCGCAACGCACGCCTCCTCATCACCACATGGGGTCCGCGCGAGGCAAGCGAGGCGGGCAAACTGCGTGACTACGCCCACCGCGAATGGTCCGGACTCCTCCGCGACTTCTACTATCCACGATGGCAGGCTTGGATTGATGCCCGCCTCGCCGAGCTCGACGGTGCCGATCCCGCACCGATCGACTTCTACTCGATGGACGAGAAATGGGTCAGCTCCCGCCAGCATTATCCTCTCTCTTCCGGTGCCGACGAAGTGGCTGTAGCTCTCGACGTCGCCAACCGTTTCCTCCGCTGACTTCATCACTTTTCATATTTTCCTTATCATTCCACATTCCGCTTCTTATCACTTATCCGACGATGAAAATAGCTCGTATCTGCACTATCCTCCTGATTTCGGTTGTCTCCGTCACAGGGTTTGCCCACACCCTCGGCGACACCCCCTCGGCGGCAAGAACCGTCAGAATCCCACTCCCCGGCGGCCGTAAAGTCATCGTCGAGGCGCTCACCCCCGATGCATTCCGCGTCACAGCCTGCGACCTCCCCTCCCAGTCTGCCCCTTCGCCTGAGTCATCCCTTCTTGAGCCCGTCTCGCAACCCGATTTCTCCTTATCCACCAGCGATTTAGGTACGCATCTCGCCATTTCCTCCCCCACCGGCACCCTCGCCGTTGTTGATAAGTCAACCGGAGCCATCACCGTCTCAGCCGGGACCAACATCGTATCCGACAACGGTTTGCGCACGCTCTCCGATGGTCGCCGCTCCCTCTCCCTTTCCGTCACCGGATCAGGATCCTTTTATGGTGCTGGCGAGCGCGGACACTCATTCAACCTCCGTGGCGACTCCCTCGTCGTGTTCAATCGCCAGAACTACGGCTACACCAAAGGCGACCCCCGCATCTCCCAGATGAACATCACCATGCCGCTCTTCGTCTCCACCGACGGCTACGCAATCCTTTTCGACGACTTCGCCGCATCCGAGATGATTCTCTCCGACCCCATCGTCTACACCACCGAATCCCCCGCACCCGTCTCCTGGGTTTTCGTCAACGGAGGCGGTACGCTGCCCGGTGTCAGCAAGGCGCTCTCCGACGTCGTGGGTCGTCAGAAGCTACCCCCTTTCTGGTCACTTGGCTACATCACATCCAAGTACGGCTACCGTGATCAGAGCGAGACTCTCGGTGTCATCGACACTCTTCGCACCCAAGGCTATCCTGTCGACGGAATTGTACTCGACCTCTACTGGTACGGAAAGGAAGAGGACATGGGGCGCCTCGACTGGGATCCCGACCAGTGGCACGACCACAAGGCGATGCTACGTCAGCTTGCCGACGACAACGTCAACCTCGTCGCCATCTCCCAGCCCTACGTCCTCCGCAACGGTCGTGGCATCGACAACTTCAACGCCCTTAGCTCCCGCGGAATGCTCGCCCTCGACTCCCTCGGTGCCACCCACGACGTCACAATCTGGGTAGGCGAAGGCGGTATGCTCGACGTCTCCAACCCCGACACCCGCGCATGGCTCTCCCATCGCTACCGCACCCTCACCGACGAAGGAGTCACCGGTTGGTGGGGCGACCTCGGCGAACCCGAAGTTCATCCCGAGACCATCTTCCACCACAACGGACTCACCGCCCGCCAGTACCACAACCGTTACGGCAACGACTGGTCCCGCATCATCTCCGACCTCTTTGAAACGAATTATCCCGACCGCCGATTGATGACTCTGATGCGCGGTGGCACCATCGGGCTCCAGCGCTACTCCGTTTTCCCTTGGTCCACCGACGTCTCCCGCTCTTGGGGCGGACTCCAGCCGCAGGTCACCATTATGCTCAATTCCGGATTATCCGGACTCGGCTACATGAGCCACGACGTCGGCGGATTCGCCATTGACGAGGACAATCCCGTCGACCCCGAACTTTACGTCCGCTGGCTCCAGCTCGGACTATTCTCACCCGTCCTCCGCACCCACGCGCAGCAGGTTGCCGAACCTTACAAATATCCCGCCCAGCAGGACATCATTCTGCCACTCATCCGCGAGCGTTACGCCTGGCTCCCCTACAACTACTCCCTCGCCTACCTCAACGCCACTCAGGGTCTACCACTCGTCCGGCCCCTCGGCTACTATTCCCCCGATCCCTCTATCTACGACGATATTGACGATGAATACCTCTGGGGACCCGACATCCTCGTCGCTCCTGTTATGACGCAGGGTGCCACATCCCGGCGCATCATTTTCCCCGCAGGCACCCACCGCTGGATCGACCGCTCCGACCCTTCTGCCGTCTACGCTCCTGGCGATACCATCCTCTCCTATCCCGCACCACTCGCCGTCCTCCCCATCTTCGTCCGCGAAGGAGCGTTTATCCCCCGCGCCGACTATCCCATGACCTCCGTAGCCGACTACGATCCCTCACGCTACACCGTCGACTACTACCCCCTCCCAGGCAGCCGTTCATCCTTCACCATGTTCGACGACGACCGCACTGACCCCGCCTCGATCGAGAAGGGCGAGTACCGTATCATCACCTTCGAGGGCGACGAACTCCCCGACGGCTCCTCGCTCAGCGTCAGCGTCTCCTCCTCAGGCTCCTACTCCGGAGCACCGGATCTGACATCTCTCACGCTTGTGATCCATGGCATTTCAGCCGCCCCCGCATCCGTCACCGTCGATGGTCGCCGCGTCCGTGCCCGCTTCAACGCCAAGCCCGCCACTCTCACCGTCCCCGTCTCCCTCCGCCCTGATTCCACAGTTAAAGTCAACGTCAACCTCCATAAGTGATGTCATCCCCCCTTCGATGCTGGATTGAGGCAATGCGCCTCCGCACGCTCCCCGTCTCCACAGCCGGGGTCATCACCGCGTCAGCACTCGCTCTCGCATTCGGGCGCTTCCGGTGGCTGCCGGCAATCCTCTCCCTCGTTTTTGCCGTTCTCGCACAGATTGCATCCAACTTTGCCAACGAGTACTTCGACTATCGTGACGGTCTCGACGCACCGGGACGCGACGGACCCCGTCGTGGTGTCACCGAAGGCGACATCTCCCCCCGCGCCATGCTCCTCGCCACCTTCATCACCCTCGCGCTCGCCTGCGCCGACGGTCTTGCCCTCGTCAGCTTCGGTGGATGGTGGCTCATTCCCGCAGGTATCGTGATCGCTCTCGGCGCACTTGCCTACAGCGCCGGACCATATCCCCTCTCCCGACACGCGCTCGGCGAAGTTGCCGTAATTTTCTTCTTTGGCATCGTGCCGGTCAATCTCACTTTCTACGTCATGTCCTCCCAGTGGCACTTCATCGTGTTCCTCACATCTTTGGCTGTCGGGTTTATGGGTGCCAACGTACTTATTATTAATAATTTCCGCGACACCGACGCTGATCGCGCCGTAGGCAAGGTCACTCTCTCCGTGCTCCTCGGCAAGCGCTACATGCCGCCGCTATATCTCGCAAATGCTGTGGTTGCAAGCCTGCTGGCTATCCCCGCGTTCCTCCTGACGCCCGCATGGTTTCTCATTTTCCTCTATTTTATCCCCTCACTCCTCATCGCCCGCGCCATGACCCGTCTCACCGGTCCCCGACTCAATCCTCTCCTTGGCATGACCGCCATCTCCATGCTCCTCTTCTCCCTCCTCCTTCTCCTCTCCGTATTCCTTTGATTTATCGAAACATCCAACCATAATTATCCATCAACTCAATGAAAAAGCTTGTTTTAGCACTTCTGGCTCTTCCTCTTTGCGCCGTGGCTCTGAATGCTCAGGACCACCCCGACAACCCCTACGAGCTGGCAGAACGGTTTGCGGGCGACAAACTCCGCAACATGATTCACTCCACCACCATCCGCCCCAACTATTTCAAGCAGGGCGATAAGTTCTGGTACACCTACTCCACCTCCGACGGCACCCGCTACATGCTCGTCGATCCCGTTGCTCGCCGTAAGCAGCCTCTCTTCGACCATGACCTGATGGCATCCCGCCTCACCGAGATCGTGCGCGACCCCTTCATCGGCACTGACCTCCCGATCCGCAACCTCCGTGTCGAGCCCGACGGTCAGACACTCACATTCGAAGTCGTTTCATCTCAGGACGCTAAGCCAAAAAAGGACGACGACAAGAAGAAAGACAAAAAAGGCGGTCGTCCCGAAAAGGAAGTTTTTTATTTCGCCTACGACATGCCTTCCGGTCAGCTCACACATCTCAAGGACAAGGAGAAAGAGACCCACGAACTTCCCTGGGCTTCCGTTTCCCCCGATGGTCAGACCGTTGTCTACGCCAAGGACCTCAACCTCTATCGCATGTCACGTGCCGACTACGATAAGCTCCTTAAGGACGAGAACGACTCCACCGTTGTCGACATCCCCCTCACCACCGACGGCGAGAAGGACTTCGGCTATGGAATCGACTACAGCTATCTCAACACCGACACCATCTGCAATGGCAAGCGCAAAGGCGTCTACGGCGTATGGTCCCCCGACTCTCGCCACTTTGCCACGGTCGTTCAGGATCAGCGCAAGGTCAAGGAGCTTTGGGTCATCAACTCAGTCGCCGAGCCTCGTCCCACGCTCGAGACGTATAAATACGAGATGCCCGGCGACACCGAAATCCCTCAGGAGCACCTCTACGTGTTCGATATGACCGACAACTCCCGTAAGGAAGTCGACACCCACCGCTTCAAGGATCAGACTATCGAAATCGCAGCCGCTCCCCGTCGCCACCGCGACCGCGCCGACTACAACGTAGCCTCCCGCTGGCTCGGCGACGACTCCCGATTTTTTGTCACACGCTCCTCCCGCGACCTCCATCGCATCGACATCTGTTCCTACACCCTCGGTCAGGACACCCTTGTCCCGATCATCGAGGAGCGCATGAACACCTATCAGGAAGTCCGTCCCCTCGCCGCACTCAACGATGGCAAGGAACTCGTCCACTGGAGCGAGCGCGACGGCTGGGCTCACCTCTACCTCTACGACGATCAGGGCAACCTCAAGCGCCGTCTCACCTCCGGTCCATGGCATGTCCACAACATTCTCAACGTCGATCCCCGCACCCGCCGCGTCTACTTCACTGCCATGGGACGCGAGGACGGTGAGCACCCCTACTATCAGCACCTCTACTCCGTAAGCCTCGACGGCGGACAGCCCAAGCGTCTCGACCGCCTCGACTACTTCCACACACCCATCCTCGACGACGATGCCCACTACTTCGTCGACAACTTCTCCCGCGTCGACACCGTCCCCGAGACAGCCCTCTACGATGCCCAGGGCAACCTTGTCATGCCTCTTGAGCGCGCCGACCTCTCAGGTCTCTTCGCCGCAGGCTACAAGTTCCCCGAGATCTTCACCGTCAAGGCTGCCGATGGCGTCACCGACCTCTACGGCGTCATGTACAAGCCCTTCGACTTCGATCCCGAGAAATCCTACCCCATCATTGATTACGTTTATCCCGGGCCTCAGGTTGAAGCCGTCAACTATCCATTCACCCGCATGAGCGTCCGCACCGACCGTCTCGCACAGGGTGGATTCATCGTCATCTCCGTCGGCAACCGAGGCGGACACCCCGACCGCTCCAAGTGGTACCACAACTATGGCTACGGCAACCTCCGCGACTACGGTCTCGCCGACCAGAAAGCCGCCATCGAGCAGCTCGCAGCCCGTCACCCCTACATCGACATCAACCGCGTCGGCATTCATGGTCATTCCGGGGGCGGATTCATGTCCACCGCCGCAATGCTCGTCTATCCCGACTTCTTCAAGGCGGCAGTTTCATGTGCCGGCAACCACGACAACCGCATGTACAACCGCTGGTGGTCTGAGACACACCATGGCGTCAAGGAGAAAGTTTCCGAGGACGGCGACACCACATTCGTCTACTCCATCGACACCAACCCCGAGATCGCACGCAACCTCAAGGGACGCCTCATGCTCGTCCACGGTGACATCGACAACAACGTTCATCCCGGCAACTCAATCCGCGTAGCCAACGCCCTCATCCGTGCCAACAAGCGCTTCGACTTCCTCCTCCTCCCCACCCAGCGCCACGGCTTCGGCAACATGGATGAATACTTCTACTGGCGTATGCTCGACTACTTCACCGACAACCTCAAGAACAACACCGCCCGACACCCCGTCGACATCCCCCGCCGCTGATTCCCCTCCCCTTATAGACCCCGAAAGTCGCTGTGTCAAAATTTGACACAGCGACTTTCTTATTGTATTTGGGCTGTCTGATCTTATGATAATGCATTAGGTCTCAGAGTCGTAAGGGCGCGTCATCACTTTAGCGCTTGCTTGGCAAGATATATCGCACACTCACGCTGATGATTTATCCGCGCTAATCCAATCCCGAAGGAATCGTAAGATATCGCGTCCATCATCACCCAGTAGGCAAATCAAATTCCCGAGATTAACTATTATGACATCTACTTCTGAAAATAAATGATCAAGATAGCGATAACACAAATAGTGATGCTGGCAAGTCTTAATATATCCTTAAAACGACTGGAAAATCTCTCGTTTGAAAATTTACAGCGATCCTTTTTTTTCATAATTATTCCAACAACTTCACCTAACGGCAAAATCATCAGTCCTACACCAAACAAAATAATTGCAAACGTAACCATATCTTTTTCTTTTATGAAACCTTTGTAGCACAACACATATTATATTCATGTGCTAATTCAATAGCATTATATAAATCCATACCGGCAAGAACTAAGCCTCCAACCACATCTGCACCTGGAACTGCGATAAGAGCTACAGCTGCATCCTTAGCAACATCTACCACAACATTTTCAACCATAGATTCTGCCATTCTCTCCGTTAAATGACTTAAACAATATGAGTTTAAATCTCTTGATTTAGGTAAGATAGATAAAAATTCGTCTATTCCTGCAGCAGATCCTATTATGCAATCTGCAATAATTGGTGATACTCCTCTACATGCCTCTGTTATCATATGCAAATCTCGACCTCCCATTTGCATATATAATTCGGCAAATTCATATATTTTTTCCACCTCAGCTACTGAGGTACTATTGATTAGTTTGTCAATTTCCTGAGTAATTTTCAATTGATAATCCAGATCAGCCTCAGGTGTACAATAAATATTATATAGGCTATCGAGCTTTTCGATAGGTAACGAAATTAAAAATCTTATAAATTCTTCTCCACTAATAGATTTCACATCTCTGCCCCTTATCTGTCCGCTACTTATCATACAAATAGATTGTCCAAAAGAATCGTGCAACCTGTCTTGAAATTCAACATATGTTCTTTTTACATAGCTTGAGTCATTCATACCTTCATCAAAATACTCTTCACTGGAATTACATGAACTTACAAATATTCCAGTCAAAAGGAACAAATGATAAAAAAGAATTCTTCTCATAATATAAACAATTAAAATTTTTTATATAACAAAATTTTTATATTGTTAGTTCAAACCCACAATAATTCATTATATTATTATAAAATCATACAATTAGTACCATAACCTTACATTCAAAACAACGTCCTCAGCACATCGAGCGACCCCAATCCCTCTACACGGTACCCGTGTATTGAATAGTACCGCAGCATCCTGTCCAGAATCTCATTCCTTGCTCCGCGGCTCAGTCTTGCTCCGTGCATGTTCCGGAAAGTCATACGTCCAAGCCTTGCCGCCACCAAAGCCTCCTCACGCGTCAGATATTCCCCCCGCGTCGGCGGAGTCATCACGAATCGTCCCTCCGTAAGATCCATCAGCGCCCCGGCTCTGTACGTGCTGTAATCAGGCTCGATACCTAAAAATCTTTGCATCCTGACAAGCAACGCCAGATGAAAATTTGCCACACCCCTCGCTCCCGAATTTGCCAGATAATCCACCGCGTCAGCCAGAAAGCCGTAAAGTAGCTCATCCGTCATAGGCTCCCGTAAAATTGTATTCAGCAGATCCGCCACAAACATTGCCATCGCCTGCTTCACCGGATTACATGCCATCCCCGCCGGATTTCCGTGCGCCACAAGTCCCCGGAACTGATATAGCTCCCTGCCCTGTTTCACGTCCGCCACACACTCGAAGCGGCTCAGCGGCATTAGCAGAGCACGGTTCCGATTTGCCGTCTTTCCCGACCCCGCAGGCACAAGCAGACCCACCCGTCCACGCTCTCGCGAGTACGCCGTCAGTATCATCGATTTCTCGTTATATTTTATCAGTCTGAGCGCTATGCAGTGCAGTGATTGCTCCATTTTTGCCTTATATTGGGTTGTGAAACACAAAAATACTAAAAATAATTTGTGTAGTATCGAAATTTCATCTATATTTGCACTCGCTTTTCGAGCGTACGCTCCATTTGGCCCATTCGTCTATCGGCTAGGACGCAAGATTTTCATTCTTGAAAGAGGAGTTCGATTCTCCTATGGGCTACTTGGTGCGTCAGGATGGCGCACCATTTTTATTTTATTTCAGCAGTTTCCATAAGTTCCCCCTCTATTTAAATTGTGCGCGAAGTGAAAAATAGATATAAAACCCGCATCGTTGTAAACCCTCAGTATCCGGGTGTCGGGAAGCTTGCCGAGCTACTTGCTCTCGACGGTGAGCCTGCCGGAGCCCGCGTGATCTACGATGGGCGCAACCGCCTTTACGTGGTCGACGGTGGTGAGGGCGTTGGCGAGGTGGTGGTTAAGGATTTTCATCGGCCCAGTTTTGTCAATTCGTTGGTTTATACCAATCTGCGCAAGAGCAAGGCGCGCCGCAGCTATGAGAATGCCATGGAGTTGCGCCGTCTCGGATTCGGCACTCCCGAGCCTTACGCCTATGTGGAGGTGAGTAGCGGAGGGCGTCTGTTGAGGTCGTATTACCTGTGCGCGCTGCTGAGCGCCGATCATCGCGACATGCGCTACTTCGACAAGCAGCCACATCTGCCTGAATTGCTCGACGCACTTGGGCATGAGATGGTGCGACTGCACCGAGCCGGTGTGCTCGTAAAAGATTTCTCCCCCGGCAACGTGCTCTATGTGCGCGATGCCGAGG
>CAMWPM010000048.1 GCA_947176235.1 uncultured Bacteroidales bacterium | reverse complement strand
TAACCTAACCCAGTAAACATACTAAACCGAGTCAACCTTTTTCAGGAACCGATACTAAGTGAGGGGAGGAGAAACGGAATTGAAAAATATTTCGCGGATAGGGTTGGTTTTTGTAACTTTGCAGGGATAATTATGGCAAACTTTGAAGTAAATATACTCGGGTGCGGGTCAGCCACACCGTCACTGCGCCATCTGCCAGCCTGCCAGGTGGTGGATTTCCGCGACAACCTGATGATGATCGACTGCGGGGAGGGTGCGCAACTCGGCATGCGCCGTCAGCGACTGAAATATTCCCGCCTGAGTCACATCTTTATCAGCCACCTCCACGGTGATCATTTTTTCGGATTGCCCGGTCTGCTATCAACTCTCGCTCTCCATGGGAAAACCGGCACGGTGACTGTCCACATTTTCGAGCAGGGTGCGGAGTGGCTGAAAAGAACTATGGACACATTCTGTACCGACCGCCCTTATGAGCTTGAATATGACATCATCAAGCCGGAGCACAGGGTGATCCTCGACACGAAGTCACTTACGGTGGAGACATTCCCGCTCTATCACCGTGTCCCTGCCGCGGGTTTCATCATGCGTGAAAAGCCGAAACTGCGGCATCTGCGGGGTGACATGGCTAAGTTTTACAATATTCCTGTATCGCTTCTTCACGGAATAAAGGAGGGGGCGGACTATGTGACGCCCGAGGGCACTGTGGTGGCTAACGAACGACTGACATCTCCCGCCGACCCTTCACACAGCTACGCTTATTGCTCCGACACTATCTTTGACGAGAGGGTGGGGGGAAGCGTGCGGGGGGTTGAGACTATCTACCACGAGGCAACCTATATCGACGCCGACAAGGATAAAGCTGCAGCACGATTCCATTCCACAGCTTCGCAGGCAGCCATGACAGCGCGGGAGGCGGGAGCGCGACGGCTAATATTAGGGCATTATTCAAAGAGCTATACAGACGAGTCGCAGCATCTGGCTGAGGCACGTGCCATATTCCCGGACACGATAGCTGCAACCGAGGGGCTCAGAGTAGACCTGACGGAATCACCTGCCGACTAATTGACCATAACAGAGACTAATACGCTTGACATACATGGATGTAACCCAGGAAGAAACTGACAGAAGAATGATGGGGGTGGCTCTTGACGAGGCACGTCGCGCCGTAATGGAGGATGAAATCCCCATCGGCGCCGTGGTGACCGGACCTGACGGACGAATCATAGGGCGCGGTCACAATCTGACGGAAACGCTTAACGACGTGACTGCCCATGCCGAGATGCAGGCAATCACGGCAGCAGCCAATACGTTGGGTGGGAAGTACCTGCAGGACTGCACACTCTACGTGACAATGGAGCCTTGCCTGATGTGTGCGGGGGCGATAGCCTGGGCGCAGGTGAGCCGCATCGTGATCGGTGCAGCCGACCCGAAACGCGGCTATTCGACGATAGTGCGTCCGGAGGTTCCGACGTTCCATCCACGAGCAACCGTCACTTACGGCGTACTGGCTGATGAAGCCACCCGATTAATGAAAGAATTTTTCAGTACCCGACGATAATGAGCATAAGCGATAACACTACAGCGAGAAAAGAAAATTTCACCGATATAATAAATCTGCCGTATCCCCCCCGTTCAATCGAGATGATGGAGGAGGCGCGGGGGAGAATTCTGGTGCTTGACGGTGCAATGGGCACTATGATTCAGCAGAAGGGATTGAATGCAAAAGACTTTCAAGGCGAGCGCTGGGCGGATCACGGCGTGAATCTGGCGGGGTGCAATGATGTGCTGACTGTGACGCGCCCCGATGTGATAGCCGGAATACATCGGGCGTACATGGAAGCCGGAGCCGACATCATAGAGACGGATTCGTTCAACTCCAACCGCTTCTCACTCGAAGATTACGGACTGGGAGACGCCGTGGATGAACTGAACGGTGCGGCAGCGCGTGTGGCACGTGAAGCCGCCGACCGGTTCATGTCCGAGAATCCCGGGAGGAAAGTATGGGTGGCAGGAAGTATCGGACCGTCGGGGAAATCGCTTAGTATGGCAGGGAGCATGGAGGGGGAACGTGTGGACTGGGATGCCATGACCGAGACCATCGGGAGGCAGGCAGAAGCTCTGCTGAAGGGTGGCGTGGACTTACTGCTGATAGAGACAATATACGACGGGCTTAACGCTAAGGCAGCCGCATGGGCTTGCCGACGTGCGATGGAGCGCGTGGGGTGGCGAGTGCCACTGATGCTGTCGGTGACTCTGACAGAGTCGGGCAGACTGCTGTCGGGAATGACGCCCGAGGCATTCGTAGCCGCGATGGCGCATACGGAGCCGTGGGCTGTGGGGCTAAACTGCAGTTTTGGTGCCGACGAGCTCGTGAAGCATCTGGCACCGTTCGAGGCTGTGCCGGCGCTCGTGAGCATTTATCCTAATGCCGGACTGCCTGATGAACTCGGCAGATACACGGAGACGCCCGAGATGATGGCAGAGCATCTGCGCGGAGTGCTGGGACGCGGAATGGTCAATATCGTGGGAGGATGCTGCGGCACCACTCCCGCCCATATAGCCGCGCTGGCACGTCTTGCCAAAGACTGTCAACCACGTGTCGTGCCTGCCCCGGCTCATCGCCTGACTCTGGCAGGACTTGAACCTCTCGAAGCCGAGAGCGACACGACGGGATTCATCAACGTGGGTGAGCGGTGCAATGTGGCAGGCAGCCGTAAATTCCTGCGACTGATCAAGGAGGGAAATATTGCCGAGGCAGTGGCTATAGCGTCGGCGCAAGTGAATGCCGGAGCTCGCATCATCGACATCAATATGGATGATGCCATGCTTGACTCTACACGGGAAATGACCCGCTTTGTCGCCCGGCTGACGGAGGACCCGACGGTAGGGGCAGTGCCGCTGATGATTGACTCCTCGCGCCACGAGACGATAACCGAGGCTCTGAAACTACTGCAGGGCCGTGCGATAGTCAACTCCATATCGCTGAAAGAGGGGGAGGGGAAATTTCTGGAGAAAGCGCGGGAGATACGAGAGCTTGGCGCTGCGGTGGTGGTGATGGCGTTTGATGAAGAGGGGCAAGCCACCACGGTGGAGCGCAGGGTCGGTGTGGCACGAAGAGCCTACAATCTGCTGACCGAACGACTCGGTTTCCCGCCGGAGGCTATCATAATTGATCCCAACGTACTTGCCGTGGCAACCGGTATGGAGGAGCATGACCGTTACGGGGCAGACTTTATCGAAGCGGTGGATGAAATCAAGAGGACGCTGCCTTACGCTAAGGTGAGCGGAGGAATTTCCAATCTGTCGTTTTCCTTCCGCGGTAATAACTACGTCAGGGAGGCAATGCACTCGGTGTTTCTCTATCATGCCATTAGCAAAGGAATGGACATGGCGATAGTCAACGCGGCAGCCGCTGTGCCGGTGGATCTCATCGACCCTGACCTTCGTGATGCGATCGAGGACGTGCTGATGCGGCGTCCCGGTCAGGAGGCGACCGAGCGGCTTATAGTTGTGGCAGCCGACGTGAAGGAGCGCAGGGAAAGGGAGAAAAACGGTGAGATGCCGGAGAGAAAAGAGGCGGAGGTGTCTGCTCCGAAGACTCCATCCGAGCAGTTGACCGATATGGTGGTGCGGGGTGTGACCGACGGGCTGACCGACACTCTTGACCTTGCGATGGCAGAAGCCGGGTCGGCACTCGCTGTAATCGACGGGGGACTGATGGCGGGGATGAACCGAGTGGGGGAACTTTTCGGTGCCGGACGCCTGTTCCTGCCTCAGGTGGTGAAGAGCGCACAGGTGATGAAGCTTGCCGTGGCTCATCTCACGCCGTCGATTGAAAAGGAGAGAGCCACCCAATCGGCGACCGAAGGTGGAAGGGCGCCGCGGATGGTGCTTGCAACGGTGAAGGGAGATGTGCATGACATAGGAAAAAATATCGTGGCTGTGATAATGAAGTGCAACGGCTTCGAAGTGACGGATCTGGGAGTGATGGTGCCGGGAGAAAAAATACTTGAGGCTGCCGAACGCGAGCATGCCGACTGCATCGGACTTAGCGGGCTGATCACGCCGTCGCTTTCGGAGATGGCATCGGTGGCGCAGCTTATGGAAGAGCGGGGCATTGATCTGCCGCTTTTCGTGGGAGGTGCCACAACGTCGGAACTGCATACGGCAGTGAAGATCGCACCGGCACTTCCTTCAGGCCTCGTGGTGCACACCCATGATGCCGCTTCGCTTCCCGGAGTGGCAAAACGTCTGTTCAACCCGGCTATTGCGGCGGAGGCGCGTGAGGAAATCATCAGCCGACAGAAGGAACTTCGTGCGGAATACGAACGGCGCCAGACGGCAGCGGTCACGATCGAGGAGGCACGCAAGCAGAGGCATGTGACAACGGAACCGTCAGCAGCGCCTAAATGCCCGGGCGTCAGTGAGCTGGAGATTACAATTACGCATGCCGCCGGACTGATCAACTGGCGGGCTTTCATGGCGGCGTGGAAACTTGATCCTTCCCTGGCATCGGCAGCCGACGTGCATGGCTGCGACAAATGCCGTACGGAATGGCTTGCCGGAATTGAAGAACCGCTACGGCAGAAAGCACGTGAGGCGGCAAGATTAATTGATGATGCCCGGGAGATGCTGTGCCGTCTGGACGAGGAAAATATCAGGCTGCGCGCCCGTGTGGCGCTTCTGCCGGTGACAACCGATGGCAACGAGACGCTGACCGTGCAGACTCCGGGGGACGAAAATGTGGAGATGGTGATGCCCCGCAGACAGGTGAAACCGGCGACATCTTACGGATTTCCCTCCCTCGCGGACTATCTCTGCAAGGATGGTGACTATGTGGGATTCTTTGCCGTGACGGCAGGGAGGGAGATAGAAGGGCTTATAGAGAGCCTGAGAGCGGAGGGACGAGAGTATGACGCTCTGCTGCTGCAGTCGCTCGCTGACCGCCTTGTGGAGGCTGCTACTGAGCTGATGCATCACCGCACCCGCATCTCCCTCTGGGGCTATGCACCCGACGAGGGGGAGATGACGCGCGAACGTGCGGCGCGTCAGGCTTATCAAGGCATTCGCCCGGCTGTGGGATATCCATCGCTTCCACGTCAGCAGGATGTTTTCACTCTCGACCGCATACTTCATTACGGCGATCTCGGGATACGCCTGACGGAGAACGGTGCGCTCTCTCCCTCCGCAACTACCACCGGGATGCTTTTCGCTTCCCCCTCCGCCCGCTATTTCTCAGTGAAATAGTAAGAGGAAAGTGACTGGACGTCAGGGAATAGCGATACAAATTTTGAGTGTTGCAAGAAAGCCTATTTTAGAAACGAGCCTTGGCACTCAGTCAAAAAAGATTATCCGACAGCGATAATTCTCTATCGGCCTCCTGCAGTTGAACGGTCAGCATTGGTATCAACATCAATAATTTTCTGTGCTCCGCGCTTCTGACGTCCCCATTGCAGGTTGTAGGATACGGAAATATATGGAATCCGAAGGTTGACACGCATGTGTTTTACATTGGAGTTATAATGATTGAGTAGTCTGGAACCCTGATCATATTTTCCAAAGGGCATAATCATACCGGCACCAAACTGCCATTTATTCCAATTATAAGACAGGCTGATAATCGATAAATCCTCTTGCCATGAGATTCTTTCTCCGTAAAGAGTCCGAGCAGACTTGGTGTATTGGGTAGAGAGTACAAATCCATAATGGGTCAGCATCAGCTGTGCGTTTCCACTCCAGTTGTGATTACATAGGCTATAGCCAGAACCTTTCATGCGTTCGGTTCGATATTCGATACTTCCTGCGGCAATGAGCCATTCAGGTACGATAGCCACCTGCGGCGAGAGGTTAAACACTATGTTCTGAAGCCCGCGGCTATTTTCAAACGTGGTAATCAGGCGATTGCTCTCCCAATAAAGATGGGGTGCGACAGCATTGGGCGAAGTAAATGCCCGTACGCTGAATGTACCGTCAACCCGCGGAAAGCTGAAGCTGTAACGGAGATTCAGCATGTAAGAATTAGATGTTTTCAGATTTGGGTTACCAATCTGCCACTGGAAACCGTCAATCTGTTGTGGCGCAATGTTTGTTTCAGCCAACGAAGGTGCCGTCTGCCATGAAGAGAAACCTAAGCGCAAGCGGTGGTTTGAATTGATTGAATAAGTGATTGATGCCTTAGGACGTAAATTCCAGGAATGATTTCCCTGATTGGATTCGCGAAGGTGGAATGAGGAGTATTGTGTACCTATTCCAGCGGTTAATGTGAAATTTTTGATGCGCTGAAAGTATTCGGCAAAGAAATAGGTATTGTCTTGCTTTTGATGAAACACGTTGTTGTCAAGGTTGCGATATGTGGAGCGGTTGCGGTTGGCATTGTAAGTGGCACCAACTGTGAGACGTTTCATGTTCCATTGCTTGATATAATCGGCTTCGATCGCATAAGCCTGATTACAATCGGTGATGTAGGTGGACACCTCCGTCAACACTTTCCCGGATTCAGGCAGAAGTTCTCTATAGTTCGAAAACGAATGACCGTTGTAAAGTGAAGCTCCGAAATCGACCACGAGGGTCTGCTTATGAGGAAAATGATGTTCGAAGTAAGCTGATAAAGAAGGAGTGGTGCCTTGCGAGCCGTTGCCGTTATCCAGATAAATGTCACTTTCGTCGTTGCCGAGTCGGAGCATTCCTTCATATCTTTCCTTAGCCGAAATATTTCTGAATCCCTTGAAGGAAGCGTAAAACACTGTAGTATCCGATTTGATATAGCTGTAAGTCAGCCATGCGGAAGCGCGGCTATCGTTGACTGATCCTCCGAGCGGTAGCTCAGTACGGGTCAGTGACACTCCGTCGGGATAGGCAAAAGTTTCGTGATAGTCACGATGAGCCTTGATATTATCGGTCATTTTGTAAGTAGTCCCTACACTCCATTGAGATTTACCGGTGTTCAGCTTCACATCGGCAGAGTAGATGCCGAACCGATCAGTCAGGGCGGGTTGAGCCGAGAGCATAAGAGACCCTCCAGCCGAGGGATTAGTCACGATGATATTAAGGACATAAGCAGCACCGTTGTAGCGGAGTCCGGGATTGTCAATCCATTCAACTCTCTTTATCGTTTCGGGCAAAAGCGAACGTACCTGCTCAACTGTCGCTTCACGACCATTGATACGTACTTGTACAGCCTGTCCGCCTGCAGAAATCGAACCCATCACGTCATTTACCGTTAGTGTGGGAATCATCAGGTTGTTGAGCAACTGCATACCGTTTTTGGAATTTTCAACAGCACTTTCCGATGGATAGAGGACATCCATGTCAGCTTTGCGGATAACTTTCGGAGCCTGAACCACGATTTCATCGAGTTCATGAATAGCAATCGAGTCGTTCGATTCCTGCGCGGCTACGATGACGGGAAGCAAGATTGTCACAGCCGACATCATTACTTTTCTGAAGATTTTCGTTGTCATTTTGCGATATGAATTTAAGTGATTTCGTACCGCAAAATAGCATCAAAATCTTTCTAAACGCCAAAGATAAAAGTCTAAATGAGATTTGTGTAATGTATTGAAAATCAATTGGAATTCCTCGAAAAAGTCCAAATAATGCGCATGGGAATCTAAATGGATCTTAATACGTCTGCCCCTGACGAATGAATGCCACGATATCCTCCTTTTCCGGGACATGTAGTTTCCTGCGGATTGTTGACTTGCGGGTATAGACAGTTGCCATTGTCTGAGAAGTGATGACACTAATTTCCTTAGTTGAAAATCCTGCCATCATAAGAACAATAATCTGTTCTTCCTTGTCGGAAAGAACGTTTCCGTAACTGACATGAAGACGTGTGTAGAATCCGGAATATAGATTATCGATAATCTCATAGACGTTTTTCCAGTTAACAAGAGCGCCTGCTGTGTCACTCTCAATCGAAGATAGCTTACGTAGCATCTCCCGGTTCTGTTCAGTAGGTGTCTCCGCTACAATTTTTATTATTCCGAGTTGCTGGAGCATGGCTTTGCGCAGTTTATCGTTAACAGAGGCATCGGCTTTTATGGATTTTGACTCGTCGACCAATTTTTGCAAGATTTCATTACGCTCCAGCACTTCCGCACTCTTACGTTTTTTGTTCAAAGCATACCATATCAAAGCCCCGGAAACGATTAGAGCAGCGAGAATGATGATTATCAGCAATGCCTTCTGCCTATCACTCTGTGACTGAATGATTAGCCTTTTATTCTCGGTTTCAAGTGCCTGTTTTGCGGCCTCCTGTCGCATGGAGTGCTCATTGATCAGATTATCTCTTTGAGGATTATTCACCCTGGCAAAAGATAGGAGGCTCACCTTACCGGAGTGGTAAAAATCGAGCACCGTGTGGAGCACAGTGGAAAACGCAGTGAAATAAGCTTGGGAGCCCTGCTCAAGGTCCGTTGCCAGACTATCGGCAATTGCAAGTTCGGAGGCAGCATCAGAATATTTTCGCATATTTAGCAACCCCAACGATTTCCATAAGCGAAAATATGGCGCGCCAGAATCTTCATCAGGTAAGTTAAGCAGAGTGTCAGCAATGTTCAAGAGCTCCTGATATCTTCCCAGTTCCGTAAGCACTCCCATTTTCTCATATCTATATTGATTATATAGCCGGTTATCGCCAAACCTGGCAGCCATGTCTGTAAGGTCATCCATGACAAGAAGAGCGGAATCGGGCTTGTCATAGAAAAGATAGGAGAAATAAAGCCAAAATTTGTATTCATGTTGCCGGTCTTCATCCTTGTCAAGAGCGATCAGTCTTTTTATGCGAGCCGTGTGATTCCCTTCGTATGCCCACAACCCGACTCTGCTGCGCAAGGGTTCAATCAAAAGGCTTTCGGGAACATTTTTCAACGACAACAGAGAATCAAGCATACTGAGGGAAGTTTCCCTTTCGCCAATGCGGAATTTATATGATGCCAGCAATGTCGCACTTAGCACACTACGCTTAAGATCCTTACCTTTATAATAGTCATTGGAGAAACTTATCATGGAATCGGACAATGCAATATTGCCATTTCCGCCGTCGTGCGCTGATGCCAACACAAAGTAATACTTCGCTTTTACTGAATCGTGTGTAAAATCGGCAGGATCAATCGCCTCTAATAGCGCCAATGCGCTGTCGGGATGGGCGTTGACGATGCTTTCCGCTTGAGAGAGGATAAGGCGGTGGCGCTCTGTGCGCGAACACGCTGCCAGAACGACGGCTACAACTGTCAGAAACAAAATGATTTTTTTCATACTGACCACAAAGTTACTGCTTTTATGTGATTTACACTATATATGAGTATATTTCCGCGAGTTTTCACTCGTCAGGAGTGGGGAGGAATGAAAAAGGCGCTGTGTCGAATTCTGACACAGCACCTTTTTCCAGTACCCCCAACCGTGCCGTATTAGAACCGATTTTAGCCGATCTTGACCGATTGTGGGAAATGCGTCACTGGATACCAAAACCAGGCGAACCGATATCATTTTACAATGAACAAAATATCTGATAATGCAGTATATACTTTCTTTTTAAACTCAAATTTAATTGTTTTTAGTGAGGCTGATGAAAATTCTGCTATGTATTGGCTGACTTTAGGCTCTATGAGGGGAAAAGCTCTTTTCATTTTCCAAGATTCTGAAATATCTTTCGTATCCACCAAAATTAGATATATTCTATTCTCTGCTCCGAATCGCATTTCACCTTGATTTTCATAAAGCCATTTCATAAGTTCAACAGGATTACTTTGAGCATCTTCAATTACTTGTTGCCGAGCGTTTTCTAACTCATTTAATATATCTATCCTATTCACTTCCTTAATCTTCTCGCTCAATGTATAGAATTGTTGGGGTACAGAAGAATTCTTATCGCAGGAGATACCTACTTCTTTACACTTACCTTTGAGCCATGAAATTGAACTTTTACCCAATATTAACTTTATCTTCTGTTCCATAAACTGGTTTGGGAAAAAGGTGACTTTCAGATCCAATGGATAGTCCTCAATAAAAAAGTCAACGCTTTTGATTTCTCCAACAGCCGAAATTACCCTCTGATTACGTTTAAACAAAGACTCAATAACAAAAGATGTCCAGTTGTTATACCAACTGTTTTGTACATAGTTCCATGCATTCGCTCCTATTTCGACCTGTCTATTTTGTAATTCGCTATAATTACTGATGACTTTTACATAGCGACTTATAAAATATTTGTCGAGAGAATTGTTCTGATCCCCTCCCCACGCATAATATTGAATTTTATATAAATCCTCTTTTAGCTGCTCAATATTAACTCCCATCTCAGTATACCACTCATGGCTCATACATTGTAGAAAATTATCAAGCATGGACATTGCATCATCTCTCTTTACAAGAATGTTGTATACTTCAACATTCTGATGAGAAACTTTATTGGATGTCAAGTCGATGTTATTTTCTTCAACAAATTGTCGTAATTGTTTACTTCGGCAAATAGCGCGAACTTTAAGCCACAACAATCCATAATAATTACCATTAAAGACATTCATGTTCTGATTTCGGAATTCTTTATCCCATTTTTCAAATTCTGTCATAAAATTTATGGTTTACAGATTATTAAAATTTCGCTACTTCCTGCTACACTTCCTCTACCTCCTCTTCCAGACTGATAAATTTTTCGCTCAACGGTGACTTCTCGATATGGGCTTATCAATTCCATGAGAGTCTCAATGGTAGGATAACTTCTGTCATTATAGCTAATTAGCCAATAAGGAATATTTTGAGAAAGTTTAAATAATAGTTTAAAGCTATTGATTATTTCCTTCTTGGTGTCAAAACCACTTTCTTTTTTAGGACTATATCTTTTCGTACCATTTATAAACTCTTTATCTTTCCAATAATGAGTATATGTTTCCAACAGATGATAAAAGCTTTGGTAGTCCGCGTGGCTATCACAATATGGAGGGTCAAAATAGGCTACATCAACATCGTATAGAGAGGGAAGCAGTTCAAAGATATTTTCATTGTAGGCGACACAATTAGTTCCATTATCAAACACCGCGTTATTATATTCTGAAACCAATTCTAAAAAAATATCTTTTATCGATCTTATAAGACTACGATTTCGTTTTACCCTTTCGGGATTTGAGGCATAAACTAAAGCTTGAGTGTGAGCAAAATGTCCCATTGTGACTTTGCGCGTCATTGCTCTATTTATTACAGAGAATGCCAATGCTTTTTTATATTTATTTTCTAAAAAGTTTATATTACTCCTAAAAGCATCTAAAAAACGGGTTTCTTCTCTGATAAAAAATAAATCAGTGAAAAGACGCTCCATTAAATTATACTTATTATTATCAGAGTTTGGCGAAAAAAGAATATTGATATCATCATTAGTAAGAATTGTATTCTTATTTTCAATCAACGCTTTTCCAATCTCGCTGTTAAATAATAAAAAATCATTGGAAATAACAGACTTCCCCATTTTTTTGCATAAGAATCCTATAGATTGTGAACCGCTAAACGCATCCAATATAGTATTTGAATTCTCAGGAATATGTTGGGCAATCCAATCGCCATGAACATATTTAGCTCCCAAATACTGTGGTTTAGGGAACTGTATATCCATAAATTTATAATCTTCAAACAATGATGGTTGCACAATAATTGGATTCATAATACAACAAAATTAATTATTATATCTGATATACACAAATATAGAACCGATTCGTATAATAATGTGTTGGAGCTTATCTATGAGCAGACCACCGAGTTAAGAAGGGTAAAAAATAGAAAAGAGGACTCTCAAAACGAGAATCCTCAATTCAGTACCCAGAGCCGGGTTCGAACCGGCATGGGAATTACCCCACTGGTGTTTGAGACCAGCGCGTCTACCGATTCCGCCATCTGGGCTTTCACCGCTACAAAGATACTATTTCTTTTTTAATTCCCAATCAATCGGGATTGCTTTTTGTTGGAGGGGACTGTAGAAATTGATGATTTGCCTGAAGATGCAGGAAGAGGGTGTGGAGGAATTATGAAATGGAAGTTGGTGTGATCAGCCCTGGACAGGGGATTGTCCCCAGAGGAGCTTGCGGCGGAGAGTGTCGGCGAAGTTGTGGTCGGGTCGGGTGATGACTGCGACTGTGAAGGGTGCGCGACGGACGGTGATGGTGGATCCGACGGGGAGGGGGATGCTGTGACCGTCGATAGCCACGAGGTAGCTGGAGGTGCGTGAGGTGGTGGTGAGAGTGAGTGAGGATGCGTCGTTGACGACGAGCGGACGCATGGTGAGGGAATGGGCGGCGATGGGTGAGATCACCCAATTGGGGGCAGTGGGCGCGACAATGGGACCACCGACGGAAAGATTGTAGCCGGTGGAGCCTGTGGGGGTGGAAATCAGGAGTCCGTCAGCCTGATAGGTGGCGAGAGGCCAGCCGTCGATAAGGGCGTCGACGGAAATCATGGCGGAGGAGTCCTTCTTTAGAATGGCTATCTCGTTGAGGGCAAACGGATAGTCGAAGGGAATGGGGGCGTCGGTGATCCGGAGGAGTGTGCGGTGCTCGACGGGGAAATTGCCGGACAGAAGGGTGTCGATGAGGAGGCGTCCTTCGTCAATACGGTAGGCGGCAAGATAGCCGAGATGTCCTGTGTTGAGTCCAACGATTGGTGTGCCAAGCTGTCCGACCCAACGGGCTGCCCGTAGGAAAGTGCCATCGCCACCGAGGCTGATCACAACGTCGATCCCATCGGGGAGCTCGTCGACGGGTTGAGCGCGTCGCGGCGCCTGCCCGAGGAGTTGGGTGAGATAGGTCAAGAAGGAGCGTTCGATGAACACTTCGACACCGTCGCGCGAGACGAGCATGTCGAAAAACGCAGCGAGTCGCGGACGGAAAGCATCCTGACTGCGGTTGCCGTAGACTGCAATTTTCATCGGTGGCGTGGATTCTGTTCTAATCGTGTGAGAAATGAAATCAGATGTCGAGGTAGCGCATAAGCTCGTTGACGCGGTCGATGCCTCGAAGAGCTTCGGAATCAATCAGTGATTCGGGGCTTTCGGGTGCGTCGCCGTCGGGACCGGAGGAAAGAAGGACGTCGTAGCCGTAGCGTCGGAGTGAGCGTGCAACTCCGGAAGGGTCGCGGCGGTTGACTCGAAGTTCGATCAGCATCCTGCCGTCGGAGGTGGATTCGTCGGTGACGTTGAGGTTGAGGAGATGGACGTCGCAATCCTCCACGGCATGAGCTATGCGTGAGGCGCTATAGTCGGCAGGATCGCATGCCACGGTGAGCCTCGAAGAGTCGGGGTTGCGCGGGAAGAGACGGCTGTCGACTGGCACCAGCAGGGGCATGGTGGCGGGGAGAGAGTGTGCGCCGGGAGTCATTATGTCATCGTGTAAAACCAATTTTCTTGCCTTTTTATTAGAAAGAATGGGAGATTTGAACTAAATTTGTGGTCAAAAAACTTTTTACAAAGTTACACTTTTTCTTGTTATTACTATAACAAATAAGAAAAAAGAAAGTATCGATGGCAACCAGATTAAGTGTAAACATCAACAAAATAGCGACTCTGCGCAATGCGCGAGGGGAGAACAATCCTGACGTGGAGCGGGTGGCGGCTGACTGTGAGCGCTATGGCGCCCAGGGTATTACGGTGCATCCGCGTCCTGACGAACGGCATATAAGACGCTCGGACGTGAGGGCCCTAAGCCGCATGGTGACGACGGAATTCAATATCGAGGGTTATCCTTCGGATGACTTCGTGGCGCTTGTGACAGAGGTGAAGCCGACGCAGGTGACGCTCGTGCCGGATGCACCGGATGCAGTGACATCGAGCGCGGGGTGGGACGTGAAGGCTCACCGTGAGTTTCTCAAGGATGTGACGGAAAAATTCCATAAGGCAGGGATAAGGGTGTCGATCTTCGTCGGTACTGACCCTGAAAACATCCGCGAAGCAGCTGCAGCAGGTGCAGATCGTGTGGAACTTTACACTAAGCCTTACGCCGACGGATATGCCGAAAACCGAGAGAAGGCAGTGGCTCCGTTCAGGGCGGCAGCCGAGGCTGCGCATGAAGCGGGCCTGGGGCTTAACGCAGGGCATGATCTCTCGCTCGAAAATCTGAAGTATTTCCACGAGAGTGTGCCGAATCTGGATGAAGTGTCGATAGGTCACGCCTTGATCTGCGACGCGCTCTATCTGGGTCTTGAGACTACAATTCACCGCTATCTGGACTGTCTGAAATGACAGATATTTCTCTAAGATTTACTGACAACGAAACATTATCACAATAAATTTCACTCCTTGCATAAATGACACAGATTCAAGCCGACCCGCAGACGGTCACTGACTCGATCAACGCTGCAGCCGCCCAGGCTGCGGACGCCCTCAACACATTTGCCTCGACGATGGAGGTTGAAGTGGCAAACGCCACGGCAGTTCCGGAGGTGGAACTTTCGATATGGGATCTCTGCCTGCAGGGTGGTCCGATCATGATCGTGCTGGCACTTCTGTCGCTGGTGTCGATCTACATCTTCATCGAGCGTGCAGTAATCATCAATGCCGCGAACCGTCAGGACGCCACTTTCATGAAACGCATCAAGGATTACATCCATGAAGGGGAAATAGAAAGCGCGCTCAATCTGTGCAAAAAGACGGGGACGCCTTACGCCCGACTGATCTCGAAGGGTATCAGCCGCATCGGGCGACCGATGAACGACGTGCTGGTAGCGATTGAAAATGTCGGTAACATAGAAGTCGCCAATCTCGGCAAGGGTCTGCCCTGGCTCGCCACTACAGCAGCCGGCGCTCCAATGCTCGGCTTCCTCGGCACGGTCATCGGCATGGTGCAGGCATTCTTCAACATAGCAAGCCAGGGCGCGTCAGCCAACATAGGATCGTTCTCGGGCGGTATCTACACCGCACTTGTGACGACCGTGGCAGGTCTGATCGTGGGCATCATAGCGCTATTCGCCTACAACTATCTCGTGGCGCGCATCAACTCGGTGATGAACATGCTTGAGGCTAAGACCATGGAGTTTATGGACCTTCTCAACGAACCTGCCGAATAAAACAGAGCCATGGCACTGAAGAAACAACACGAGATGTCGGCAACGTTCTCGATGGCGTCGATGACCGATGTCATCTTCCTGCTGCTCATCTTCTTCATGGTGACGTCGACGTTTGTGTTCCCGACGGCGCTTGAAGTCAATCTGCCGCAGAGCAGCGAGTCGACGGCGCTGAAACCGGGCACGCGAGTCTATATCGACAAGGATCAGAATTTCTATGCCTGCTACGGCGAGACCTCCGAGCCGCAGCCAATGGCGGCGGATGCTCTCCTTGCATTCCTGATGCTTGTGGAGCAGAATGATCCGGAACATCACATAGCAATCTATGCTGATGAGGAGGTGCCTTACGGAAAGATAGTGGAGGTGCTCAACATGGGCGCAGCCAACGGGCTCAAGATGGTGCTTGCCACAAAACCGGTCAGCAATCCACAGGCAGCAGCCACTTCGTCGACTCTCATTCTTGACGATCCCAACAAGTGATGACTACGGCAACTACCACAAAAGCCTCCGCAGAGGAGATGACGGCGGGCGGATCAGACGAAAGTACGCGGCGCCGTGCGAAAGTCGTCGCCATAGTGCTTGCCGTGATATTCCACGCCGGAATAATCTGGCTGATGATCAATTCGTTTCTGCGCTATCCTCCACCTGACGTGGACATAAAGGAACTGGAGGAGAGAAGCGAAATAGTGTTTGGCGGAGAATTCGTGATGCTCGGCAATACTCCGGATCAGGCGGCCGTCAGCGCGTCGGACGAGCCGGCACCTCAGCTTGCAGACAACGGCACTCCTTCGCTCGAAGCCACCGACATGACCAATGAGGGTGCTGAACCGGGAGAACCGGCACCGGTAGTCACCACGACTGCGGAGTCGCCGATGAAGGTGAAGGAAACTCCAAAACCTGAGAAATCGGGTCCGACGCAAGCCGAGATCGAAGCAGCTGAAAAAGCGAAGCGTGAAAAAGAACAGGCTGAGAAGATCAAGAATCAGATGAAATTCGGCACATCGGGAACCGGTGCGGGAAGCGCAGGATCGCCAGACGGCAATGCCAATTCGGGAGCAGTAGCCGGTCAAGCCGGTCATGACCTTGCGGGTCGCACGGTGGCATCGTGGGGAAAGAATTCATCGACAAAGTCGGGCGAGATACGAATTGCGGTGAAGGTGAATGCCCAGGGGCATGTGGTGTCAGCCACCTACGCGGGCGGCAGCGGTCCGGCGTCGGCAGATCCGGCTATCCGCCAGCGATGTGTAGCCGCGGCAAAAGCGTCGCGGTTCTCAGTGCGCAACGGGTCGCCGGAGGATCAGACGGGCGTGATAACGTGGCGATTCAAATAGTATGGTTCGACCTTTTCGTTACGAACGAAAAGTCCTGCCGTTGTGAGTTTTTATAGACGGATATAGCCAACGAATGTCAGGAACGTTTCATTACAGGCGGTTTGTGTTGCTGTCGGTCGCGATAATGTGTGCGGCTGTGGTGCTTCTTGCTGTTGCGTACCGTCACAGACTTTTCCCAAGAGGCGGGACAGGAGGAGCGATGTTCCCGTCGAGCGCTGTCTATCCGTTACGAGGGGTGGATCTGTCGCGGCACAATGGAACTGTGGATTTCGATCTGCTTGCCGATTCGATTGACTTCGTGTATCTCAAAGCCACAGAGGGGAGAGCGCACCGCGACCCGCGGTTTGCCCGGAATTATGTGAAAGCGGTGAACGCTGGGCTGAGAGTCGGGGCGTACCATTTTTTCAGATTCGACGTGGATGGGGAAAGCCAGGCGGAAAATCTGCTGTGGGTGATACGTCGTCTGCCACTCGACCTGCCACCGGCGATAGACGTGGAGTCGGCAGGTCAGAGCAGCGGAAATCATCCGGACAAGACAGTGAGAGAGCGGATTGTGGACATGGTGAGAGTGCTGCGTGCCGCAGGGCATGACTCGATAGTGATCTACACCAACAAGAACGGGCTTGCACATTATCTTGATCATGAGGAGCTGAGGAAGTGCGGGCTTTGGATCAGTTCGTTCACCGATCCACCGGTTTCACCACTCGCGGGTGTGGAATGGGATGTCTGGCAATTCAGTCACTCGGGACGCTTGCCCGGGGTTGACGGAGATGTGGATCTCAATGTGCAGAATCCACGTCGAATAGACTGACTTGTGATGCAGGAGCGTGGGTGGAAAGAATACGCCATTCAGCCGGATAGAGGCTGTTGGCACGGTTGCCGAGATTCTTGACGAATCCAAGCGGCATGCCCCGGTAGGTGAGCAGGACGAATCCGAGAGGAACGTCGGGGGAGAGAGCCGGTACTCCCCGCTGCAGAAATGCCACCGCCGCATCGTAATCAAGGTCGACCCGGGGAAATGCTCCGGGCGCAAGCCACTGGCTGAATGCCAGCGGTGCTGCCGGCATCACACTTTTCCCCTTAATCGTGGCAACGTGCAGACCCGGAGCAATCACATCCGCCTCACGGAGCAATGCGTCGCGCAACGGCACCCAATGCTCTTCTATCGCCCAAACATCGGAGGGCTTGCCTTCGGTCTCGGTGACGAGGAGGGAGAGTGAGGATCCATCGGGGCGCTTCGCAAGCCACTCTTCGACTTCGCGGGGGGCGTGCTGTGGCTTGGACTTCGTTGGTTTCGACGGGCGCTCGCGTCGTTGACTGCCCTCGGAATCACCCGGCTTGCGGAGCACGGCAACGAAGAGCCCTTCGGTGGGTGTGACGCCGGGAAGAAAGCGCATGACGGGCAGGCTGCCACCGCCGGGCGCAGCAGGATCGGCTATGGCGCCTACAATGCCCCATGACGGATCAACTGGAATCTCAACCGGCTCGGCATCGAAGTAGGATATGATCCATTCGATCATATCTTCATCCTCGGTGCGATTGAATGTGCATGTGCTGTAAATCAGCCAGCCGCCGGGCTTCAACGTCTGCCACAGATTTTCGATGATTTCTTCCTGACGCCCGCGACATTCCACGACGAGCCGCGGAGACCACTGCGTGACAGCGGCGGGATCTTTGCGGAACATGCCTTCGCCGGAGCAAGGGACGTCGGCGATAACGACATCGAAAACGGAGGAAAGGCGGCGGAGACGGCGGGTGTCGCCACGGGTGACAATGGTGGAAATTCCCCGCCCCCATTTCGCAAGATTCTCACGTAGGATTTCTGCCCGGCGGAAATCCCACTCGTTAGCCACGACGGCTGAACCTTGGGGAAGGACGTCGACGGCAGCTGTGGTCTTACCCCCGGGGGCGGCACAAGCATCGAGGAGCGCGACGGGTGCGAGTGGATCGGGACGCCGGGCAAGGAGGGTGGCGAGGATGTGACCGTGGATCATAGAAGCAGCTTCCTGAACATAATATGCTCCGGCGTGCATCATCGGATCCCACGTGAACTGCGGGCGTCCGGCCCCGTCATCGAGGATGAACCCACGATGATTCCAGGGAACCGGACGAGATGGCAGGGACGGTGAGACCGAAGAGGGAAAACACCGGGAGTTGAGCCGCAGAGAAACCGGGGAGGGGGAGGATGACAAGGCTTGCGTCAACCCCTTAAGCCGAGGGTCGGCAAGCGAATCGATCATATTGATAAACTCTTGATTGAGCGTCATGGTCGGGATAATTTTTTTTACAAAAATACGCAAAAAAGTTGTCACTCGCTTGCAGATAAATAAAAAACTGCGTACCTTTGCAGAGGAAAAAGGGGTATTAGCTCATCTGGCTAGAGCGCGACACTGGCAGTGTCGAGGTGAGCGGTTCGAGTCCGCTATACTCCACGAAAAGCGAATTTGGAGCAAACTCCGAGTTCGCTTTTTTTATTTGAATTTTGTTTATATATTTGCAGATATGAAACTGATAGAGCTGAATATGGATAAGATAGCAGCCTTGTGCAGAAAGTACAAGGTGGCGAAGCTATGGGTGTTCGGCTCGATTCTTACGCCACGATTCAACGAAGAGAGCGATGTGGATTTTTCTGTAATCTTTCATTATGATCAGATTCAGGATTTATTTGTCACATTTTTTGATTTTGTTGAAGAATTGCAATGTCTGCTGGGAAGAAGAGTTGACATGATTGATGAGACAGCGGTGAGAAATCCCTATTTTCGTAAAGAGCTTGATTGCACTAAGCATTTGATTTATGGATGAAAAGATTGTCAAGTCGCTTTTAGATATATTACACTCTATAAATAACATAGAGTCGTTCTGTTCCTCTCGTCCCAAAGAATTCAGGGTGTTCTGTGAGGATCGATGCTTTCGTAGTGCAATCCAATGGGAAATAGCAGTAATTGGCGAAGCTATGGGCGAGGAGTCTGGGATAAAGAAATATTAGGATGGAGTATCTGGAAATTGCAGGGACGGCTGTAGGTCTGCTGTATCTTTATCTTGAATACAAGGCGAGTGTGTGGCTTTGGGTGGCGAGTATTGTCATGCCGGCGATATATCTGGTGGTGTACTACGAAGCCGGACTCTATGCGGATTTCGGAATCAGCGTCTACTATCTGATTGCATCGGTGTACGGGCTGGTGTGCTGGTTGAAGGGGAAAGAAGGTGAGGATAATAACGCATCTTTGCAGATAACGCATACGCCGAGGCAGGCGTATTGGGAGCTCGGGATAGTTACGGCATTGCTTTTCGGAATCATAGGATACGTATTAAGCAGATTCACGGACAGCACGGTGCCGTGGGCGGACGCTTTCACGACGTCGCTGAGTATAGTGGCGATGTGGATGCTGGCAAGAAAATACGTGGAGCAGTGGGTGGTGTGGATAGTGGCTGATGTGGCTTGCAGTGGGCTTTACGTCTACAAGGATCTGTGGTGGACGGGCGGGCTGTATCTGCTTTACGCGGTGATTGCGGTGTTCGGCTACAGGAAGTGGAAACTACTGATGAAGAATCAAACCGTTGGATGACAATATAAAACAAGAAAAAATGGACTCGATAACAGATTTTTCACCGGAGGCAGTGATAATAGATGCAGGTAGCCTGCCGAAGAATCCGATAGCTCTGAGATGGCTTGAGGGATGCGAGAGAGTGGTGTGCTGCGACGGAGCAGCTAACCGCTATCTTGCGCTGGGGCTCCCGGTATGGCGGATAGTGGGTGACTGTGACTCGCTGGATGCGGAGATAAGAAGAACGTACGGAGAGATAGTGCGCCGTTTTCCGGATCAGGAGACTAATGACCAGACAAAGGCTGTCAGGTATCTGGCTGGGAAGGGGGTGAGTCGAATCGCTATCCTCGGGGCTACGGGAATGAGGGAGGATCATACGATTGGAAATATCAGTCTGCTGGTGGACTATCTGCGTCAAGGCATAGATGCAAGGGCTTTCACGGACTACGGGGTGTTCATCGCGGTGGATGGGACGCGGGATTTTTTCTGTCCTGCGGGGACAAAAGTGTCGATATTCAATTTCGGCGCGACGGGACTCCGTGCAGAGGGGCTGAAATACCCGCTCCGCGACTTCGACAGCTGGTGGCAGGGGACGCTGAACGTCACGACAGCGGAGACGTTCAGGATTCATGCAGAGGGGAATTATCTGGTTTTCCTAAATTATTGGTGAGAGTGGAGAGGTGAGGGTGGAGATATGAAGGGATAAGAAAACAGAAGGCTGTCGTCGCGACAGCCTTGATGCTTTCTATAAACCAATCATTATCACATTTCTTGCAATGGAAAAAGTAATCTTGCTTTGTAC
>CAMWPM010000047.1 GCA_947176235.1 uncultured Bacteroidales bacterium | reverse complement strand
TCTACCTGCTTGGCGCGTTCATCTGCGGTTTCTGCGTGTGCATGCTCAACACGGTGGTAAACCCGATGCTCAATATGCTCGGAGGCGGCGGCAACAAGGGCAACCAGCTTATCCAGACGGGCGGCGCACTGAACTCGCTGTCGGGCACGCTGACGCCGTTCTTCGTGGGTGCGCTCATCGGAGTGCTCAGCCCCGCCACCCACATCTCGGACGTGTCGCCTCTGCTCTTCATCGGTATGGGTATCTTCGCGGCTGCTTTCGTGATCATTTCGTTCGTTGCCATTCCGGAGCCCAACAAGTCGGCTTCGGGCAAGAAAATCAAGTACGCTCACTCGCCGTGGAACTTCCGTCACACCGTGCTCGGCGTGATCGGCATCTTCCTCTATGTGGGTATTGAAATCGGTATTCCCGGCACGCTCAACTTCTACCTTGCCGAGCGCGGCGCAAGCGGCGCACAGGTGGTGGGCGACGCATCGACGATCGCCGGCGCCATCGTGGCAATCTACTGGCTGTTCATGCTTGTGGGCCGCATACTGTCGAGCTTCATCTCGGGCGTGGTGTCGGCACGCGCACAGCTTATCGCCGTATCGTCGGTGGCTATCGTGCTGATCATTATCGCCATCTTCCTGCCGCGCGAGGTGACGATTCCGGTGCCGGAATTCGTCTACACGGCAGCTGACGGCACCGGTGCCGTTGTGCCGATGAGCTCGCTCTTCCTGGTGCTCTGCGGTCTGTGCACATCGGTGATGTGGGGCGGCATCTTCAACCTCGCCGTCGAGGGTCTGGGCAAGTACACGGCTCAGGCTTCGGGTATCTTCATGATGATGGTGGTAGGCGGCGGCGTGATGCCTCTGGTGCAGAACTGGATCGCGCAGAATGTCGGCTACATGGCATCGTACTGGCTGGTTGTGGCAATGCTTGCCTACCTGCTTTACTACGGACTGATCGGCGCCAAGAACGTCAACACCGACATTCCCGTGACCGAGGATAACGTTGATCCGCTGAATCTCTGATAAATTGAGAGCATAGAAAACGGGCGGCGTGCCGGATATGATGGCGCGCCGCCCGTTTTTTTTACGTTATGCGGGGACTTGCTGACATGAATTTTAAGAATGGGGGGCATAAATATTGCCGGGGAGGGCGGTAACTTTGCGGACGGAACAAAATCGTCAAGCAAATTATGCCACTCAGAATCTTTAAGCCTGAATTTTCCACAGAGCTACGGCTGGTCTATGCCGACGGCGGGGTGAGAGCCGGGTTCCCGAGCCCGGCACAGGATTATGTGTCAGCAACGATCGACCTCAACAAGGATCTGATCGAGCATCCTGCATCGACGTTCTATGCCCGCGTGGTGGGTGACTCGATGGAGGAGGAGGGTATAACCGAAGGTGACATTCTGGTGGTGGACAAGTCGGTAGAGCCGCATCACGGAGATCTGGCGGTGTGCTGTCTGGACGGGGAGTTTACGCTAAAGCGGTTGCGGTTCACGTCGGCTGACCGGCTTTATCTGATGCCGTCGAACCGGCGGTATCGCCCGATCGAGGTGACGACGGAGAATGAATTCAGGGTGTGGGGAGTGGTGCTTTACACAATCAAATCAAACCGACGGAGGAGACCGGGTACAGAGAGATGGTAGGACTGATTGACTGCGACAACTTCTTCTGCTCGTGCGAGAGGGTGTTTCGTCCGGATCTGGCGCATAAGCCGGTGGTGGTGCTGAGCAATAATGACGGGTGTGTGGTGGCACGCAGCCGGGAGGTGAAAGCGATGGGCATTCCGGACTGTCTGCCTTATTATCAGCTTATGGAGCGGTATCCGAATTCGGGAATCGTGGCATTTTCGTCGAATTATACCCTCTATGCTGATATGTCGAGCCGCGTGATGGCTGTGCTACGTGAAAATGTGCCGGACGTGACGCAATACTCCATCGATGAGGCATTTCTCGACCTGAACGGGATGGATCACGTGGATCTGAAGGCGTGGGGGGAGGAGCTATGCCGTAAGGTGGAGAGAAGCACGGGGATGCCGGTGAGTCTGGGGATCGCACCCTCAAGGACGCTTGCCAAGGTGGCAAGCAAGTTTGCCAAGAAATACCCCGGTTACCGCAAATGCTGCGTGATGGCTACGGAGGAGCAGAGGGTGAAGGCGTTGCAGCTGACAGCGGCGGTGGATGTGTGGGGAATAGGGCGGCGGATAGCGCGTCGGCTGGAATACTACGGAGTGAGGACCGCTTACGATTTCGCTCAGAAGAACAGGGGCTGGGTGAGGGGAAAGTTTCACGTGACGGGCGAAAGGACGTGGCAGGAACTGAACGGCGATAGTGTGATCGATGTGGACGGGCTTGACACGGTGGCGAAGCAGACGATAGTGACGAGCCGCAGTTTTCCGGGAATGCTCACGGAGCTTTCCGACCTCCGGAGCCACATAGCGAATTATGCCGCCCGCTGTTCGCTGAAGCTACGCAGGCAGAATTCGGTCTGTCACATCGTGACGGCGTTCATTCAGTCGAATCACTTCCGGGAGGATCTGCCGCAGTACAGCAACAGTGCCTACCGCTCGTTCCTGACGCCCACGAATACGACGACGGAGATCGTCGGGGCGGCAAATGCGGCGCTCGACTCGATATTCCGACAGGGGATCAGCTATAAGCGTGCGGGGGTGATGGTGTCGGGGATAACGTCGGGGGATGCGGTGCAGCATGATCTGTTCACGTACGATCCTGAGCGGTCGGAGAAACTTCGCACGGTGTCGGCGGCTCTTGACCGAGTGAACGGCAAGATGGGCGCGGATATGGTGGTGCTTGGAATCCAGCAGTATCGCGACAAGGGTGCTGACGGGAAGAGCGTCAAGTTCGTGAATGCGATACGCAGGGCGTTGAAGTCGCCGGACTATACCACGAGGCTGGGGGCGTTCACGGTGGGTTGACAATTATCCGGGGGGACAATTCTGAAAAGGCTCCGGATGGAAGTGGAATGTGTCAACCCTGCGGGGCAGGCTGATGCGTGGTGACGGGGTGAGGACTACGTGAGGGGGAAATACTCGATGGAGAGGATGCCGCCTTTCTTCGCGCCGACGTAGGCGGGGAGCAGTGTGTCGGCACGGCGAATGTTGGTGACGAAGAGGGGGTGGCTTTTCAGCAGGGACTTTAGGGTGAAAGTGTCGTCGGGCTTCAACTTAATGTTTGCTGACTCGATTACCGAGAATCTCAATGGTCCGACACATCTGATGTGGCATGATTTGTCGCCCGCCCATCGCAGGATCAGGCGGTCGCCGATACGCAGTTGCTCAAGGTTGATCGAGGATCCTTCGAGGAAGCCGGATTCGTCGGGTTCGTTGCTGTCGTCCTTGAGGAAAGAATTCCAGTCGGCGTAACCGTTGAACTGTGCGAGATTGTTGAGAGTGGTGACGGATGGAAATCCGGAGTAATTGACATATCCCCAGATGCGTTTGATCGAAGAGAGGCTAATCGACCGCCCCGTCTTGGCTTCAATGGATCGACAGAGCTTGTTGAACTCGGTGGGAGTGGTGGGGGGATAACCGAAATTGGCATTAGTGAGGCTGATGAGTGCTTTGAGTGCTGTGTTGTTGTCCATAGTGAGGAGGATTAAGTGAGTGATGGCAGAAGCCGGATGCCGATGGCAGCCGCAAGTGCGATGCAGATGCAGAGCATAATGACGGTGAGGAGAGTGGAGGAAAGGAAACGGGACAGGGCGTTATCGGAACCGGGAATACGGATAAGAGCCGCTGAACGGGGACGGCGGGAGGGGGAGGGTTGCATACATTTGCCGGCAATGTCGGCAAGAATGTGGTCGGACGTCACAGCCGACATTTCGTCAAGGATGACTCCGAGAGAGAAAATGTCGGAAGCGGCGGTGGCGGGGACGCCGGATTCACGAATCTCCGGCGCTACATATTTTAGGGTACCGGCGGGATTCTTGAGCACTACAAATCCGGTGCTGTCGGAATAGTTGAAGTCGATGATCTTGACGACGTTGCCGGTGAAAGAGACGATAATGTTGTCGGGCTTCAGGTCGCGGTGAAAGACTTGCTTGCTATGGATATAAGCGAGTGCATCGGTGAACTGAGCGGCAATGAAACGGGCAGAGTCGGATGAGAGGGAACGATCCCGGATCAGCTGTGACAAAGGATTGCCGTCGACATATTCCAGGACGATCACGCGTCCAATACCGTCAATGTCCTCAAGGCTAAGAGTCCGGCGAATGTTGGGATGGTCGAGGGAGATGCCGATTTCGAATTCTTTTGCGAGGGCGAGATTGCGGATGGGGTCGGAACGGAACTGTTCTTTCAGTCCTTTGAGTACAAATTTTTTGCCGAACCGGGTTGCCGTGTAGAGCCGGGTGGCTCCGTTGACGGATTCGTAAATGACGCTGATGTTGGAGAACTGGCTGGAAAAAAGATCGTTGAAGTCAATCATTTCATCCCGGGAGGTGTCAAGGATGTAGCCGGAGGAATCGTCGGCGTCGTCGGGAGTGCCGGCGGAGGGTAAGCGGTCGGTATCGAAGCCCTGTCTAACCATAATCAATAGTATTCTTCAATCTTAGTGAATTTGCTCCACTCGGCGTGGTTGCGGTAGATGGGGAGAGTGCCTTCGGGGATATGCAGAGTACAGCCGGCGGTGATGGAGATGTCGCGGTTGTAGAAAGCGTCGGAAGAGACAAATGGGGGAGTGGCAGCGGCTACATAAAGATGAGAGAGAGGAGTGCCGTCGAATGCATAATTACCGATAAACTGGGTGGCACGTCCAAGCCGGACTGTGGAGAGTGAGGCGCAATTCTGAAACATTGCTTCGGAAATGTTGGTGAGATTGTCGGGGAGTGAAATTTCGGTCAGGGAGGAGCCGGCGAATGCTCCGCGAGCAATAGAGGTGACGGATGCGGGAATCTCGAGACTTGTGATTGATGTGCCGAAAAATGTGTTCTCGCCGATGGCAGTGACTGACGGGGGAAGGGTGTAGGGACCGGATTTGGCGAGCGGGAACCAAATTACGTCAGAAGCGTCGGCATTGAATAGGACTCCGTCGACCGACGAATAATTGGGGTTGGATGCGGAGACTTCGATTGACTGAAGCGCTGTGCAGCCGGATGACGGGAGGAGCCGGCTGACTGAGGCGGGAATGGAAATGGAGGTGAGCGAGGAGCAACGTGCAACGGCGTCGCGCGCCATGACGCGAGCTGATGCTGGAAGCACGATGTGGCGGAGGCGGACACAGTCGGCAAACAGTCCGGTGGTCAATTCGTCGGGGGAGGTGTAGCGGCTGCCATCGTAAGGACTGCCGCCCCAGACTACCGAAACATCGAACAGATCCACATCGGTCAAGGCACTCGGGACTTGAGAGCCGCCGAAAGATTCCGATGCTCCAAGAAGATGGCGAAGGAATCTGAAATCATCACCATTCATGCATCCGGAAATCGACAAGGATTCAGAGTCAACGCCTTTAGAGAGGTCGAACAGGAGAGAAAGTGAGCCGGCTTCGCTCATGACGATATTGCCGGCGGTGGTGTGGGAGAGGGCTTCTCCCCGTGATTCACCGACGGAGTTGGACGCAAATGGTGTGATAACGTAGGTGGTGCTGACGGAAAGCCCCGTGATGTAGAGACGATGAGTGCCGACAGAAAGGCGGTCGGAGGGCAGAAGGATTCGACGGGTTGAGGCGGAGGCATTGTCGGTCACATCACATCCGGCTTCCAGCACCGGCTCACCGCCATCGTCAATTATATCGAAAGATATGATGAGTCCGACGGGTCCGGATGAGAGTGATAACGGACGTGAAATCACGGGGCAAACGTTGGGCAGTGTGGAAAATTGGCGAGTCCCGGACCGGATGACGGCGGTGGCGGTGCCCGCCTCGACATACCAGAAGTAGGTGGTGCCGGGGCTCAATTCTCCGAGATGCAGGGTGGGGCGAGAGGGATCTGAATCGCTGTCGGGGGAGGCGTGGCGGTCGATATTGGAGGGGGATGTTCCGTAGTGGAACCGGACGTAGGAAAGGGGAGTGGATCCGCGGTCGATGATTTGAGCGGAGATGATGGCTGCGGTACGGGTGACGTCGTCGGCATCGAACAGCTCGATGACCGGTTCAAGGTTGTCGGGGTGGGGAGAACCGGAGCATCCTGCCGTCAGGAACAGGATGACAGCCGAGATGTGAAAAATCAATATGCGGGGGAGGGGTCGCTTCATTGCCGTTGTCAAACTTTCAAAAAAATCATCTGCCAATCCTGTAGCCTACGGAGATGGATCCAAACCATTGTCTGCCTTTGATAGAGATGGCTGACGCACCGACGGAAAGTCGCCTATAAGTGAACATGGCGCCTGCTTCGAAGGAGAAGCCTTTGGCAGAAAGATGTGAGTTGCGCATCCATCCGCCGCCTTCGGAGGAAGCGAGTTGCCATGCGACGGAGGCGGCAGAGTAACCTATTCCTTCAAAGACAGCCACGCGTCGTGACAGGCGATGGATAGCTCCAACGTTGAATAACATCAATGACTTGCGTGTACGTCCGGAGTAGAAGGGCAAGGAATTGCCGACGTAGCCCCGGCGGTCGCACTCTCCGACGGTGTGACCTGTAGAGGAGAAGTCGGATGTGAGGTGGATGAATGCACCGTGGCGGCGCATGGCGGCGAGCATCATGCCACCTGAAATGCCGGACGCCTTTCCGCCCCATGCAGCTGAGGCGAGGAGATGCGTAGAAAAGGGTATGCGGGGTCTCACGGGTGCGATGACAAGTGTGTCAACGCGTGTCACGATGAGGGTGTCGCGGACTGTTGAGATAATTGTGTCGACATGTGTCGTCGTCGGATCGACAGGTTGGTCAATACGGAGTTCGTAGGTCATGTGGCTGTCGATGCGCATCGGGAAAGAGTAATCCCGCAATACACCCCATTTCGGATGCCTGATTGTGATTTTTTTTGAACTGCGGGGAATGTAAAGCCATATTTCCCCCACTTTGTCGACGCGCCGGACAATGCCGAGGGGGGTGGAGAAAACGAATTCGGGGGAAGCGATGACTTTAATCAGTCCGCAATCCTCGTCGTTGAGGTCGCGCACGGGATTGACAAATGCCGAGACATCGTTGGGCAACTGGCGGAACCCGGCTACTGAAAACGTCTCTTTTGCTGTCGCAGACACAGCTGTGGTGAGCAACATCACCACAACCGCTATCGAAATCAAAACTCCGCGAGACAATTTCATAGACGAGCTCATATTGCTTATTCAAGGTTAAAGTCACTAAGTCCGATCACTTCCTCCACACCGTCAAGAATCGGACGCGAAGGCTGCCAGGTGCGTACGTGAATAAGCGGTCGCCCCTCCTGGCGGAAATCCCACAACAGGAAGAGGTAGCCGTCATCACTGTATGAACCTGAAGAATATTTCTGGCGGAGGGAAACTCCATACAGACCATCAATAGTGGGATGACGCAGAATGCGGAAATCGGAGAAATCAATGTCAATGGTGGCGCCGGAACGGAATATGCGTTCGAGACGGTCGAGATATTCCTGCTTGGTACGGACGTCGTAGCGGACGTTGGCGTTCGGTTTCATCGCCGGCTCGTCGGCAGCTTTCACCACGTGTCCGACGATAATCAGAGCATTGTCGCTGAAGACCTGGCGGAGGAAGCCGATGTCGTGTGAGGAGTAGGAGGTGCGGAAGCGTTCGCAGTAGCTCAGGATTTTTGTGCGTGAGATGGAATCTGTGACGCCGAGGCTACCGGAAAGAATCTTAGCTGCTTCTTTGCCAAAGGGATGAGCCGCCGTCATGGAGCGCAGATCGGCGTCGCGGAAACGTGTGGCGGCTATGCTGGTGACGGGGCGCTCGTGTGGGGAAAGGTGGGGGAGAGAGGAAGAATCGGAGGTGGCGGCGACTGCCGATTGGACGGAAGAAGGGGAAAGAGCCGACAGGGAGTCGGGAGAAGATGATGCGGAGGTGGGGGCGGGATAGGAAAAATCCGTGTTATCTTCAAGTTGTCGAGAACCAAGAGGGGGCAGCCTGTAAATATAGGCTGCCCAACCTCCCAGTATCAGACTAAGCAATATGAGTGATATATTTAATCTTCTTCTCTTTAATGACATTTATATCAGATGATTAATCCCAGTTGGTCAGTTCGCCTCCGATTTCAATCTTAATCTGTTCGGGGTTCTTGTCGACCACGAGGTTGACAATGTGGTGAACACCGGGCTTGAAGATGAATTTTGTCTCATAAAGGAATGAGACTCCATTCATGATAACCTCGACCAGCGGAACACGATTGTCAAGACGCTGAGGGACGATGACCGCGGAGTAGTCGCCGACGGCGTTCTGCCGGGCGATCACGGATTTGCTCTTTCCACGCGAAGCCTTGGTAGCCACACCCGCCATCAGGTCGAGGCTCGCCTCGGTGACGGTGTTGTGGATGTAGACGGTGGCTTCCTCGGGAATGTCGCCTTCGTAGTCCTCGCCCTTGATGAGCCTAACAGTCATCTTGCTCATGATGTGGCGGAACTGAAGGTTGACGGGTGAAGCAGACGCGGAGATGCCTTTTGCAGAAGCAAAGAGAAAGTCAGACGCCTCGAATCCGTTGCTGACGGAAGGTACCACCCTCTGGTCAGTGCTCACCTCAAATGGGAGATCGGTGATGGAGATTACGTCGGGCGTACGGGGATAGTAGGCGAAAACGTCGTAGGAACCCTGATCCCAGTAGAGGGGGTGGGAAGAATTCCATTGCGAGCCGTTGAATGTGAGGGCTTCATTGTTGACCGTGTTGCCTGAAATTTCCAGCGGTGTCCCTGTTTCGGCGACGTAAAGCCCCACGACATCTCCGCTTTCAAAGGAGGTCTCGGTGGCACGTGACTGGGATGGATGACTGAAGACAAATTCCATGGCAATTTTCCCGTTGGACTGAATAGCTGACGGTTCCGTTGAGTCGTCGGCACAGGAGGCTACACCGACACTCAACAACATAACGCAGATTCCGGATAAAATATTGTGTTTCATATCTGTTGTTGGTCAGGACTGATTAATTATTTTGATTTTTTGCCGGATGAAAGCGGGTTTCCATAGTGGATGACAGGAGGCATTGAGCGCATGCCGGAATGTACTCCGGAAGGAACGTCGCGGGTTGCGCGAGATGCTTCGGCCGCCGAGCGCTTGTCGAGCGAGGCAAATTCCTCGAAATTGAATGTTTCACCGGCATACCGCTTGATGCGCCGAACGATGCTTTCGCGGCTGATCGTGCTGTAGTAGGGGATGTCGTTGTTCATGCAGCTGTTGTACTCGGAGCGGAACACACCGCGTGAGTGCATGAATCCGCCTTCGAAAATGTCGACAATGTCGGAGTAGCGGGGGTCGAAGATAAGGTGGCTCCAACCAACTTCGTGCATCTTGCCGGTAAGCTCGAGATTGTCGTACCAGCCGAGAGCCTTCGACATATTGAATTCAAAATCGTGACCGCAGCATGTGCAAGCGCAGTTGTCGATGAAAGCGTTGTGATAGATGTATTCGTCGCCGAGTTTTCCGAATCCGTGCCCGCCAGCCTCGTGCTGAATCATGCCACGAGTGTCGAGAGGATAGCCGTAGTCGCTTTTGGGGCAGAAAGCGATTGCCGCACCGGTGTTCCACATCTGGCAGATACCTCCGTAGTCGGAACTGTTGGGGACCACGATGATCAGAGTCTCGTTGATCGTGCCCGAATCAATAGTTGGAGCCATCGTGACGTAGCGGAAGAGGTCGTCGTAGTCGCAGCGGAGCCCGACACCTCCGGTATAGGTGGTGTTGAAGCGGTTGTAGCGGATAGTGTTGATTGATCCGACACCGGTCTCGGTGGAGAGAGGGATCGAGGTGTAGACGTTGAAGTAGTCGCGGTAGGTGGCGTAAGGCTCGATGCCGAAGAAGTTTTCGACCTGCTCCTTGATGTCCTTGAGGTAAATGCCGCTTGAGATGTCGCTGGCGTCGTAGCCGTCGCCGAGGATGAAGATGTTGATGCCACCGCGTGATCCCTTCGCTGCTTTCTGCAGAGTGATCAGCTCATCCTCGGCATACTCGTAGCCATACTGAGAGACGTGGCACTTGTGGGTGTAATCCTTGTCCTTGAGGCGGAAAGTCACATCTCCCTCACGGGAATCAGTAGTGGAAGCCATAGCCTTGATGGTGAGAGTGACTTCGTTCTTCTTTGATCCGGAAGTCTGCGAGAGTTCGCACCAGTCGGGGATAGAAGCGACTTCCCAGTCGCCTTCGGCATCAATAACGAGAGTCTGCTTGTGCTCTGAGCTAATGGCGCAAGCTACAGAGGGACGACACACAAGCTCGTGGTGAGCGGATATGCGCTTGAATTCACGCCATCCTGTGGCAGCCTGATACTGGACGATAGCCGGCTCGGGGACTTCGAGGGTGAAGTTGTCCTTAGCCACGCCGTGGAAGGCACCATCCTGGACGTATGGCGGGATCTCGCTCTTGCAGACGATCGATCCGATGCCGAAGCAATCCTGGAAAGCTCCGCCATCCTCCTGCCAGGAGGATTCGTAGCGTATGTTCTCAAGACTCTGCGGGAACACGAGACCTTCGATGCTTCGGCACTTGGCGAATGCCCCGGCTCCGATGCTGAGGAGACCCTCGGGGAATTCGACGATTCCCATCAGACGCCAGTTGTAGGCAAATGCGCGGTCGCCAATGTTCCTAAGTCCGTTGGGGAGAACAAGGTTACCGGAGAAGTCATCATTATAGAATGCTGTGTGACTGATTGCCTCCAGACGTTTGGGAAGGTTCAATTCGCCCTTGAATCCGCAGTTGGCAAAAGCACTTTCTCCGATGGCAGTGATTCCGTCGTGAAGCGTGAGTGTTCCACCAAACCAACATTCGTTGAAGCAACCGTTGGGAATGGTTGTGACACCCTGAGGAATTTCAAGAGAGCCGGAGAGGTTTTTACAGCCCTGGAAGGCTCCTTCTCCAATTAGTTTCAGACCTTCTGGCAGACGCAGATTTCCATAAAGATTCTTGCAATCCTGGAATGCTCCCATTCCGATTTCTTCAAGTCCTTCGGGAAGAATCAGCTCGCAAGTGAAGTTGCAGCCATGGAAAGGGCCGTCCCAATAGGATGTGTAGCCTTCTTTCCTACCTAACTGCTTAAGAGTGGAGGGGAGTGAGAGAGTGCCTGTGAGGCTCGTGCAGGCGGCAAAAGCAGCGGGCTGGATATCCACCACGCCTTCGGGGATGATGAGAGATCCGGAGAGATTGCGACAGTCGGCAAAAGCACCGTTGTTACCGCCGGAATTACCACCAATAATCCTGAGCTTATCGGGAAGCACAAGCGAGACGAGCGATTCCTTGCCTCTAAGGGCGTTGGAGGGAATCTCATCGTCAATATTCGATCCGTACCCCCAGTCTTTATTGCCATCAAGAGGACCGTCGGGCTGGCAAGCCACGATTTCGACCTCCTTAAGATTCAAGGCGCTCAGGAGCGTCATCCTGAACCTCATGACGGCAAAGTCGCGTGAGTTGATCTTACCGGTGATCTTGAGGTTGCGTACCTGAGTGAGATCCTTGCCTGCGGCAGCGATACATGCGTCGAGCGTGCCGGCTTCCGGAACGTCGACAATGACATATTCCTTAAGCGTGGCATCGTGGCTCACAAGGTCGTTTTCCCAAGGCGTGATGCTCTCGCTGATCAGGGTGAGCGTGTAATCGCCGGTGGCGGTCTTTTTGTCAACCTTGATGCCGAAATTGCTCATCTTGCCTCCTACATAAGTGAAAGCTTCGTTCTTAGAGAACTTGTAGGGGATACCACCGAGGGTGATGTTGAACATTGTGGTGGCTGCGGGGATGGTCTGAGGCACAACGATTGCACGCCATTCATCAGTGCGGCGGGAGGGAATGATCGCCTTGGTGCTGACATCGCCGTCGGGGGTGACAGTGCCGGTGGCGAGATCGATCACGGCGTCCTGGACGGTGTTGACGACAAGCACCTGTTTCTCAAGGTCAGCCCATTCACCCTCGGCAAAGCCGGCTCCCTGAACGAGAGTGATGCGGGCATTAGCCATGCGGTGGTTGAGGGGGAGACGGATTACATTCTCGGTGGGTTCGACACCGGGCACCTTTCCCCAAAGGAAGTCGGAAGCCTCGTAATCGCCCATCGAACCGTCGTTGTAGGTGCGATTCTGATTATTGAGCACCGTAAACTTGTAATTGTTGACATCAGACGGTGTCCCGAAAGGATAATAGCCGTAGACGTCGATGCGGGTGTGCTTGTCTTTCCAGTACAGATCGTAAGCAGAGTTCCAGCGGTAGTTTTCTTCGTCGAAAGTGTGGCGGACGTTATCGCCGCGATTGCCCTGAGATTTCAGCTGACCTGCAACCGTGCCCTCGTAGTCGACGATATATACGCCCATCACGTCGCCGTCGGCGAAACCATCGTCGTTGACGCGGGTCACGGCTTCCTGCGTGATCTGACCGGCGAGAGAGATGGGAACAAGATCATCGGTGGATTGAGAGGGATCGTTGAATCGCTCCTCGGAACATGATGCCAACAATGTCAAAGTCAAGATACCTGTGGCAATAAAGTGTTTTTTCATATAGTTAAGTGATTCTTGAAGAATGATTGGTTAAAAAAAACTGGATTATTCGGCAGTACCGCCGTTGTCGGTGTCATCATCGTCCCATGGATCGATGCTGACGTTGACACCGCTTGAGGTCTTGGAAAGGACGACATTGAATTTGTGGCTCTTTCCGGCTTCAAATGTAAAACCTTTTGTGAGGTTGTAGTCCTTTCCGTCGACATTGATGGTGATCAGGTCGGATTCCGGGACAGTCTGCGGGACGATAAGAGCTTTATAGTAATTGTCGACGGGGAGTGGGGTGACGGTGGAGGGATCGCCGACGGCGGTAACGGAGCCGGAAGCGATGTCGAGCGTCGAACTGCATCTGATGCCGTTGATCTTCACAGCGATTTCAGCGGAGGCGAGAGATTCGGCGGTGAAACCGTTGCCTGCTTCAAGCTGAATGATCATGCGGCTCATTGCGTGAGTGACGTTGATGCTGATGGCGGATTCGGTGGGTGCAACGTCAACCGTCTTCCCGACCATCAGATCGGAAGCCTTGTAGGCGGCATCAGTGGATTGATCGGGAAGAACGGTGAACGGGTGTGTCTTCACAGATATCACATTGGAAACGTAAGGAAAATATAAGTAAAAATCAGCGTGTGTTTCATCGTCAGCCCAATAGATGGGAGTATCGGGAATCCATGTGCCATTGTAGGTGAAGCGCATGTTGGTCACATGGTTGCCATTGTCGGCGAGCGCCCCGGGCGTTGATCCGGAACGATTGACTACATAGAGTCCGATGCAGTCGCCGGATTCGAAGCCGAAGTCGGTGGCGCGGGAATCGGAAGCGACGGAAGGATTAATCTTAATCTCGACGGGGGTAATTCCCGGCACGGGATCAGGATCAGGGTCGGGAGTCGGAGCCGGAGCCGGTGCGGGAGCTGGAGCAGGCTCGGGGGTTGGCTCATCGCCTCCCTTTGAGCATCCTGACAGCCCCAGCGAAAGACAGGAAATAAGGAAAATAGCAAGAAAATGCTTCATAAATATGTTAATGATATTGGTTTTGATGATTTGGTGCAAAAGTAGAGAAAAAAACATATTACGCAAAAAAGTTGGTGGTTCAAAAGAGTTCAGACGAAAAAGTAAAGGATAAAAAATGGAAATTGACAGGATGAAAGGTGTCAAAAATCGGGTATAGGTAGCGCGGTGCGGAAGGATTTGTGTGCGACTATGATCCTGGGGGTTGACACAATTTTTATGAGCGGACGTGAAAAATGATTTGGAGGAATGGGGGGAATGTGTTACCTTTGCGGAGAACGCTGATGCGGGGTGTCCGGACATAAGGGTCCGGGCTGAGATGATACCCTCTGAACCTGACGCGGGTAATGCCGCCGTAGGGATAGACACAGCATGAAGCCGGTGAATGATGATTCAACCGGTCTTCGCATTTTCATTCTCAAGATCCTTAGCAAGATTTCTCCGCCACGGCGTAGGCAAAAACGTAATGAAGCCGAATGCGTCGTGGCGGTGTCATGTTGTGTGTGCACACAATATCAATCGGCACAATGGCTGTCAGGACGCTTCCGGAGAATGAAAAAGATAATACAATGCAACTGACTTACAGGACAATGCTGAGTGTGGCAGGCAGCGACCCGACAGGGGGCGCGGGAATCCTTGCCGACGTGAAGACGGCGACGGCGCTCGGGGTGTACGGCATGGCGGCGATCACTGCCGTCACGTCGCAGAACACCATGGGCGTCAGCGGATACGAGGCTGTGAGCCCGGATCTGCTCCGTGCACAGCTCCACGACGTCGTCAGCGACATCCGTCCGGATGCCGTGAAGACCGGTATGATCCCGACGCGCCGTCATGTGGAAATCATCGCCGAGACGATCGCCGGCTTCGGACTTGACAACGTGGTGATAGATCCTGTGGCTGTGGCGACGTCCGGCGATTCGCTGGCGACGCCCGACGCTCTTCTCGCCGCAGTCAATCATCTCTTCCCTCTCGCCACGCTGGTCACGCCTAATCTTCCTGAGGCTTCAATGATCCTGGGAAGGAGGGTGGAGGAGACTGATGCCGCTGATGCGGGGCTGGAGATCATCGGGCGCACCGGGGTGAAAGCCGTGCTGGTGAAAGGGGGACACGGGAACGGGGCGATGCTGACGGACACACTGGTGGAGCGGGACGGCAACGTCACACTCTTCACGCTTCAGAGAATCGACACCCGCAATACTCACGGGACAGGATGCACGCTCTCCTCGGCGATCGCGTCGATGCTGGCGCGGGGGATGACGGTGAGGGAAGCCGTGAAAGCGGGCGCGGAGTGGCTTCACAGGGCAATAGAGGCAGGAAGCCGCTACAGGACGGGACATGGCAACGGTCCGGTGAATCATCTGCAGGATATTTTAAAATAAATCATCAAGGACATGAATATCACGGTAAACAATAAGCCTCAGGAGATGCCTGAAGGCTCGACGGTAGCCGACCTTGCGCGGCAGCAGGGCGTGGCAGACGGCAAGGGCGTGGCGATCGCCATGAACGGAGCGGTGGTGAGGCGCGACGTCTGGGAATCGACACCGCTGTCCGACGGAGCTACAATCGTACTGATAAAAGCTGCTTATGGAGGCTGACCGATTCCGCAACATAGTGATCACGATGCCTGACCCCGTGGGGGATGAGGCGACGCGTATCCGCGAGCTGCTCGACTCCGACGAGGGGCTGACGGTGCATCTGCGTCATCCGGCTCTCAGTGAGGAAGAGACGGCGGAAATCCTGCGTGCGATACCTGAGAGTCTGCATCACCGAGTCAGGCTGCATGACCATTTCGGACTGACCGTGCGTTTCCCGCACATCGGAGGGGTGCATCTGAACAGCCGGAATCCTGTGGCACCGGAAAATGCCGGGAGCGTGAGCCGGAGCTGCCATTCCATAGAGGAGGTGAGGCAGGTGGCAGGGCAATATGACTATGTGACGCTGTCGCCGGTATTTGAATCGGTGAGCAAGGCAGGTTATGCCCCAACCGAGGATCTGCTGAACCTGCCTTTTGACTTGCAGAGGGCGGGGGTGGTGGCGTTAGGTGGCGTTGATCTTGCCGACGGACCGCTTCTCCGCCGTCACGGCTTCTCAGGCATGGCGAGGATGGGCAACGCATGGGGCGGGACGAGCAGGCCCCACCACGTGGCAATGCAACTGCAGTTTATCACCGATGCGCCCGACAATGTTGCTGCCACTGTGGCGCAGGCTATGGCGGCTCTGGAGGGGGGATGCCGGTGGACTCAGATCAGGATGAAGGATGCTACCGACGATGAGGTGGCAGAGGCAGCCCGGGAACTTATCACTCCTTACCGGAACGCCGGCGCCGTGCTGATCGTCAACGATCGCGTGGAGGTGGCGCGTCGGCTCGGGATGGATGGCGTGCATATCGGCAAGAACGACATGACGCCTTCGGAAGCACGCCGGTTGCTCGGGCAGAAAGCCATAATCGGGGCAACCGCCAACAGCATTGACGACATCATGGGCCTCCGCGACGCACCGATCGACTATCTGGGCGTGGGACCACTGCGGTTCACCACCACAAAGAAGAAGCTTGCTCCCGTCATCGGCTTCGAGGGTTACGGGCACATCACGGAAGAGATGAACCGGCTCGGCGTCACACTGCCTTTTGTGGCTATCGGCGGGATAACGGTCAATGACATTCCCGCGCTGAGAGAGGCGGGGGTGAGGGGAATAGCCGTGAGCGGTGCCATAGCCCATTCCGACGATCCGGCAGAAGCCACCCGGAGATTCCTCGCGGAGATGCGTGCGGCAGATAACCGTGGATTAGAAATATTGAAAAACGAATAAAAACATAAATAAGCAATGAACGACATCCTGAAAATCGGCGACCGCGAGTTTTCCTCACGTCTCTTCGTGGGAACAGGAAAATTTTCCTCGCCCGAACTTATGCTCAAGGCGGTGCTTGCCTCGGAATCGGAGATGATCACCGTGGCGATGAAGCGCATCAACCTTCTCAACGAGGCAACTGACGAGATGCTTACCCACATCAATCGCGATCACGTGCAGTTTCTGCCCAACACGTCGGGCGCCCGTGACGCCGGGGAGGCTGTGCTGGCGGCGCAGATGAGCCGCGAGATATTCGGCACGCCCTTCATCAAACTTGAGATTCATCCCGATCCCAAGTATCTGCTGCCTGATCCGATCGAGACGCTGGAAGCTACCGAGACGCTTGCCAAAGACGGCTTCACCGTGCTTCCCTACATACAGGCGGATCCCGTGCTTTGCAAGAGACTGGAGGAGGCGGGAGCGGCAGCCGTGATGCCCCTTGCCGCTCCGATCGGCACCAACAAGGGGATGCGGACGAGGGATTTTCTTGAAATAATCATAGAGCAGTCGGAGGTGCCGGTGGTGGTGGACGCCGGATTGGGCGCACCGTCCCACGCAGCCGACGCGATGGAGATGGGTGCTGACGCCGTGCTTGTCAACACTGCAATAGCCGTAGCCTCCGACCCGGTGGCGATGGCTGACGCTTTCCGTCTTGCCACGATAGCGGGGCGTAAAGCCTATCTGGCGGGGCTTGGCACGGTGAGCCGCCATGCCGAGGCAAGTTCACCCTTCACGGCTTTTCTTGACTGACCTCTTTCCAATCATCACATTATCCGAAAAAAAGCAAACAGCAATGAATATCTCCAATATCGACCTGTCAACGTACCCCAATTCAGAGAAAATCCATGTGGAGGGAAGCCGACGCGACATCCGCGTCGGGATGCGTCGCGTCAAGCAATATCCCACCGTCAAAATCGAGGGAGGAAAGCGCGTGGAATATCCCAACGCGCCTGTTGTGCTCTACGACACGAGCGGCGCCTACACAGATCCGTCGGTGACCATCGACATCAACCGCGGACTCCCCGACGTGCGGTCAAAGTGGATCGAGGAGCGTGGTGACACCGTCACGCTGGATGCGATAACGAGCGAATACGGGCGAGCCCGACTTGCCGACCGTTCGCTTGACGCAATCCGTTTCCCGTCACTTCCCCGTCCCCGCGTTGGCAAACCGGGTCGACGCGTGACCCAGATGCACTATGCGCGCCAAGGCGTGATCACTCCCGAGATGGAATACGTGGCGATCCGCGAGAATCTCAACAATGCCGAACTCGGCATCCCCACTCATGTCACCCCGGAATTCGTCAGAGAGGAGATAGCCGCCGGACGGGCATTAATACCCGCCAACATCAATCACCCTGAAGCGGAGCCAATGATCATAGGACGCAACTTCTCGGTGAAAATCAACACCAACATCGGCAATTCGGCACTGTCGAGCGGCATCGAGGAAGAGGTGGCAAAAGCCGTGTGGAGCTGCTACTGGGGAGGGGATACGCTTATGGATCTCTCGACCGGCGACAATATCCACGAGACGCGCGAATGGATCATACGCAACTGCCCGGTCCCCGTTGGCACCGTGCCGATCTATCAAGCCCTTGAGAAGGTGAACGGCAAGGTGGCAGACCTGACGTGGGAAATCTACCGTGACACGCTTATCGAGCAGTGTGAGCAGGGTGTGGACTATTTTACGATCCATGCCGGAGTGACGAAAGATCATGCCGAGATAGTGAAGGGGCGCCTGACGGGATGCGTGTCGCGAGGGGGATCGATCATGATGCAGTGGTGCCAGATCCATAATGCCGAGAGTTTCCTTTACACCCATTTCGACGAAATCTGCGAGATTCTTTCCTCCTACGACGTGGCGATATCACTCGGCGACGGGATGCGTCCCGGTTCGACTCACGATGCCAACGACGAGAGTCAGTTTCTGGAACTCGACATGCTCGGCAAGCTGTGCCTTAAAGCGTGGGAACATGATGTGCAGGTGATGATCGAGGGTCCCGGTCACGTGCCGATGAACAAGATCATGGAGAACATGGAGCGGGAACTGAAATCGTGCCATGAGGCGCCTTTCTACACTCTGGGCCCGCTCACCACCGACATCGCGCCCGCCTACGACCATATCACCTCAGCCATCGGTGGCGCAATCATCGGATCGCTCGGCACGGCAATGCTCTGCTACGTCACTCCGAAGGAACATCTGTCGCTGCCTGACCTCAATGACGTGCGGGAGGGAGTGATAACTTACAAAATCGCCGCCCATGCCGCCGATCTCGCCAAGAATTATCCCGGAGCTTCCGTGCGCGACAACGCCCTCTCCAAAGCCCGCTATGAATTCCGCTGGAAGGATCAGTTCAACCTCTCGCTCGATCCGGAGAAGGCACGGCGCTACTATGTGGAGTCACGCCGCAACGCACCGGATGCCGATGACCGGTTCTGCACGATGTGCGGACCAAACTTCTGTGCCATGCGCATTTCACAGAACATAGCCGACAAATGCGATGAGTAAGTGCGAGGAAAACCAGAAGCTGAATCCATTCGGTCACGGATTCGCTGACGTGATCGGTCAATGGGACTGGGACGAGACAGTGGCAGCCGTGGATGCGACCACTTCAGCCGACGTGGAGAGGGTGCTTGCGAAGGCGTCGCGCGGCGGGAAACAGCTCACGCCCGAGGATTTCATGTGTCTGATCTCACCAGCCGCCGACCCCTATCTGGAGCAGATGGCGCGGCTTGCCAACATGTACACCCGCGAGCGGTTCGGCAACACGATCTCGATGTACATTCCGATGTACGTGAGCAACGCGTGCACCAACAAATGCGTCTATTGTGGCTTCAATCATGACAATCCCTTCGCCCGCACCACCCTCACCATGGAGCAGATAGAGGCTGAATGCAAGGCGATAAAGAAGCTCGGTCCGTTTGACAATCTTCTGATAGTCAGCGGCGAGTATCCTTCGCTGTGCGGCGTGGAATATCTGGAGCGAGCGCTCCATACGTGCCGTCCCTATTTCAACAATCTCACTATCGAGGTGCAGCCGATGAGGACGGAATACTATGAGCGTCTGACCCACAGCGGGCTCAACGGCGTGGTGTGCTTTCAGGAGACATATCACCGCGAAGCTTACCGCCGTTATCACCCGCAGGGCATGAAGAGTCACTACGAATGGCGGCTCAACGGCTTCGACCGGATGGGACAGGCGGGAGTGCATAAGATCGGGATGGGCGTGCTGATCGGACTTGAGGACTGGCGCGCCGACGTGACGATGATGGCTCGCCATCTCCGCTATCTGCAGCGTCACTACTGGCGCACGCGCTACAGCGTCAATTTCCCGCGGATGCGTCCGTCGGAAAGCGGTTATCAGCCCAACGTGGTGCTGACGGACCGCGAGCTGGCACGCCTTACGGTGGCGTTCCGCCTTTTCGATCATGACGTGGACATCTCCTATTCGACGCGCGAAACGCCCCGCTTCCGCGACAACATGATGCGTCTGGGCGTCACGTCGATGTCGGCAGGCAGCCGCACGGAGCCGGGCGGCTACGTCTCGACGCCGGATGCACTGGAGCAGTTTGAGGTGAGTGATGAACGCACGCCGTCGGAGGTTGCCGCCGCCATAGAGCGTCAGGGCTACGACGTGGTGTGGAAGGACTGGGATCAGATATTCGACTGATGGAACAGTGTAATCTCACGCCCGAAGATATGCGGCGTTATTCCCGCACTGTCATGCTTCCCGAAATCGGGGAAGAGGGTCAGCGGCGTCTTCTTGCCTCCCGCGTGATGGTGGTGGGGGCGGGCGCGCTGGGTTCGATAGTGTCGATGTACCTGGCGGGGGCTGGTGTCGGAACAATCGAGATAGCTGATTTCGACACGGTGGATCTGAGCAATCTCCAGCGTCAGCTTTCATTCGAAGAGCGGAATGTGGGAGAAATCAAGGTTCAGGCAACCGCCCTCCGTCTGCGCGCGATCAACAGCGGCATACGTGTCATAGCTCATGAGGAATTTATCAGGCGTGATCGCGCCCGCGAGCTTTTCAGCCAGGCGGATGTTGTGGTGGAGGGTTCGGACAATCCGTCAACTAAATATATGGTCAGTGAAGTCTGTGTGGAATTAGGGAAGGCATGCGTGCTCGGAGGAGTGGCGGGTTGGCGCGGACAGGTGATGACGTGGGCGCCGGGTCACAGCAGCTACCGTGATCTCTATCCCGAGGCGGCAGACATCGGGGGCTGCACTCCATGCAGTCAGGGGGGCGTCATGGGTCCGGTGCCCGGAATCGTGGGGTCGGTACAGGCGACTGAGGTGATCAAGCTTCTGACGAAGTCGGGCACCCCTCTTTTTGACCGTCTGCTGACATTCGATGCCCTTGACATGCAATTTGACGTATTCCGACTATGAATATCTCGGTTGAATATTCCCCAATAGGCATTCTGCGCATAAAGTAGGCTTAATTCATCAAATTCCGCCTAATCCATAGGGATATGTCATCAATTATTCAATGACTTCCCATGTGCCGGATTTTAAGTCGCCCACTCTTTTAATTCGGTTTTGGGATTTCAATGTATCTATTTCTCTGAAAATTGTCCTTCGAGTGACGTTTAATTCCTTGGCAATTTGAGTGACACTAACCCGCTTATTCTTTCTCATCATCTCAATTATTGCTTCTTTGCGGATATCATCATTATTGGTGACATTATTGGTGACATTATTGGTGACACCATTGGTGACATTATTGGTGACACCATTGGTGACATCGGAGTAATTATCGGTGCCACTTTCCGTAGCATTCACTATAATTCCGGGCGTTTTATTGGTGCCATTGGTGCCACTTTCTATGACATCGGCATTCTGAACTACCACCTTGAAGGTAGTGTAATCGCCAAGCAAGAATTCGGCTGGATTACTCTTATTTTCTTCGAGAAGTGTTGAGACCGTATTAACTCCGCTACCGAAACGATTTACATAACCCAGATTCAGCATTATCTCTGCAATATTGGGATTGCGATAGTCTGTCTCGTTGGGGAAGTTCTCCAAGTTGACTTTGCCATATAAATTACCGGGGTTGTCAATCTCTATGCGGTCGTTGTATTCGTAAAATTTTATCGGG
>CAMWPM010000046.1 GCA_947176235.1 uncultured Bacteroidales bacterium | reverse complement strand
TTACGGCGTGATTTTGGCGCGAGGGCGAGAGAGCAATGTTGGAGCACTGTGACCGAGACATCGCTTCGAAAGCACCCGTAAGCTTTAGCCGGAGTAAACTTTTTGGATTAATATTTGTCTTTATAGTATATATACTCCCGAAGATATAAATAATCTGAGTATCATAGAAGATAAAGATATGAAGAAAATCCTCGTTTCAGCTATTATGTTTGCAGGCATTTTCGCCTCTGCCTTAGCCTCAAATGTCACCGACGAAATCCTTTCGTTCAAGGTAATGTTCAAATGGGGGCTTATCAACAAACATGCAGGTAATGTCACCGTGACAACTACCCTCAATCCGTCCGACAACACCTTTTCATCCCTGCTTGTGGGTCGATCCACTTCATGGGCTGACAAGATTTTCTCAGTGCGCGACACCCTGCAGGGCACAATAATGCAGGAGTCACTCGAGCCGATTTATTACGAGAAACTGTCGCATGAAGGAGGCACATTCAGGCGCGACGTTATTAATTATTCCCGTTCAGGATCAGGTGAAGTCTCCGGCACAGGCATGCGCTACAAGCAGAAGAAAAACAAACCGGCGGAGCACTCTGAAATAATGCTAAAAGCCAACGGAATAACTCTCGACATGCTCAGCGCACTCTACTACATGCGCAACATCCCTTACTCTTCCATGTCACCCGGCGAGCAGATCACGCTCAACGTATTTTCAGGAAAGAAAAAAGAGATTCTCCTCATCAGGTATGTCGACGATGTGACGATAAATAATAACGATGGCGAGCCTATAGCCACTCACCATATATCGTTCACCTTCACCAGCGATGGTGTCAATGTATCCTCCGACGGGCTTGAGGCGTGGATCACTACCGACGATTCTCATGTACCCGTCAAGCTCTCCGGACGTCTGCCGATCGGACGTATCAACGTCATCCTCACCGGTCGTCAGGTCTTTTAAGCCTGTCTCCCGTCAGATAAACGGCAGAATGTCACGGTGCATCCGCTCTATGCGCTTGTTGCGCCAGCACTTGCGGCACACTGCTATATAACGGTCATTGCCGCCGATCTCCACTTGAGCTCCCTCTTGCACTATATCGCCCGCAGCATCGATGCGGGCGTTTACTATTGTTTTATGCCCGCAGGTGCAGGTCGATTTGATTTCGTCGATTGTATCTGCTATTTCAAAAAGCCGGCGAGAGCCCTCGAATAGATGCGTCTGGAAGTCTGTGCGCAGCCCGTAGCATATCACGTTACTGCCAAGATCGTCCACCACCCTTGCAAGCTGATCCACCTGCTCTGAGCTCAGGAATTGACACTCGTCGATCAGAAACCACTCCACAGCCTCCTGATGTTCCTCAAAGAGAGCCTTTGCAAGCTCGTAGAGATTCGTGTCGTTGTAAATCCAGCGGCACTCGCGCTCTATCCCGATGCGGGAGCGGATCACGTTGATCGACTCGCGGGTGTCCACCACCGGCTTCATGCAGACGTATTTTAATCCGCGCTCTTCGAAGTTGTAGGCAGTTGTCAGCAAAAGTGCTGTCTTTGCCGACCCCATCGTGCCATATCTGAAATATAGTTTCCCTTTGCGGTTCATTTCTTGATTGGTTTCATGTTATTAGTCGGGCTTATCCACTCCTTAAGTCAAGGCTTGATTTGCCGTCTCAAAGATAGCAATTATTTCCGACTTACTCCAACTCTTTTTGCTCCTCGAACGTTAATATTAGAAATAGGATTTTGAAACCATTAATCTAACTTATTATGAATAAGACATCTCAGTCGCTTGACGTAGAGAGCCGCCGCGGCGAAAAAGAACTGTCCAAGTTAAGTCCCTTTGAAATCAAGGGTACATTGATCAACCTTGCCGAAGAGAACGCACGTAAGTCCACCGCCCTCTTCCTCAACGCAGGTCGTGGCAACCCCAACTGGATTGCTACTCAACCGCGTGAGGCTTTCTTTCTCCTCGGTAAATGGGGATTGCAGGAATCCCGACGCACAATGACCACCGAACCCGGTATCGCAGGAACTCCACTCAAGGGCGGTAGTTCAATGCGTTTCAAGGAATTTCTTATTGACAATGCATCCGAGCCGGGTGTTAATCTGCTGTCGGCATTTTACACCTATATGGTCAACAAGCCCGGAGTTGATCCTGACGAACTCACTCAGGAATGGGCGGAAGGCATTATGGGTGACTCCTATCCTACTCCCGACCGCATTCTCAAATACACCGAAGTAATCATACGCGACTATCTCGCACAGGAAATGGGTGACCGTAAGGACTATGACACCGTCTACGATCTGTTTGCCACCGAAGGCGGTACGGCTGCAATGTGTTATGCCTTCGATTCCCTCGCCCAGAACTTCCTATTGAAGAAAGGCGACAAGATCGCACTCATGACGCCTATTTTCACCCCCTACATTGAGATTCCACAGCTCGCTCGCTTCGACTTCGATGTCATCAACATTCAGGCATCTGCAACGGACAAGGGCGGATATCATACATGGCAGTATCCAAAGGAGGAGATTGACAAGCTCCGAGACCCGTCGGTCAAGTTCCTTTGCATTGTCAACCCGAGCAACCCGCCAAGCTACACACTCTCTTCCGATGTACTTGATCAGCTTGTTGACGTGGTGAAGAAGGACAATCCCGATCTTATGATCGTTACCGACGACGTCTACGGCACTTTCGTAAGCAACTTCCGTTCGCTCATGTACGAGTTGCCCTACAACACGATGTGCGTCTATAGCTTCTCTAAGTATTTCGGTGCTACCGGATGGCGTCTTGCCACTATTGCTATCCGCCACGACGACAATGTGTTTGATTCGCTTCTGTCCCGTCTGCCTGAAGCTGAAAAGCGTAAACTTGCCAAGCGTTACGAGTCGCTTACAATGGAGCCTGAAAAGCTTCGCTTTATCGACCGCATGGTTGCCGACAGCCGAATGGTGGCACTCAACCACACAGCCGGTCTGAGCACACCGCAGCAGATACAGATGGCGCTCTTTGCCGCTATGGCTGTTCTTGACCGTGACGATACCTACAAGAAGAAGATGATGGAGATGATACACTCCCGTCTCAAAGCTTTGTGGGATACAACCGGCTTCACTCTCATTCCCGATCCGCTACGTGCCGGTTACTATTCCGAGATCGACCTCATGGTGTGGGCACGTAAGTTCTACGGCGATGATTTTGCCGAGTATCTGCAGAAACATTACGAACCGCTGGATGCCGTTATCCGTCTCGCACGCCACACGGCTGTCGTTCTTCTCAACGGTGACGGTTTTGACGGGCCCGATTGGTCGGTCCGCGTATCCCTCGCCAACCTCAACGAAAGCGACTACCGCAAGATCGGAACAGCGATTCGCTCGATTCTCGACGGCTACCACGACGCCTATGTGGCAGCAACTAAGAAATGACCACGATTTTTCTGTACGTCTCGTCATCTCCGACGACGAAATAATATCATTAAGCGATACGCCTTGTTACAGGACGTATCGCTTTTTATTATTTTAAATGTGATTTTCTTGCAATTCTTGAATTTAAAATTTAATTTTGCGATGTTCGTTGGATAAAATAATATCATTATCTCATGAAACGCATCATTACCGAAATTACTCCTCTCAGCGAAAAGGATTGCTTCTATCTGATCGACCGTTACAAGGACTCTTTTGACTATCCGCTGCATCATCACGCCGAATATGAGCTCAACTTCGTGGAAAACTGCGAAGGTGCCCGACGCATTGTCGGCGACAGCATGGAGGATGTAAAGTCCTACGATCTTGCCCTGATCGGGAGCGGACTGGAACACACCTGGGAGCAGCACAACTGCACCGGTAAGAACATGCGTGAGATCACCATTCAGTTCTCCCCCGACCTGCTCGGCGACTCGCTCCTTGCCAAGAATCAGATGGAGACACTCCATCGTATGCTTGACAATGCGCGTTCTGGTATAGCGTTCGAAATGCCTGCCATCATGCACCTCTACAGCCGACTTGACGAGATAACCCACACCCAGCCTGGGTTTTACAGAGTCCTTAAATTCCTTGAGATTCTCTACGAACTGTCAATCGAGAATAATTTCCATCTCCTTTCATCTTCATCTTTCGCCAATGCCGGCACCACAAGTGACTCCCGACGGGTCCAACGCGTCGAAGAGTACATCAACAAGAACTACAACCGCGTGATCAAACTCGGCGACCTCGCCGATATTGCCGGAATGACCCCCACCGCGTTCTCTCGCTTCTTCAAGTTACGCACCGGACGTACGATATCCGACTACATAATCGACATGCGGCTCGGCTACGCCGCCCGTAAGCTCGTCGACAGCTCCATGTCAATTGTCGAAATATGCTATGAATGTGGCTTCAACAATATCTCCAACTTCAATCGCATTTTCAAGCGGAAAAAAGGCTGTACTCCCAAGGTCTTTCGTGAAAACTACCGTAAGAACAAAGTCCTTGTCTGACCTTACGCAACGTCGTATATGGTAAATTCATATCATGATACCACCGATTTGGATTTCACTCAACCCTGATAATAAGCACATTATCTGGCATCATTATAAATTAATGATATTATTTTATCTATTTTGCATCCTATGATGTTACACCATTTTGACATACTGTTTTTTTGAATTAGATTTGCGGTGGAGAATTGTTCTCCGCCGTTTCTTTTACCTTAAACTAACCAGTCCCACCAGCCTGTCCTTCATGAAATTGATTCGCAAATCCTCACTTTCACTCGCTGTTGTTCTATTGGCAGCTTTTGCTTCATGCACCTCCGCCACTGACCGTGGTGTCGTTGCCGACTCCACCACCGAAACGGTTGCCCCGGCTCCCGTTGACCGTTATGGCCGTCTCTCTGTGAAAGGTACACATCTTGTCGACTCTGCCGGAAATCCGGTGCAGCTCCGTGGTGTATCGATGGGGTGGCACAACATGTGGCCACGCTTCTACAATCCTTCCACCGTCACTGAGATTGCCCGTGATTGGGGTGCCGACATCATCCGTTGCTCTATCGGACTTGATCTTGACGAGAACACTTACGACAAAAAGCCGGAGGAAGCTATGGCATTGGTTGACTCGATTGTTACAGGTGCTATTGATAATGGAATCTATGTCCTCGTCGACTTCCATTCCCATGCCAACAACCTTCCCCTCGCCAAAAAATTCTTTGCTGATGTCACGGCAAAATATGGCGATTCCCCCAATGTCCTTTATGAGATCTGGAACGAACCCACCGAAGTGCAGTGGGCTGAGACTAAGGCCTACGCTGAAGAGCTCGTCCCCCTCATCCGCGATAACGCACCCTCAAGCGTTGTGATTGTACCGACTCCCCGCTGGGATCAGGAGGTGGATCAGGCGGCACTTGATCCCATCACCTCCCTCGACAATATCCTCTATTCACTCCACTATTATGCAGCCACCCACGGCGACTATCTCCGCGAAAAAGCCCAGAAAGCTCTTGATGCCGGACTTCCGCTATTTATGGCGGAATGTGCATCGATGGTTCATACGGGCGATGGTGTGATCGACACCCGTTCATGGGAAGAATGGATGGACTTTGCCGATCGAAATTCTATCGGTTGGATTGCTTGGTCAGTTTCCGATAAGGACGAGACATGCTCCATGCTCAGACCCACGGCTGCGTCCCGTGGCGAGGAATGGACCGATAATGACCTTAAACCATGGGCGGTCCTCGTCAAGTATTACCTTAAGAAAGGTCGTGACTGACCTGTCCACCAACTATTATTTTCTGACTTATTTTAAATTGATATATGAGACGTCATCTTGTTTCCCTCCTCGCCGCCTGCGCGGCACTCAGTGCGGGTGCGGCAATTGAGCTCCCCGACATCATGAGCTCCAACATGGTTCTACAGCAGAATTCCGACGCAAATCTGTGGGGCTGGAGTACTCCAGGTTCCGTTGTTACTGTCACCACAGCCTGGAATGGAAAGGATTATAAGGCAACCGCCGGTAAGGACGGACGATGGGATGTAGCCGTCGCCACTCCTGCGGCTTCCTTTGACCCGACTTACATCAGAATCTCAGGTGATGGATCCGATATTACTCTCGATAATGTGCTGATAGGTGAAGTATGGTTCTGTTCCGGTCAGAGCAACATGGAGATGCCTCTTCGCGGATTCTGGACACAGCCCGTCGAGAACAGCCATCGTGCTATCGCCTACTCCGGCAAATACCCCGGCATCCGCGTGGCTACCGTTCCCAAGCTTGCCTCCTACGAAGTGCAGGATCGCGCGCCTGGTGTCTGGAAAGAAAGCAATCCCGACAACGCCGGTGAATTTTCCGCCCTCGCCTACTTCTTCGCCCAGTCGCTCACCGACATTCTTGATGTCCCCGTAGGTATCATCAACTGCTCCTATGGAGGCTCTAAGGTGGAAGGCTGGATCCCGAAATGGAAGCTCGACGAGTATGACGAGTGGGACGTCGAGAAGGAGAAGGCGACTCCTGATTCTCTCCTTCAGGAGTACGAACGCATCAATGTGATGTACAACGCCATGCTTCATCCCCTCATCGGCTACACCGTTCGTGGCTTCCTCTGGAATCAGGGTGAGAGCAACGTCGGACGCCACGACACCTACCCGCAGCATCAGGCTGATATGGTGAAAATCTGGCGCAACGAATGGGGGCAGGGCGAACTTCCCTTCTATTTCGTCGAAATCCCCGGATGGAATTATGGTGATCCTCAGGGCACATGGGCTGCCATCTTCCGCGAAAGTCAGCATCGTGCCGCCGACATAACTCCCAACTCCGAATTTGTCTCGACCGTCGACCTCATGTATCCCTACGAACTGGAGGACATACACGGCTCTCGCAAACAGGAAATCGGTGAGCGCCTCGCCTTCATGGCTGCCAACAAGACCTATGGCATCAAGGGCATTTCAGCCGATTATCCCCGCTTCAAGTCAATGGATGTCGAAGGTAACAAGGCAATCCTTCACTTCACCAACGCCGATGATGGCTTTACGCCCAACGACACCCTCGAAGGATTTGAAGTCGCCGGACCCGACAAAGTGTTCTACCCTGCTCAGGCTACCGAGGATCCCATGACACGCAATATTGTCGTGACTTCCGACAAGGTATCCGATATCACGGCGGTTCGCTATTGCTTCCGCAACTGGGCTATCGGATCCGTCTACAACATCCGCTGGCTTCCTCTCGTCCCCTTCCGCACCGACGACTGGGACAATTGATCGAAAAAATTTACTCTCCCCTATGGTTTACTTATCCCATTTCCGATAGAAAAATTTTCACTCTAAGGTAAAAAAGATTTGTTAGTTTGATTCTTTTACCATAATTTTGTAAAGAATTTCAACGGATAGGAGGTCATAACCTAACTCCGCCGTTGATTGAGGATTTTTTACCAATTATTTAGTTGATTAGTTAGACAATTTTCCAACAATGCGTTAGCCCCTCGCCATCGTGATGATGCCGAGGGGCTGAATTTTTGCCATCTCCGGCGTAAGTTGCCGGATGTTATGCCTTTGTTCGCGATCTTAGACGTTGAAGCGGAAATGCATGATGTCCCCGTCCTGCACCACGTATTCTTTTCCTTCCACAGAAAGTTTTCCGGCTTCCTTCACCGCCGTCTCGCCGCCGAGCGTCACGTAGTCATCATATTTGATCACTTCTGCGCGGATAAAGCCTTTCTCGAAATCCGTGTGGATTATTCCGGCACACTGCGGAGCTTTGCTTCCGCGCATGAAAGTCCACGCCCTCACTTCATCCGGTCCCGCTGTGAAGTACGTCTGCAGGTCAAGCAGTGAGTAGGCGGCACGTATCAGACGTGATACACCCGACTCCGTCAGACCGATCTCACCTAAAAATTCCTGACGCTCCTCCCACGTGTCGAGTTCCGCGATTTCGCTCTCTGTCTGGGCGGCAACGATCAGCAGATCCGCATCCTCATCCTTGATGGCATCTCTCACAGCATCCACGTATTTATTACCGTTCACAGCTGATGCGTCATCCACGTTGCAGACGTATAGCACCGGTTTGGCGGTCAGCAGAAAAAGCTCTTTAGCAAATTTCTTTTCATCCGGCGTGTCAAATTTCACTGTTCTTGCAGCCTTGCCCGCCTCCAGAGCCTCCTTGTATTTCAGAAGCACCTCGGCTTGCATCTTAGCCACCTTGTCGCCTCCGGTCTGCGCCTGCTTCAGTGTACGGGCAAGTCGTCCTTCCACTGTTTCCAGGTCCTTGATCTGCAGCTCATAGTCAATGATTTCCTTATCACGGACAGGATCAACGCTGCCGTCCACATGCGTTATGTTGTCATTGTCGAAGCAACGGAGCACGTGCAGTATGGCGTCCGTCTCACGGATGTTGGCTAAGAACTTGTTGCCGAGTCCTTCTCCCTTGCTCGCGCCCTTCACCAGTCCGGCTATATCCACGATTTCCACAGTGGCGGGTACTACGCTGCGGGGCTCGCACATCTCCACGAGTTTCGTCAGTCTCTCGTCAGGCACGGTGATCACGCCCACATTAGGCTCGATCGTGCAGAAGGGGAAATTGGCTGATTGTGCCTTAGCGTTTGACAGACAGTTGAAGAGTGTCGACTTACCCACGTTGGGGAGTCCTACGATGCCGCATTGAAGTGCCATATTGTCAGATTTTCTTGTTTTTTAGTGGTTTATTGGATGATGACGGTTCCGGCTCTTTCACCGGGAAAATCGTTGCAAAGTTACGCATTTATCACGTAATCCTAAAATAATTTTTGACACTGCAAAGATAATAAAAATCCATCCCCTCCCATCTGTCAAAAAAGCACAATCTTGAGTCTTGGTTCTGAAAAAATGATAAATAAAAGTCTGATAAATAAAAATCACGATTTGTTTGACTATATGTTTCCTCCCGCAGCCCTGATCCAGTCTATGAGATAGTCCCGAAGTTCAATCACACATTCCGACTCTGACTTCGCGGCTATCACTCCGGCTCCTGTCGTGACGTTGCTGTATCCCCATATTGCGTCACCGAAGCCCCAGTCAGCCATATCCACGGCTATTCCGTTCTCGGTCTGCCAGTCATAATTGATTCGGTTGTAATAGCTTTCGGATAGAGTGCCGAGTTTCAGGATGTACTTGAAGTCAAGTTTTTCAGCATTCTCATTCTTTTCGTTGATATGTATCGAGGCGTCCTTGTATCGCAGTCGAAGGGTGTACTTTCCCCCGTCAAAACGCTTGTCCGTGAAAAATGTCTCATTGGAAAGTTCTTCCCCCGTCACTGTCTCTATCAGGCTTATATGTTCCGAGAAGATCGGTTCGGCGTTGTAGTCAAGCTGTCCGGTCGTCATCCAGCTTTGCGGATGTGTCACGTCCGGCTCCTCCCACGGAGGGATGCCTCCTGTCGGTGTCTTCGTCACGAGCTCCGTCTGATAGTAGTTCCTCTCTTCTCCTGGATCTTCTATTGTTGCCTCTATCAATATGTCGAGCGTAATATCGGCATATAGGCTCCCCGTGTAAGCCGACACGAGTAAATATTTGAGTTCTGGCGTGAATTTCACATCGCTGAATCTCACTGCCACGGGAAGAGTCGTCTCCCCCTCGGCACGACCGTATCGCTTGCTGTCGGCTGAAATTTTCACACGGTCTCCCTCTTTCATGAGGTAGTCGGAACCTACGGGATCACCGTTAACTGTGATACTGACAGTTGCATCGTCCACGCCATGGTTCTGCCATGCCTCCTCATCCGTGTAGAGCCACGTCCGGCTGACCTTCACGTCTGCTGTCATGTCCGGCTGTATTAGCGAGTTGACGCACAGCACAGGATCGGGATTCACGTCAAGTTTGTATTCTTCGTAACAGCCTGTCAGTAATATTGTGGGTATTACGTATATTATTTTCTTTAGAAGTTCCATGTATATGATACTGATGGTATTATTGGTAAAAGTTTTACTTTGAGAAATTTAGGGCTCGAATAAGATCCTAACCATCCGTTTCCTCCGCCTGATTCAAGAATATCGCTTCTGTATCCTCGCTTGATGGCTACAGTGTTCATGTTCGCATACACGTTGTACACTCCGATGTTCCACATTCCTCGCCTTGTCTTTATCGTCATTCCTAAGTCCATGTGGTGATAGAACGGGAGTCGGTGATTGTTCAACGGAGCTTTCAGTGGGACTTCATTGCCTGAAAGCGAGGGGAAATCCGGTGCCTCCCACATCTGGGGAAGAAGTGTGAATCTGTTACCCGAACGTCCGGTCCATCCGATATTGAAGCTCACTTTCCTTGATACCCTCCAGTCAATCAGAAATTTCACGGTGTGTCGGTTATCGAAACGCGCGGGAAATCTCACACCGCCGTTACTGTCTCGGAATTTTCTGTCAGCCCACCCCAGTGAGTACGACAGAAATCCCGTAAGTTTCCCGACTTTTCTCTCTACCTTGAGGTCAATACCCTTTGCCGAACCGCTGCCCTGAGTCAGCCGGTCGTTCCACTCTCCCCAGTTGGGATGCAGATAGTATTCGTCCCTGAAGTCGATAAGATTATGCATTAACTTCCAGTAAGCTTCAGCGGAAGCGTTCCATTTCCCCTCCCCCCACTCGTATCCGGCGCCTGCCGTCAGTTTGTCGGCGGTTTGGGGTTTGAATCTCCCGCTCACCGGAATCCATTGATCCGTTGGAAGAAACATGTCATTCTCGGCAAGTTTGTGCACGTACTGGACTGTACGGGCATACGCTCCCGACAGGCTCCAGCCATCTGTCAGGCGGTAAGTTGCGGAGAGACGCGGGGATAAGCTTCCTTTAATCTTCCCGTCGTTCAGATAGCCTGACACGTTAAGTCCGGCATTCACCAGCAGCCGGTCATCCATCAGCCGGCGGTTCTCCTCCACGTAAGCGCTCAGCTCAGTCCCCGTGTTGCCGGGCGATATATCTCTTGTCTTTATCATCACATCATTGGTCTGGCTTAGTCGATCCGCTCTAAGTTTGTTGAAAAAGTGGAGTGTCAGGTTTGCACCGAAGTTCAGTTCCGATGTTTCATTTCTTTTGTAATTGAAATCTGCACGCCCGATAATGTCATTTATCCCGCTGTTTACAGCAGTGTTTGTCGCAGAATAGTCTGTAGGTCCTCCTTTTGAGCCGATTTCTGTTGTGGAGTAAAAGTCCTTCATCTTGGCGAAATAGCCGTTATAGGCAAGTGAATATTCTCCGGTTAGGTTTCGCTTCACTTGTTGGGTTACTCCCGCCTTGACTATGAATGACCCCCACCGCAGGTCGTACCTTTCGAGATCTGTTACGTCATTTCCGAGGTTTTCCTTATTCTTGGTCTTCATCCGGTCGTCGCCAAAATAGAGACTGAGAGTGCCCGTGATTCGGTCATTGAATGTATGCCTCAGCTTGAAATTCGCGTCGATTAGCGAAAAATATCCCTGCACGTTCTTATCCAGCAGACTGAATATCGGTTCCGTAATGATCATGTACCAGGGAAGTCTCAACGCTGCGGAATATGTCGTCTTTTTCCCGATTGGACCGTTGATATTGAATGAACTCACCGTTGTCAGTGCCACTGACAGCGAGCCGTGATGTTTCTCCGGGTTTCCATCCTTGGTGCTTACATCGATCACCGACGACAGTCTGCCGTCATATCGCGCGGGGATAGCTGATTTGTAGAAGTCCGTACTCTTCACCACATCTGCATTGATGGTTGAGAACGCTCCAAGTGCATGGTTTGTGTGATAGAGCGGCACACCGTCAAGCAGATAAAGATTCTGATCGTTCTCGCCGCCATGCACGTGCAGTCCTGATAACAGGGAGTTTCCTTCCGCCACTCCCGGCTCCCACTGCAAGGTCTTGATCACGTCCGGCACTCCAAGGATGGATGGGGTGTGTAGCAGATTATCCCTTGTTAGGTTATTAGCCCCTATTTTTACGGTAAGAGGATTCATAGGTTCTGCTTCCGATGTCACAAGCACTTCTTCAAGTATCATCGGTTTTCCATACGCCTCTTCGATCGAACTTGTGGGCACCACTTTCTCGATCGGTTTTATCGACTTACTTTTCATCAGCACTACGCTGTTATCCTTTATCTTCCATAGAATGTCCGTGCCCTTGAACATCCTTTTGAGTACCTTGTTCAGCGACTCGTTTTTTGCATTTACCGTTACCTTCACATCCTTTAGGACATCTGTGGAGTAGACGAAGTTTTTCCCCGTCTGAATCATCAGTTCCCTGAACACGTCGGCTGCCGGTGCATCGTTCGCCCTGAGTGTCACTTTTTGGGCAGAGATTGACGCAACCGACACAATAAGCAATATGAGTGTCAGAAATATTTGTTTCATTCTGCAATTATAAGATCGGTACCGAGAATCTCGTTGATTGTCTCTATCAGATCAGCCGCTGTTCCTTCATAGAGTAGGGTCAGTCGGTAATTTTCAGCATTGGCTGGGATATTCTCCACATCTGCTCCGTAAGTACCCTTGATTTCCGCGAGAACTGTTGGTAATGGCGCGTTGTCGAAGTCTATCACCTTTACGGTCATTGGATTTGAATCTGTTGACTGCTCCACTGCAGGCTGTTCGGATGCTCCGTATTCTTTGGTGAAATACCCTGTATTCACCACGTAGGCAGCCGTCGCTGTAAGCCCGATTGTGATTGCGACGCATGCTGCTACTTTCGCCGGGCTCCACCACTTCTCATGCCACAGTCCAAGCCTCAGCCAAGCTTTTTTTGATGAGAACTTCCCTGGCTGATAGTGTCTTGCCACAAATTCTATATTATTTACCTCTTTCATTTTCGGGTTGATTTCTATCTTGTCATTAGGATGTCATTTATCCCTATGACGTGTAGTTCCCCCAAAAGTCCTATCCCGAAAAGATTTTTTTTTAAAGAAACGGTAGAAAAAATGGTTTTCCCCCCTCGCCGAGCACACCGCGCAGTCTGTCGAATGACTTGGTCATCTGGTTTTTGACCGTCTTCACCGACAGATTTAATTCTTGCGCGATTTCGTCGTTTGTCATGCCGTCCCGCTTGCTCATCAGGAATATTTCCCGGCACCGTTCAGGCAGATTGTCTATCGCTCCCCATATCCTTGCGTCCCTTTCCGAAGTGTCTATGTCATCCTCCGCCACGTCACCGCATTCTTCCACTCCCACCTGTTCCTTTCTGCCTCTCAGCTGATCCACGCACACATTCCTCACGCAGCTGTACATCCACGCCTTCATATTTGCTATCTCCCTCCCCTCCTCTATTTGCTCCCACGCCTTCACGAACGCATCCTGCACTGCATCCTCCGCCGCTTCCACATCATCAAGCATACGGAGTGCGTACATGCCCAGTGGCATGTACAGCAGCTTGAATTGTCGTTCGAACTCCCTCCGGGTCATTCTCTGTCCTGATCCTATTCGGCTACATAGGTAGTAACGTACTGCCAACCTTCCTGACCTCCCGGAGCATCTGCCACGTGCATGAACTCACCGTTCGTGCCCTTGTACTTCTCTGTTTCATGGAAATGACAGATTCCAATACCCGTGTCGAGAATGCAGAGTTTACTCTTCGGCGCTGCGTAGAAATGCACCTTATTGCCTGCGACCAGCGCTCTCCACGGCTGGGAGTTGGTGGATGACGGCGCAAGACGCATCATTTCCAGCGCTTCGCGGAAACGGTTGTCTTCCGGTATTGCATGTTTGAAGTCCTCGAAGAAAAAGAGCTCGTCCATTGGCTTGCGCTTCTGGCTGCCGACAGTGAACCGAGCTATCTTTTCCATCATCGACTTCTTAGCCGCTACACCGACAGGACTCACTATCTTAAGTTCCTCCCCCTCGGGCCACATCTCTCCAGTCTCAAAATCTGTTCCTTTAAATGTAGCTGCGATCCAGCAGGTGCCAAGCCCGTTCTCCCACGCTTTCAGCACAACCTGCTCAAACTGATAACCTGCCGTCAGCATCGACGCGTCGTCATTACCGTAACCGAGCAGAAAGAAATCCCCCGCACCCTTTATCATTCCGTAGGTTGTCGGCTTATAACCATCCTTCAGATTGAATTTTTTCATTCTGATTGTCAGATGTCCGCCAAAGGGACTATTCGATTCAGCGATCGCCTGCAGCATCGCTTTGCGCTGGTTCTCTGTCAGCCCGCGTCCATCGTACGTTCGCACCGACCTCCGCTCTTTCATTGCTTCGATTACGTTCATAGCATTTTCTCATTAGGCGTTATATAACTCTAAGCGTAACTTTTCCTATCGGAACTTTGCGTTACACTTCTCGCTCGCAAATTTACACAACATTTCCCGTCCCCGCAACTCCACCACCTCATTCAGTCATTTCCCTGCGATGAACTTCCTTATTTCCAACGATGAAAAAAATCTTTAATAATTTCCTGATAAGATATTGCAAATTAAATTAATTCATCATATTTTTGCACTAACAAAATTGTTAAGCAAATTTGATAGACAGATCTGTTATGCAATCCGGCAAACATACTCAGCTCATTCCCGACACCGAGACGGCAATCCTTCGGGCTGCCGAAAAAGAATTTATTGCAAAAGGCTTCTCAGGGGCACGCACCACATCCATTGCCGAAGCCGCCGGCGTCACTCATGCCATGCTCCACTACTATTTCCGCACTAAGCAGAATCTTTTCGATACGATCGTCGCCGCGAAAGTCGATCTTCTTAAGCAAGCTCTCATTTCTCCGCTTCTTGACAGGAACAAGTCGCTCGAATGTATCCTGCGCGACATTATCAGTCGTCACATGGATTTCATTGCCGCTAACCCCGACCTGCCGCGATTCCTCATCGAAGAAGCTTACAATCAAACGGATCGCTCCAGTTCTTTTCTCGATCAGATCCGAAAGCATGCACCCGTGATGCTCCGGGCTCTACAGGAAAAAATTGATGAAGCGGCAGCCATCGGTCAATGCCGACGCATTGAAGCGGAAATGTTGATGCTCGACATCGCTTCTCTCAACATTTTTCCCTTCCTCGCAGCCCCGGTTGTGAATGCCGCTCTCGGTCCGCTCACCGCTGACCGATCTGGATTTCTCGAAGCGAGAAAGCGGGAGAATTTCGACACCATTATGCGTAAACTAAGACCCTGACTGCATGAATAGCTTAAAACGTATCAAGCGCGTCGCTTCCTCTCTTTTCGTAATTCTGTCATTTTTTCAGTCAGCAAGTGCACAGCTCACGATTGAAGAGTGTGTCAGCAAAGCTGAGGCAAATTATCCCCTCGTCAGAAAGTATGGATTGCTGAAGGCAACCCGCGACATTGAACTCTCGGAAATCAATCGTTCATGGCTCCCGCGACTCAGTGCCTACGGTCAGGCTACTATCCAGAACGTAGTCCCCTCCTTCCCCTCCTCCCTCTCCGGCGTCCTCGACCAGATGGGGCAAACGGTCAGGGGACTCGGCAGATTACAGTACAAGGTGGGTATAGACCTGTCACAGTCTCTGTGGGACGGAGGTGCCTCGCGGGTCAGGAGAGATGTCGCTCGCGCACAGGAAGCCACTCGTTCGGCAGCTCTCGATGTTGAGCTTTACGATGTTCGGCGCAGGGTGGGGTCGCTTTTTTTCGCGGTTCTTCTCACTGACCGCCAGATCGAACTTACCGAAGTTACTCATCGTCTGCTTGAGATCAATCTTCGGCGTCTGCAGGCTATGATCCGCGACGGTGTGGCGATGCAGAGCGACGCGGATATGGTGGAGGCGCGGTATCTTTCAGTGGGACAATCGATCACTGAAGCAAAAAGTGCCTCCGACGGCTACCGCCGTGTCCTTGAGCTATTCATTGGAGAGAATCTGGACGGTGTAACCTTCGTTTTGCCAGACGCACAAATACCCGCTACCGAAACATCCGACCGCCCTGAATTACGCTTGTTCGGGCGACGCATGGATGCCAACCGTGCCCTCGACCGGCTCTCTGACGTATCGCTCATGCCACGTGTTGGACTGTTCGCACAAGCCTATTACGGGTATCCAGGTTTCGACTATTTCAACAGCATGATGTCGCGTGATCTGTCATTCAACATCCTTGCCGGAGTAAAGGTCGCATGGAATATCGACGCTTTTTATTCCAGAAAGAACAATCGTAGACGCACTTCGGTGGATACACGCGACATCGCCGCCGACCGCGATCTGTTTCTGTTCAATTCCGAAATGCAGGTTGCCTCTCAGTCCGAAGCTATCGCCGCAATGCGCGAAGTCATGAAGAACGATGCACGTATCATCGAGTTGCAGCAGAATGTAAGAAAAGCTGCGGAAGCGCAACTTGAGGAAGGAGTGATCGATACGACAGCTCTCCTCTCCAAGATCTCCGACGAGAACATCGCACGCCTCAACGGCGAGTTGCACATTATCCGACTTCAGCAGGAAATATATAATCTCAAATACACTCTCAACCGATGAACAAAGCATATATTCTCGCTCTCGCATCCCTGATCACGGCTTGCTCTTCCGCTCCTGAATTTGACGCTACAGGCATCTTCGAAGCCACTACCGTCACTGTGTCAGCCGAAACTTCCGGAAAAATCCTCTCCCTCCCCGTCTCCGAAGGTGACAGTATTCTGATCGGACAAACCGTTGCCGTGATTGACACCGCAATCCTCACCCTGCAGCTTAAGCAGATTGCAAGTCAGCGTCAGTCAGCTGAAAGTTCTTCCCCCGACATTTCGGCTCAGGCATCGGCTCTACGCGCCACTATAGCTCATCAGAAGCAGGAATATGACCGTTTTTCACGCCTCCTCTCTGCCGGCGCGGCTACCCAAAAGCAGGTTGATGATGCTAAAGCTCAGCTTGCCGCTTCCCAGGGTCAGCTTGAGGCTCTGCTATCCACACTCGGGAAAAATCGCACCTCTATTTCTGACAATGCTGTGGCAATCAGGTATCAGTCTGAGCAGATTGAGGAACAGATCGAAAGATGTAACGTCCGGTCTCCACTTTCAGGGGTCGTACTGTCAAAATTTGCCGAGCAAGGTGAATTTGCCACTCCAGGGCGTCCCATCTGCAAGATTGCCGATCTCCATAACATTTATCTGAGGGCATATTTCACTGCCTCTCAGCTTGCTTCTCTCAGGCTCGGACAAGAAGTAACCGTAATTGCCGATTTCGGTGGTGATGAACTATTTGATTATCCCGGCACTGTGACATGGATTGCTCAGGAAAGCGAATTTACTCCAAAATCAATCCAGACGCCTGACAGTCGGGCTAATCTTGTCTATGCTGTCAAAATCGCTGTTAAGAACGACGGCCGCCTCAAGCTCGGTCAGTACGGTGAGGTAAAGTTATGACTCCTGCCATCGAGATATCTGGCGTCACTAAGCGCTACGGTTCATTGACGGCTCTTGACAATGTGAGTCTCTCGGTCTCGCGTGGCGAAATGTTCGGGCTTATCGGACCTGACGGTGCCGGCAAAAGCTCCCTTTACCGGATTCTTGCCACTCTTCTTTCCCCCGACAGCGGCTATGCGAGGATCGATGGCCTCGACTCCGTTGCTGACTATCGACGCCTCCGCTCGATCATCGGCTACATGCCTGAGAAGTTCTCGCTTTACCCTGATCTCACCGTATCGGAGAATCTTGAGTTCTTCGCATCCCTTTTCGGAGTGTCGGTTGATGACAATTTTGACCTCATCGAATCCGTTTTCAGCCAGCTCAGGCAATTTCCCGATCGTAAGGCGGGAGCTTTATCCGGTGGCATGAAGCAGAAACTTGCCCTAAGTTGTGCACTTATCCATCGTCCGCGGATTCTTTTGCTTGACGAACCCACTACTGGTGTTGATGCTGTGTCACGCAGTGAATTTTGGGATATACTTTCCACTCTTCGTGATAAGGGGATAACAATTGTCGTCTCCACATCCTATATGGATGAAGCCACCCGGTGCCAACGTATCGCCATGATTGACAATGGCAGGATTCTTGATGTCGACACTCCCCGGCGTCTCATCTCCCGCCTTGACGAAAATCTGTTCAACGCATCTTCGTCCGACATGTTTTCTCTTCTCAACCATCTACGCTCCATGCCGGAAGTGATCGACTGTTACACATTCGGTGCGACTCTCCACGTTGTCGGACGTGAGGATTTCAATCCTGATAAAGCAATGGATTTCCTCTCTCATTCAGGTCTCCCTGACGTGCGTATTTATCCGGCAAAGGGGGATATTGAAGATCTGTTTATCAAATTGACCCGCTATGAAGAGCAATGTTGAAAAAGTAATATCCGTAAGCAATCTCACGAAGCGTTTCGGATCCTTTACGGCTGTCGATCATATCTCGTTTGACGTCTGTCGCGGGGAGATTTTCGGCTTTCTCGGTGCCAACGGTGCCGGAAAGACTACTGCTATGCGGATGCTATGCGGATTGAGTCGCCCGACCGAGGGTAACGGGAGAGTCGCCGGGTGCGACATATTGACTCAGACTGAGATGATCAAACGCCACATCGGCTACATGAGTCAGAAATTTTCATTGTACTCCGAACTCACTGTCGATGAAAATATTCGTCTGTTTTCCACCATCTACTCCATGACTGACGTGCAGATCATGGAAGCGTCGTCACGTCTGTATGCCGAGCTTGGAATGGAATCTATGCGAAGAACCCGTGTCAGCGATATCCCGGTAGGCTGGCGGCAGAAACTCGCTTTTGCCACGGCTACGATCCATCGTCCCGACATCGTTTTCCTTGACGAACCCACCGGAGGTGTTGATCCTGTCACGCGCCGGAAGTTCTGGGAACATATCTACAAAGCTTCTTCGGAGGGAATGACGATTTTCGTAACTACCCACTATCTCGACGAGGCTGAGTACTGTGATCGCGTTTCAATAATGGTCGACGGATGCATCAGCGCTCTCGATTCTCCCGCTGCCCTAAAACGAAAATACCATGCCGACACGATTGACGAAGTGTTCCGCATTGTTGCAAGCGAAGCCAAACGAGATGAATGACATGTCAGTATTTAAGTCACTTGTAAAGAAAGAAACAATCCACATCCTCCGTGACCGCCGCACGATGTTAATCACCATCCTTATGCCGGTGGTGCTGCTGTTGTTGTTTGGATTCGCCATTTCCACCGAAGTCAATGATGTGAGAGTGGTTGCTGTAGTCGACCGGCACACCGACATGAGCCGGGATTTACTCCAACGATTCGAAGTCAACGATTATTTCACTTTCCTGGGACTTGCTGATCCCGCCGACGTTGACCGTATTCTACGTTCCGGCATGACCGACGCTGCGGTTTTTATACGCACCCACGGAGAGCGGCTCGTCACACAGATAGTAGTCGATGCCTCCAACACCACCACTGCCCGTGCCATGACAGGTTATATTGACGGTGTTATCAACCATTCCAAACCCGACGACCTTGTTCTGACGCAGACTCTCTATAACCCGCGGATGAAGAGTGCATATAACTTCGTACCGGGTATTCTGGGCATGATCTTCATCCTTATCTGTGCCATCATGACGTCTGTTTCCATTGTTCGCGAGAAGGAGTCTGGCACCATGAATCTCCTTCTTGTCTCCCCGGTTCGTCCCCACACCATCATCCTCGGCAAGCTCGTTCCCTATTTCATCCTCTCATGCGTCATTCTTGCCATAATGCTTATCATGTCTTACACTGTTCTCGATCTGCCTTCGTCTCCAAGCGTGATAAGTGTGGTTCTTGTCAGTCTGATTTATATCATTCTTGCCCTGTCAATAGGCTTACTTGTCTCTACCATTGTCAGCACGCAGATCACTGCACTCATCGTTTCGGCCGTCATGTTCATGCTTCCTGTCATCATGCTTTCCGGTATGATTTTTCCTGTCGGCAATATGCCGTTGTTGCTTCAGGGCGTTTCATGCATCATCCCTGCGCGTTGGTATGTCGAGGCAATGCGTAAGCTCATGATACAGCAACTCGACATCTCATATATTTCTACCGAAATCACTATCCTGTTGTCCATGACGGTCATCCTGCTGGCTCTGGCGGTTGCCAAATTCAAATCATCTACCCGTTGACATGAAATTACGCATTCTCAAGGCTCTGTTGAAGAAAGAGATTACGCTGATGCAGCGTAATCCGCTGATTCCTAAGATTATTATTGGGATGCCATTGATGGTCATGCTCATTCTCCCCCTCGTAGCCAACCTCGACGTAAAAGATGTGAATGTCGCCGTGGTCGACAACGACCATAGCAGCCTCTCCCGCCGCATAACTGCCGACATTTCCGCCTCACCCTTCCTCACAGTCATTGATGTTCCGCTTGACCATTCCGGGGCTATTGCTCTCGTTGAGAAAGGTGATGTCGACGTAATCCTTACCGTCCCTCCCCATTTCTCCCGCAGCCTTGCTATCTGTTCAGGAAATGCTTCAGTAGATATCGAAGTCAACGGCGTTAATGCCACTAAGGGTATGTTGGGCGGACAGTATGTTTCTCAGTCCGTACTCTCCACCATAAAGGGTTGGAGAGAGGAGAATGGCGTGACAGAACCAACTCAACCCACCGGCATCCTCTACCTTTACAATCCCACACTCAATTTCCGCAACTACATGATTCCTGCGCTGATGGTTGTGCTCCTCATCATCATTTGCGGCTTTCTCCCCGCCCTCAATCTTGTAAGTGAGAAAGAGACAGGTACAATCGAAGCGATGAACGTCACTCCCGTCCCCCGTCTACTTTTCGTCCTCTCCAAGCTTATTCCCTTCTGGATCGTAGGAATGATTGTCGTGACGGTCGGTATGCTTGTTGGCTGGATCGTCTACAGTCTCGTTCCCGCCGGCAGTATATTCCTCATCTACCTTGCCGCTATCCTTTTCAGTCTCGTCATGTCAGGACTCGGTGTAATTATTGCCAATCGTTCCGCCTCCATGCTTCAGAGCATCTTCGTGATGTTTGCCTTCATCATGGTGTTTCAGCTAATGAGCGGACTCTTCACGCCTATTGGGTCAATGCCGGGATGGGCACGTACCATTACCTATGCCATCCCCCCGCGTTACTTCATCGAGATTATGCGTGCCGTATATCTCAAAGGCGCAGGCTTTGCGGATCTGTGGTTTCAATTTCTCACCCTCGTCGCCCTCGCCGTTCTCACTTTGGGACTCTCCGCCCTCACCTATTCCAAGCGTTCCTGAGGCTGGCTTCCCTTATTGCCGTAATTTCACTACTGACGCATATCCCGCACTCTCCCCCCCCAACTTTTTTATCTCCTGAGCCGTTATATTTACATACATGACGTATCAACTTTTGGGCTGCAAACCGGCACTTTTTCGATAGCTTTCTTGTGGTCCGGAACTAATGTAAATCACTGTAAATATGACTGCTGATTCATCAACAAAGACTGCAAACGCCCAATTATCCCCCGCACCCACCCACTACTGGCTCTTCGTAGTGTTCATTGCCATCATAGGTGCGTTTTCATCGTTGGTCAACGATATGTACCTCCCCACTATTCCTTCGATGATGAAGGAATTTCACACCACACCGTCAATGACCCAGATGGGCATTTCTATGGCGATGATCGGCATGGGACTCGGATCAGTCCTTTGGGGATCGGCAAGCGATCGTTACGGTCGTAAGCCGGTCTTGATCGTATCGCTTGTTATTTTTGTCATCTCCACTGCCCTATCGCTGTTCTCCACCACAATCACATTCTTCATCGTCTGCCGTCTCTTCCAGGGTCTCGGTGCAGGTGGCGCGATGGTTCTCTCCACTTCAATCCCCGCCGACGTCTACATGGGTCGTCAGCTCGCCAAGCTCATGGCTATCATAGGAGCCATCAATGGTGTCGCACCGGCTCTCGGACCGGTTGTCGGTGGCTTTATGGCTGATTCCGTAGGATGGAAAGGCATTTTCGTTGTCCTTCTCGTGATTGGACTGATAATGACGTTCTGGACCACTCGCTATAGTGAGACTCTACCCCCGCAGCGTCGCCTGCAGGCACGCAGTCTGGAGGATTACATGAAAGCCTATCGTTCGCTTTTTCTCAATCGCCGCTTCATGATCTACGTCACAATAAAGGCTGTAGCCATCGGTCTGCTGTATGCCTACATCGCTTCCGCCCCCTTCCTCATCCAGACTCACTATGGCTTTGATGCAATGACCTTCGGCTTGATTTTCGGTGGTAACGCCATCGCCATGAGTATCGGTTCCTCCCTTGCCCTCAAGTTTAAGGTCATGAAGCAGGGCATGGTTGTCGGTTGTGTTGGAATGTTCATCTTTGCAGTTGCCGAGGCATTCGTTATGTGGCACGAAGCACCTTTTCTCTATTACGAACTCTGTGCCGTTCCGATGCTGCTCTTCTCCGGCATGATATTTTCAAGCGCCAACACTCTGTCAATGGAGGTCGGTCGTGACGAAGCCGGCACTGCATCTGCTATTCTTAGCGTCGTCAAGTACGTCTTTGCAGCCGTCGTTTCCCCTCTCGTTGGACTCGGCAACATGTTCCATTCGGCAGCCATCGCTTTCGTCGCCGTCACATCCGTATCTCTTATCCTCGCCTGGTTTGCTTACCGGATGCCTGCGCTCTCCGACATGGTACGCTCCAAATAACTTCTCTGAATCAGTGTCACGCCCTGAAAAAAGTTGACTCATAAAAGAGTCAAAAGATGATAAAATTT
>CAMWPM010000045.1 GCA_947176235.1 uncultured Bacteroidales bacterium | reverse complement strand
AGCGACAGGAGCGTACACGTAGTACGTGACTGAGCTCGAAAGCGCACCCGACACCCCGGACGAGCCGTTATCAACGCCTCGGGAGCGTGGTCAGAACGGTTCGGGCGGTAGGAGGATGCCCTTGAGAGCGACAGGAGCGTACACGTAGTACGTGACTGAGCTCGAAAGCGCACCCGACACCACGGACGAGCCGTTATCACCGCGCTCCCCCGAAACGACCGGAAATATAACTCGTCACCACATCCACCATCCCCTGCGTCGTCAGCAACGACGAATCGAATGTCAGATGATACGATGGAGCATCGCCCCAGCGCTTGTCGGTATAGAAGTTATAGTAGTTGGATCGCAGTTTATTTGTCTTGTTGGCAAGCTGACGGGCTCCGTCAGCACCAAGCTCCGGCTGGCGGCGAAGGATCCGTTCAATGCATGACTCCACAGGTGCATGCACAAACACGTTCACCACGTTCGGATTGTCGCGCAGGATATAGTCAGCCGTACGGCCCACGATCACGCACGATTCCTCCTCCGCGAGCCGCTTTATCAGGTCGCTTTGCGCAGTGTAGAGGGAGTCATCGCTGATCGAGTTGGACCCGGAATAATAGGTTGCCGGCTTGCAGCCCATGTTAAACCAGTAGAGACCGCTCAGGAATGATGGTGCGCGCTCGTCCTTACGGTCGAAAAATTCCGGAGCCACTCCGGCATGGCGCGCAGCTTCTGTCAGCAGCTCCTTGTCGTAGTATTTGATGCCCAGCGAGTCAGCAAGCGCTTTGCCGAGTTCTCTGCCGCCGCTGCCAAACTGACGGCCAACCGTCACCACGATTTTCTTGTCTGTTATGTCTTTTAGCTTCATCTCTCTTTTTCCTCGTTTTTGATTGGGATTGATGGGAGAATTGGTGTATGTTGCTATTGCTTTATCCTTGATGATCGAATTCTATTGCTTCGCCTGCCGTAAGGTTCGGCGCTACCGGTGTGCCGTTGTTCCACACCTTTTTGCCGTTCACCCACGTCGTCACCACCCTGTGGTGAATCTCCATGCCGGCGTAAGGCGTCCAGCCGCACCGGCTCATCACGTCCGCATCCCCGATCGTGTGGGGGCAGTCAGGATCGATCAGCACCAGATCGGCGTGGTAGCCCTCTCGGATAAATCCGCGCCCCTTCACCCCGAATATCATCGCGGGGGCGTGAGCCATCGTTGCCGCCACGCGCTCCACTGTCATCACGCCCTGCCTTGCAAGTTCAAGCATCATCGGTAGTGAGAACTGCACCGATGGCATCCCCGACGCAGCCGTCAGGGCATTCCCGCGCTTCTCTTCTCTCAGGTGAGGGGCATGATCAGTCGCCACGGCATCTATCCGTCCGTCAGCCACAGCTTTACGCAGAGCGTCGCGGTCAGCCGATCCTTTTATCGCGGGATTGCATTTTATCAGACCGTCGGTTGCCGCATAATCTCCGTCGGTGAATACCAGATAGTGCGGACAAGTCTCCGACGTTATTTTTTTCTTCGGACTGAGCGGCGCAGTGTCGAGCAGGGCGAGTTCATCAGATGTGCTGACGTGCATCAGATGAAGTTTGGCACCTGTGGCGCGGGCAAGTTCTACAGCCAGTTTCGTCGAATCGTAGCATGCTTTTCTCGACCGTATTTCACCATGCTTCTCCACAGGGATCCCTTCGGGGTACTCCTGTTTCAGGCGCTCCCGGTTTTCGCGTATCTCCGCCTCGCTCTCGGCATGCACCGCGATCGGAGCCTTCACGCTCTCGAAGAGCTTGCGAAGCGTCTCCCCGTTGTCCACAAGCATGTTGCCCGTCGACGATCCCAGAAAGAGTTTCACTCCCGGCATCCGCGAGTAGTCAGCTTTCAGAAGTGTATTTTCGAGATTGTTGTTGGTCGCGCCGATGAAGAAGGCATAGTTTGCGGCTGAAGCCTCGGCTGCACGCGCCATCTTAGCCTCCCACGCTTCGAGGCTCACGGTCGCCGGATTCGTGTTCGGCATGTCGAAGTAGGAGGTGACGCCTCCCGCCACGGCGGCACGGCTCTCTGTCTCTATGTCAGCCTTGTGGGTAAGTCCCGGATCGCGGAAATGCACATGCTCGTCGATCGCTCCCGGCATCAGTAGCATCCTGTGCTGCCCGTCGGTCCTCTCGGTGATCTCGGGATCGGATGCCACCTCGGGGGGCACGTTGCCCGACCCCTTGGCAGCTATCAGGCTGCCGGCGATCACCACCCAGCCCTCTTCTGCTTTGCCCTCGTTCACCACGACGGCGTCGTATATCAGCGTCTTGCCCATCATAGCCTTCATTCCACAGGGGCGCCGTAGTTCTTGCGCAGGGAGCGCAGTTTCAGTTTCACCACTCCGATCATCGCCTCCCCGAAGATGCTCGAATTCATCTTGCTTTCACCGAGCACACGGTTCACGAAGATGATCGGCACCTCCACCACCTTGAAGCCATGCTTGTGAGCCGTAAGCTTCATCTCGATCTGGAAGGCATAACCCTTGAACTTTATGTCGTCGAGGTCAATCGTCGCGAGCACCCGCCGTTTGTAGCACACGAATCCTGCCGTTGTGTCATGTATCGGCAGTCCCGTCACGGCTCTCACGTATTTCGACGCGAAGTAGCTCATCAGCACTCTCCCCATCGGCCAGTTCACCACGTTCACCCCCGACACGTATCTCGACCCTATCGCCACATCCGCGCCCTCTTCGCAGGCTGCACGCAGCCGTTCAAGGTCTGCCGGATTATGGCTGAAATCTGCGTCCATCTCGGTGATGTACTTGTAGTGCTTGCGCTCCAGAGCCCACTTGAAGCCCGCGATGTAGGCGGTTCCGAGGCCGAGCTTCCCGGCACGCTCTATGATGTGTACGCGTCCCGGATGCTCCTGCATCAGCTCCTTCACGATGCCGGCGGTCCCGTCAGGCGAATTGTCGTCGATCACCAGCACGTCCATCGGCGTCCGCAGGCTCAGCACTGCCTCGATGATGGCGCGGGCGTTCTCCTTTTCGTTGTACATCGGGATGATCACCAGCGAGTCGCTCTGTCCCGCGGCATCCTCTGCCGCATGGCTTCTTGTCTCGGGGGCGTTTATGTTATTTTCCATATTCTTCTTGTTATGAATGACAAATTTAAATATTTTCTCCCTAATTCCCAAACCTCTCTTTTTCCTTTTGCAAAATTAATCACAATTTCGCCCTGTCCTATTGTCAAAAACGCACATTTTTCCTACCTTTGCACAATATTTTTCTCTCTTTCAGTCAAAATCCTAACCCTGCTGATCTTTTTTTTCACAATGGACTTTATAGAAGAACTCACCTGGCGTGGCATGATCCACTCCATGATGCCCGGCACCGACGAGCAGCTCAAGAAAGGCATGACCACCGCCTACCTCGGTATTGACCCCACCGCCGACTCCCTCCACATCGGACACCTCGTCGGCGTCATGATGCTCAAGCACCTCCAGCGTGCCGGGCACAAGCCACTGGCTCTCGTCGGCGGCGCTACTGGCATGATCGGCGACCCCTCCATGAAAAGTCAGGAGCGAAAGCTCATCGACGAGGTGACCCTCCGCCACAATCAGGAAGCCATCAAGCGCCAGCTTGCCAAGTTCCTCGACTTCGAGTCCGACGCACCCAACCGCGCCGAACTCGTCAACAACTACGACTGGATGAAGGACTACTCCTTCCTTGGTTTCATCCGCGACATCGGCAAGCACATCACCGTCAACTACATGATGGCTAAGGACTCCGTCAAGAAGCGTCTCTCCGGCGAATCACGCGAAGGAATGTCATTCACCGAGTTCTCCTACCAGCTCCTTCAGGGCTACGACTTCCTCCACCTCTTCCGCACACGCGACTGCCGCCTGCAGCTCGGAGGCTCCGACCAGTGGGGCAACATGACCACCGGCACCGAGCTTATCCGCCGCGTCGAAGGCGAGGAGAACGTTTTCGCACTCACATGCCCCCTCATCACCAAGGCTGACGGAGGCAAGTTCGGAAAGACCGAGAGCGGCAACGTCTGGCTCGACCCCCGCTACACATCTCCCTACAAGTTCTACCAGTTCTGGCTCAACGTCTCCGACGCCGACGCCGAGAAGTACATCAAGATCTTCACCACCCTCTCCCGCGAGGAGATCGAGTCACTCATCGCCGAGCAGGCAGCCGACCCCGGTCAGCGTCCCCTCCAGAAGCGTCTCGCCAAGGAGATCACCACCATGGTCCACTCCGCAGCCGACTACGAAGCTGCCGTCGAGGCCTCCCAGATCCTATTCTCATCCAAAGCCTCCGACACCCTCCGCCGCATCGACGAGCCCACCCTCCTCGCCGTATTCGAAGGCGTCCCCACTTTCGAGGTTTCCCGTCAGGCGATCCTCGACGGTGTTAAGCTCGCCGACCTCCTCACCGACCTCGCCCCTGTGTTCCCATCCAAGGGCGAGATGCGCAAGATGACCCAGCAGGGCGCACTCTCCGTCAACAAGGAGAAAGTCACCGACCCCTACGCCCTCACCTCCCCCGATATGCTCCTTCAGGACAAATACATTCTTGTGCAGCGAGGCAAGAAAAACTATTTCCTCATCATCGCAAAGTGAATCAACCCGATTCCATTCCGCACATCACCGGCGATCCCGCGGAAATCATATTCCTCGACGCCGAAATGACCACCAACGATCGTGACGGAGAGCTCCTCGAGCTCTCCGTTGTCGACGTCTCCGGTCGCGTCCTCTTCAACCACCTCTTCCGTCCCGCCACCGTCAGGTGGTGGCGCACCGACATCCACCACATCACCCGCGCCATGGTCCGCCACGAGCGCCCCGTGGCCCACTACCGCCGCCAGCTCGACGCGATTCTCTCCCGCGCACGCTACGTCGTCGGCTGCGGACTCCACAACGACCTCTTCCACCTCGAAAAAGCCGGACTCGCACCGGTCCCGCCCGAAAAGCAGATCGAACTCCAGCGATGGTACTGGCTCCTCCACGACTCCTCCGACCGCACCGACTATCAGGAGACAGCCCTATCCCGCATTGCCGAGACCTACGGGCTCAACGTCTCCGACACCGACGCCCACCGATCCCTCTACGACACCCGCCTCACCCTCGCCGCATTCCACGCCCTTGCCGCCGACACTCGATCCCGAGGCATTGCAGCCCCCGAAGCATCCCCCGCCGACGTCACAGCTGCATTCCTCTCAGCCCACCTCGTCGCCCACCGTGAGTACTGGCGTCACCACGCCCGAGGATGGATGGAACTCCGGCCCGCATTCCACGGCACCTACTCCGCCACCTTCCGCGCAACGCCACCCGACCCCGAAGTCGCCGCCGATCCCTCCCGCGTCTTCGTCCCCCTCACCGACCGTTTCTCCGCCCAGTGGCAGCTTGCGCAGCAATTCCACTCCCGTCCGCTCAAGACGTGCATCGAACTCTCCCGCATCACCCCCGCCCAGGCGCGATCCCTCGCCTCATTCGATGTCCCCTTCGACTACGAAGCCTCCCTTCGCGCCCACGCCGAGCTGCGCGACCTCCGCATCCGCCATCAGCTTGCACGTCGACTCAACACCACTCCCGCCCTCTGATTATTTTTTTGAAAAAATTCCCCCTTTTTCTCGCTAATTAAAATATTATCGCTATATTTGCGTTGCAAACCGTTATTTAATAATTCTGACGCACACACTCTCTCCCAATCCAACATCTCCGATTCACTCTCTATCCGACTGTTTTTATACCGAAATAATCCAACAAACCAATTCATTAACCCCTTAAATCACAATTTATGGTAAAAAAATTACTCCTTACCGCTGCCATCGCAGCATCCGCAGTCCTCGGCATGTCAGCCAAGACAACCGTCCTCTTTGAGGGTCCCGCAAACATGGCTGATGAACCTTACAAAGAATGGTATCCTGGTATCGAAATTGCTAAAGCTGCTATTGTAGAAGCAGGCGAAGGCGCTGTCCTTTCTTTCGATGTAACATTCTCGGGAAAAGGATATAGCTATAAGTTATCATCTGAATGGACCAGCAAGATTGTTCCTTCTTTTGCTGAAGTAGAGGGATACAACGATGAATGGAGCACTGTTTATTCAACAGAATCTACCATTACCTTTACTTTCACTAAAGAAGATATCGAATTCCTCTCAACTACTGGAGATGGTAATCTTCACATCAGCGGTGCTGGCGACGGAGGTACTATGATTGTCAGCAACGTCACTTTAACGACCGAAGATGGCGACGAAGGCGACGACAACAAGGGTGAGTGGATCAACCTTCTTGGCGATAATTCAATAATCAATAACAACACTTGGGGTCCCGCTCCGCTCGTTAAAGCTCCTGGTGACGTTGAAGCCTACAGCACCGACATCCAGGCTGACTGTGCTAACCCTTGGGATGCCCAGCTATTCATCGTTGGCGATCAGGCTCTCGTAGCTGGTGATAAGATTCACGTTTCCTTCAAATACTATTGCACCGACTCTCGCACAATTGAAACTCAAAGTCAGGCTAACGCCGGACAATATATCCACTATGAATGCATCGGCAATTTGGATGCTGCTGCTGAGTGGAAGACATTTGATAAAGAGATTACAGTCACTGCAGCTATGGCTGAAAAAGAAGAAAATGGTGAAATCTTACAATTCAAAACAATCGCATTCAACCTCGGCACTGATCCTGCTGCCGCTACTTTCTACATTGCTGACGTAGTATTTGAAAAGTACAAAGCTTCCAACGCTATCAACGACATCGAAGTTGTCGACAACTCCAACGCTCCCGTTGAGTACTTCAACCTCCAGGGCGTGAAGGTTAACATCGACAACGCTGCCAACGGCATCTACGTTCGCCGTCAGGGCACCGAAGTCAAGAAAGTCCTCATCCGCAAGTAAATCCATTTCATCGTAGGTTTCCACCTACAAGTCAATTAGCAAGGCGCTGTGTCACTCCCGACACAGCGCCTTTTCCATAAGCACCTAATCACCAGTAGGGGCACACAATCACTTGCATGGGCACGTTATCACCTGTAGCGGCGCGTCATCCCTGAGTAGGGGCGCGTTATCGCTTTAGCGCTTGCGCAGCAAGATAAATCGCGCCCTCATTCCGAAGGCAACATCGCTCCCGCCCTCCGAAAGCTACATCACTCCCTTAACCCGCAGGCTCTCAACTCTCAACTCTCAACTCTCCACTTTCCACTCCTCCCTTGTGCCGGAGGCACAAACCTGATGTTAACCCCGAGCGGTAACGCTCGGGGATACAATCCAAATAAAAAAATTCAACCCCTGCGGGGCTACACCTCAAAAACAATTTTTAATGAACACTGCCTTCAAAAATCCTTCCTTTGCGTCCTTTGCGCCTTTGCGTGAGACTTTCCCCCAACTCCTAACTCCTAACTCCTAACTCCTAACTCCTAACTCCCAACTCCCTTACCTTCTCTGATGCCTTGCCGCATCAATGCGAAGCATAATAAAAATCAGGAACGTAAATCCCCATAGCGACGAACCCCCATAACTGAAAAACGGCAGCGGAATACCTATAACCGGACACAACCCTATCACCATCCCGATATTAATTCCCAGGTGCAGAATCAGATACGACGCCACACAGTAGGAATACACTCGCCCGAACGTCGTAGGCTGACGCTCCGCAAGCGTGATCACACGCAGAATCAGAATCAGAAACGTCACAAGCACACCCGCAGTACCCACAAAACCCTGCTCCTCACCTATCGTGCAGAATATAAAGTCAGTATGCTGTTCCGGCACATATTTCAGCTTCGTCTGCGTACCTTGCAGAAACCCCTTACCGTTCAGACCTCCCGAACCGATAGCGATCTTCGACTGATTCACGTTGTAGCCGAATCCGCGCAGATCCTCCTCGATGCCCAGCGCCACCTTGATGCGCATCTGCTGATAAGGCTCAAGCACCGACCCAAACACGAAATTCACCGAAAACAGAAACGCCACGGCAGTAGCCACCGCTCCCAGCGTGATCACGATTTTTCGGCTGTAGAAACGCATCAGCTCCACCACACAGTAGATTGTCGCGCCCCCCAGAGCCACACCGAAATAAGCCAGTCCCGGCACATGCAGCCCCATCAGACCCAAAAGCCACACGAGGATACCCGACCCTGCGAAACCTGCCGCCACATTCCTCGCCACAGTCACCCGCTTGCAGTAGATCGCAAGCATTCCCGTCATCAGCAGCATGACCAGCACGAACACCCAGAATTCACCCGACGGAATCCCGAGTATCATCGTCGACGTGTACTTGATCGCCACCACGAAGATCACCACCGCAGTCACCGCCGCCACGAGCACCAGCCCGCTCATTCCCTCGCGGTAAAGAACGAAGAACAGCGACAGGTACACCAGCGCCGACCCCGTCTCCTTTTGAGCCAGGATCAGCACGAACGGCACCAGGATTATCGCCAGAGCCTTCATGTAGTTCGACGTCGACGCGCTCAGCGAGAAATTGTAGCCGCTGAACAGCTTCGCCAGCGCCAGGGCAGTGGCGAATTTTCCGAACTCCGCCGGTTGCAGGCTCATCGGTCCGATCACAAGCCACGACCGCGACCCCTTGATGTCAGGGGCTATGAATATCGTCACCACCATCACCAGCAGGACAAGCAGATAGATCGGATAGGCGTACGTCTCGTAGATTCTTGCATCCACCAGCAGGAGCATCAGCCCCAAGACGAGCGAAAGCCCTATCCAGCGGATCTGCTTCCCCGAAAACTCGTCAAACGAGAAAATCGACGCATTGTCATAGTCATAGCTCGCCGCGTAGATGCTCACCGCACCCGCTGCCACGAGCACCAGATAGAGCACCACCGTCACCCAGTCGATGCCCTTCAGGAATGATTGTTCGTCTCTGTTAATGCTTTTTAACGCCACTGTAGATGATTGTGTTTGATTCGAGCATCCTTTGCTCCAGATACTTCCGTTCGGGTGCTATCTCCCGTTTCAGGTATTTCTCAATGATCAGGCTCCCGATCGGCACCCCGAACGTCGCGCCGAAACCGGCGTTTTCCACGTAGGCGCACACCACGATCTTCGGATCCCTGTAAGGTGCGAAGCCCAGAAACGCCGAGTGATCCTTGCCGTGCGGATTCTGTGCCGTGCCCGTCTTGCCGCACACCTCGATGTCAGGCAGATTCGCCAGGCGGCACGTTCCGCCCGTCACTGCCATCCTCATCCCCTCCGCCACGTCCTCGAAGTGCCTCTTCTCGATTGTCGGATAGCGCTTCGTCGTGTACTGTTCCGGAAGCACCGTATCCTCGATTTCCTTGACTACGTGAGGAGTGATGAACCATCCGCGGTTGGCGATCGACACGCCTAAGTTGCATATCTGGAGAGGCGTAGCCAGGATCTCGCCCTGACCGATAGCCACCGAGATTATCGTATTCGCGCTCCAGCGCCCCTCGCCGTAGATCTTGTTGTAGAACTTCGCGTTCGGGATAAATCCGCGCCCCTCGCCCGGCAGATCCACCCCCAGCTTGTAGCCGTAGCCCAGCGACACAAGGTGATTCTTCCACACCTCGAAGGCATTCGCAGCCGAGCCGTATTTGCTCCGGCGGTTGTCGAGCATCGTTTTCAGTCCCCAGCAGAAGTAGGCGTTGCACGATGTCTGCAATGCCGGTTTCAGCGGTATCGGCGACCCGTGTCCGTGGCAACCCACTTTCAGTCCGCCCGATATGAAGCCCCCGTGACAGGGGTACACCGTCTGCAGGTTCACGATGTCCTCCTCAAGCAGGATCAGACCCTGACCCGGCTTGAACGTCGAGCCCGGAGGATAAGCACCCATCAGCGAGCGGTCAAAGAGCGGCTTCAGTTCGTCGTTGCGCAGTTGCTTGTACTGCTCTCCCCTCTGTCGGCCCACCAGGCGCATCGGATCATAGGTCGGGCTCGACACCATGCACAGTATCTCCCCCGTCTCCGGCTCTATCGCCACCACCGCGCCGATTTTGTTCACCATCAGGCTTTCGGCATACTGCTGTAGCTCGTAGTCCAGACTCAGCTTCAGATTGCGTCCGCTGACCGGAGCCACGTCGCGTGCCCCGTCGGCGTATCGTCCCTGGATCCTGCCGTTGGCGTCGCGGATCAGTATTTCCACGCCCTTCACCCCGCGCAGGTACTCGTCGTAGCTTTTCTCCACACCTAAGTCGCCGCAGTAGTCGCCGCGCTGATAGTAGGGATCGCGCTCGATGTCCTGCGGCGACACCTCGCGGATGTTGCCCAGCACGTTGGCTGCCGTCGAGTGGTTGTATTGCCTGAGGATGCGCTTCTGGATGTAAAAACCCGGATAGCGGTACAGCTTCTCCTGAAGCCGCCCGTAATCCTGGGCTGAAAGGTGCGTGATGAGCTTCTGGGGCGTGTACGACGAATAGCCCGGATTCTGGCGTGGATCCCGCATGTCGGCAAATCGCTGTCTGAGTTGTTCCGGGGTGATGTTGATGGTCTTGCAGAAGTCGAGGGTGTCAAATGCCTGCACCTCCCTCGGGATCATCATCACGTCGTAGGCAGGCTGGTTGTACACGATCAGTTCCCCGTTGCGGTCATACATCAGTCCGCGCGACGGATAGATAGTCTTTTTCAGGAAGGCATTGTTGTCGGCATACGACTTGTAGCGGTCATCGTTGATCTGAAGATTGAAAAGCCTGATCAGAAAGATCACCACTATGACGAATGCGAAGCCTCCGATTATGTATTTTCTTTTTTCGAGATTATAGTCTTTTCTCATTTCGGGTGGTGAGAGAGTTGATGGCGAGCATCACCGTGAAGGTCAGTGCCGTGCTTGCCACGATGCGGATCACGAGCCGCAGAGGATTGAAGAATGTGAATGCGTCGATGAGAAAGAATAGTGTGCAGTAGACGATCGAGACCGTCAGCAGATATTTAGCATAGTTCCCCGGACCCATCGACTTCACCGACGGCTCCGGATTCGTGAAGTCCTCCTCGCGCGGCACGTACAGTCGGATAAGCGTCCCGCGGCTCCCTGCAAGGAGCGTGCATGCGAGGGCGTTCACGCCCGGAGTGTCCGAAAAGATGTCGACGGTCAGCCCCGACAGAAAGCCCAGCGTCAGCACCCAGTTCACCGAAAGCGTCACCGGAAGCGACGCGATGAAATACACGAACACAAGCGGCACCGCGTAGCCGAAGAGGCAGATGCGGTTGAACAGCACCGCCTGTGCCAGCATCAGCACCACGTACATCAGCGCAAATCTCAGTATCGTCTTTGCCATCGCCTCTGTTTGCCTGGATTCGGTTTGGTTTCTTGATTGATTGGTTTACTGGTCTGCCCCCTCCACCGCCTTGATCGAGTCAGCCATATTGTTGGCTATCACGCGCACGGTGCTCAGGTGATCGAATTCCGTCAGGAGTTTCACGCGGAGTTTGAAGAAGTTGTCATCGTTGTCGCGCGACGTCCCCGTCACAGTCCCCACCGGAATTCCCGCCGGGAACATTGCCGAGTATCCGCTTGTCACCACCGTGTCACCCACTTCCCACACCGTGTGGCGTGGAAGCTCCTCGAGCACAGCCTCGTAGGGCGATTTTCCGTCCCACACCAGCGACCCGAACACCCCGTCGTCGGCTCTCAGGCGGCACGACAGGCGGAAGTCGGGATTGAGCAGCGAGATCACTCGGGCATACCGCTCCCCCGCCACGTCCACCACGCCCACCACGCCGTTCTGATTCACCACGCCCATCTCCGGGCGGAGTCCGTCGGCGCGGCCGCGGTTGATCGTGATGTAGTTGTGGTCGCGTGTTATCGAGTTGTTGATCACGCGCGCGATGATGAAGCGGTAAGGTTGCAGAGCCTCCACGGTGGTCATCGTGTCGGCATGGATCTGCAGTGCCATCTCGTCGATCTGGGCTTGAGCCGCGAGCAGTTCGCCTTCAAGAGTGGCAAGACGCTGCTGCAGGTCGTCGTTGATGTCGCGCAGATGGAAATATGAGGTCACCGTCGATGCCCCCTCGTACACCGTCGACGCCACATCCCCCGCCGACGTCAGGTACACGTGACGCTGGTAGGGGTTGCGTGTGAACAGAAGCACGAAGCTCACCACCACGTAGAAGGCAAACACCACCCACGAGCTGTAGCGGAGCAGGAAATTGAAGAGGTTGCGCATCTCCGGTTGCCGCGGATTTCCTTGGGCGTTATCTGATCAGGAACGAGAAATTCTCGATGTTCTTCAGTGCCACGCCCGTGCCTTTGGCTACGGCGCGCAGGGGATCCTCCGCGATGTGGAACTGGATTCCGATCTTGTCCGTCAGGCGCTTGTCCAGGCCGCGCAGCAGTGCGCCGCCGCCGGCAAGCCAGATGCCGTTGCGCACGATGTCGGCGTAAAGCTCCGGGGGAGTCTCTTCCAGTGCGCTCAGCACGGCTGCCTCGATCTTCGAGATCGACTTTTCGATGCAGTGCGACACTTCCTGATAGCTCACAGGTATCTCCATCGGGAGCGCGGTCATCATGTTCGGACCATGCACGATGAAGTCCTCCGGCGGATTTTCAAGTTCCGTGAGCGCCGAGCCCACGTTCATCTTGATCAGCTCTGCCGTCCGCTCTCCCACTCTCACGTTATGGGCGCGGCGCATGTGGTTCTGGATGTCGTCCGTCAGGTCGTCGCCTGCGATCTGGATGCTGCGGTTGCTCACGATGCCGCCCAGCGAGATCACGGCGATTTCCGTCGTGCCGCCGCCTATGTCCACGATCATGTTGCCTTCGGGCGCCTGAACGTCGAGTCCGATACCGAGGGCGGCGGCCATCGGCTCGAAGATCATGTAGACGTCACGGCCGTTGGCATGCTCCGACGAGTCGCGCACCGCACGGATTTCCACTTCCGTCGAGCCGGAGGGGATACCCACCACCATGCGGAGCGACGGGCTGAACCAGTTGCTCTTCGAGCTTGCCTTTTTCACCAGACCGCGAATCATAAGCTCTGCGGCGTTGAAGTCCGCGATCACGCCCTTGCGAAGCGGGCGCACGGTCTTGATTCCTTCGTGCTCCTTGCCCTGCATCTGCTGGGCTTCGTGACCCACGGCTATCAGTTTGTCCGTGCGCTTGTCGAGCGCTACGATCGACGGCTCGTCGATCACCACCTTGTCATTGTGGATGATGATCGTATTGGCGGTGCCGAGATCGATTGCTATTTCTTTTGTTAGGGAGAACAGTCTCATTTATTGTCTTTTCTGGGGAGATGAGATTGATTTTGGTTGATTATTCTCTTTTCTGAAAAGCTTTGGCGCGTTGCGATTCGCGTTCTCGCTTTCCTTGATTTTTTAGTGCTTGAAGTGGCGGAAGCCTGTCATCACCATCGCCATGTCATGCCCGTCGCAGTATTCCACCGACTCATTGTCGCGGATCGAGCCTCCGGGATGGATCACGGCGTCTATGCCTGCCTCGTGAGCTATCTCCACGCAGTCGGCGAAGGGGAAGAAGGCATCCGAAGCCATCACCGCGCCCTGCAGGTCGAAGCCGAAGGATTTGGCTTTGGCTATCGCTTGGCGGAGAGAATCCACTCGGGATGTCTGTCCCACGCCGCTCGCGCAGAGCTGACGGTTCTTGGCAAGCACGATGGCATTGCTCTTCGAGTGCTTCACGATTTTGTTGGCGAAGAGCAGATCGTCGATCTGAGCGTCTGTCACCTCGCGCTTCGTCACACCCTTCAGCTCATCGCGCGTCTCCACCTTCAGGTCGCGGTCCTGCACCAGCGCGCCGTTCAGGCACGTGCGGATCTGGCGGGTGGTGGTGAGGGGAGCTTTCTGCACCAGGATGATGCGGTTCTTTTTCTGCTCGAGGATTGCGAGTGCCTCGGCGCTGTAGCTCGGAGCGATCACCACCTCGAAGAATATCTTGTTCATCTCCTCGGCAGCCTTGGCGTCGATCTCGCGGTTGGCGATGATGATGCCGCCGAATGCCGACACAGGATCTCCCGCAAGCGCTGCCTCCCATGCTTCTGCTATGGTCGGTCGGCAAGCGAGACCGCAGGCGTTGTTGTGCTTCAGGATCGCCACGGTGGGCTCGTCGCCGAATTCGCTGATCAGTGCCACGGCGGCGTCGATGTCAAGAAGATTGTTGTAGGAGATTTCTTTGCCGTGAAGCTGATCGAACATTGCGGCGAAGTCGCCGAAGAAGTAGCCGCGCTGATGAGGATTCTCGCCGTAGCGCATCACCTTCGCGCCGTCAGCTGCATAGCGCAGGGCTGAAGGAGCCTCCTCACCGTCGAAGTAGCTGAAGATCGCGCTGTCGTAGGCGCTCGACACTGCGAATGCCTCTTTTGCAAACCAGCGGCGCTCCTCAAGCGTCGATTCCGCGCCCTGCTTTTTCAGCATCTCTGCCAGTGCGCCGTACTGACCCTTTGATGCCACGATCACCACGTCCTTGTAGTTCTTTGCCGCACCGCGGATAAGCGAGATGCCCCCTATGTCGATCTTCTCGATGATGGCGGCGTCGTCAGCGCCCGAAGCCACTGTCTCCGTGAACGGATAGAGATCTACTATCACGATGTCGATTTCAGGAATTTCGTATTTTGCTATCTGTTCGCGGTCTCCTGCGTTGTCGCGGCGGTTCAGAATGCCGCCGAACACCTTCGGGTGAAGCGTCTTCACGCGTCCGCCCAGTATCGAAGGATAGCCCGTCAGATCCTCCACTGCATCGCAGGGGTAACCCAGACTTTCGATAAACGTTTGTGTACCTCCGGTCGAGAGAAATTTCACTCCGTCAGCATGGAGCATTTTCAGGATTTCTTCCAGACCGTCCTTATAGAAAACCGAGATAAGAGCTGTCTTAATCTTTTTTACGTCGCTCATTTTGTTAGAAAATTCTGCTTGAAAAGGATATTATTTGGATTATTCTTGTCACTTCCTGAAGCACACGTCACTTCGCCGGACAATATGCCATTTTAGGAACTGCAAAGTTAAGAAACATTTGCGACTTTTCCCCTCTCATCAACTCTCTTTTTTATCATTATTTACAAAAAAACTTAATCCCCTCCCAAATCCCCACTCTCAACCCTCAACTCCTAACTCCCAACTCCTAACTCCCCCGAACCATCCCGCCCTCTCCCGTGTTTTAATTCCAAAGCCCCTCAATTGGGTATTTATCTGCATCATTTTGACCCTATTTCAACCTTTTAGCTATGAAAAAAATCGGTATATTCTACGGTTCTCAGACCGGCACAACCCGCCAGATCGCCCAGCGCATCGCATCGATGCTCGGTGTTTCACCCGACGAAGTCCATGACGTCGCCAAATCATCTCCCTCTGATCTCGCTGACTATGACATCCTTATCCTCGGCTCAAGCACTTGGGGTAGCGGAGATCTGGAGACTGATTGGGACGACTTCCTCACCGGTATCGAGTCGCTCTACCTGCCCGGCAAGACAATTGCCGTATTCGGTTGCGGCGACGACACGATGTCCGACACTTTCTGCGACGCCGTAGGCATCATCTACGACCGTCTTCAGTCCACTGGTGCTACCTTCATCAAAGGCATCGATACCGACGGCTACGAGTTCTCTTCATCCAAGGCTATCCTCCCCGACGGATCCGTCGCAGGTCTGCTGCTTGATCAGGTCAACCATCCTGAGTTCACCGACCTCCGGCTCCGCAAGTGGACCTCCCTCATCGCCGACGCCGCACGTTAATTTCTCCCAATTCCGCCCACCGGAGTTGCATAAACGAAGGCAAAGTGTTATCTTTGCGCGAATATGGGTCATCTTTCACCTTCTTGACCCGTTTTTATCACGCAATGATTACACGTATCCTCAACGAAGGCTCAGTCAAAGAACTGTGGCGGATGCTCAAAAGCTGCCGCCACATCGTCATAACTTGCCACGTCAAGCCCGACGGCGACGCCATTGGCTCGTCGCTGGGGCTTTATCACGTCCTTTCCGCTCTCGGCAAGGACGTCAGGGTCGTCACCCCCGACATGCCCCCCCGGAACCTCCTGTTCCTCCCCGGCGCTAAGGACATTGTCGTCGCCACCCGCTACGAGGAATTCGCACGCAAGCTTTTCGCAGATGCCGACCTCGTGTTCTGCCTCGACTTCAACGCCCCCTACCGCGTCGACCGCATGCAGCGCATGCTCCTCGACTCCGTGGCTCCTAAAGTGATGATCGACCACCATCTCTCCCCCGATCCCTTCACCAATCTCACATTCTCCCACCCCGAGGTCTCATCCACTTCGATGCTCGTTTTCCGCCTCGTCTGTCGCCTCGAGCTTTTCCAGCTCATCGACAAGAACGCCGCCAAGTGCATCTACACCGGAATGATGACCGACACAGGCAATTTCTCTTACAATTCCAACGATCCCGACCTCTACATCGTCATAGCCGAGCTTCTCCGCAAGGGCATTGACAAGGACGAGATCTACCGTCGCGTGTTCAACACCAACTCCGCATCCCGCCTGCGCCTCAACGGCTATGCCATCTACCGCAAGATGATCATTTTCCCTGAGCATCGCGCGGCACTCATCACTCTCGATGCCCGCGAGCTCGACGAATTTGGCTACGAGAAAGGCGACACCGAAAGCCTGGTCAATGTCCCCCTCAGCATTCCCGAAATCACCTACTGTGCATTTATGCGGCAGGATCCCGGCTACATCAAGGTTTCCACGCGTTCCAAAGGCTCATTCCCCGTCAACCGCCTCTGTGAGGAACATTTCAACGGGGGCGGGCACCTCAACGCCGCCGGCGGAGAATTCAAGGGCACGATGCAGGAATGTGTCGACCGCTTCATCTCCGTCCTCCCCGACTACGATAAATATCTTTGACTCAAAAATCCATAATTTTCCAACGACATCCGTTTCCACTTCCCATGAGACTGTCAACCATCAAATCCCTGATATCGGCTTTCGCTCTCCTCGCCGTCACCGCCTTCTCATCCTGCAGCGACGGCAAGTCCTACGCCGAACTTCTTAACGAAGAAACCGAGTCCGTCAACTACTTCCTCGCCGGACATCGCGTCATCAACGAGATTCCCGCCGACACCGTATTCGAGTACGGTCCCGACGCGCCCTACTACCGAATCGAGAAGGAAGGCAACCTCTACATGCAGGTTATCGACCCCGGTACGAAGGGCAACATGGCGAAGAACGACGAACTTCTCTATTTCCGCTATCTCCGCTACAACCTCAACGACATGTATCACGACCGCATCACAGCCCTCGACCCCGACTACGCCTACGGCAACGCCGACAACATGGTAGCGGCTCCGGCTTCTTTCCGTTTTGAGAACTACACCATCACTGCCTACACCCAATGGGGTATCGGCATTCAGCAGCCGCTCTACTATCTCCCGATTGACTGCCACGTCAACATTGTCATCAAGTCACAGTACGGTATGACCGACGAAATCGGCTATGTGGTTCCGTTCGTCTACAACATCCGTTACTTCCGTCCCGGCATGTGATCCTCACCCTATCCCCGTTTTTTCATTCCACTCCAAGCCATGTCCCTGATTAAATCTATTTCCGGTATCCGCGGCACCATCGGCGGTCGTCCGGGAGAGGGTCTGAGCCCTCTCGACGTAGTGAAATTCACCGCCGCCTACGCCACATTTATCTCCCGCAATCTCCGTCCCGGTCAGCCACGCATCATCGTCGTCGGCAGAGACGCCCGCATTTCCGGTCCGATGGTCAACCAACTTGTCTGTGCCACTCTTTCAGGCATGGGATTCGACGTCATCGACCTCGGTCTCGCCACAACCCCCACCACCGAAATCGCCGTGACAGGGGAGAAGGCTGCCGGCGGCATCATAATCACCGCATCCCACAATCCCACGCAGTGGAATGCCCTAAAGCTCCTTAACGACCGCGGCGAGTTCCTCAACGATGCTCAGGGCAAGGAAGTGCTTGCCATTGCCGAAACCGACGACTTCTCATTTGCCCACGTCCATGCACTCGGCACAATTTATCATAACGACACCTACACCCTGCGCCACATTGAGCAGGTTCTTGCTCTTGATCTCGTCGACGTCGACGCAATCTCGCGCGCCGACTTCACCGTGGCTGTCGACGCCGTGAATTCTGTAGGCGGCATCGTGATCCCCCGCCTCCTCCGCGCGCTTGGAGTCAAGAACGTGATCGAGCTCAACTGCGAGCCTACCGGACGATTCGCCCACACCCCCGAGCCCATCCCCGAAAACCTCACGCAGATTGCCGACCTCATGCGGTCAGGACTCGCCGACGTTGGTTTCGTGGTCGATCCCGACGTTGACCGTCTTGCCATCGTCATGGAGAACGGCGAAATGTTTGTCGAGGAATACACTCTCGTCGCTGTCGCCGACTACGTCCTCTCCCACACCCCCGGCTCTACCGTCAGCAATCTAAGTTCCTCCCGCGCGCTCCGCGACGTCACCCGCGCACACGGCTGTTCCTACTCGGCTGCCGCTGTCGGCGAAGTCAACGTCGTGACGAAGATGAAGGAGACAGGTGCCGTCATAGGAGGCGAAGGCAACGGCGGAGTCATCTACCCCGCCGCCCATTACGGACGCGACGCACTCGTAGGAGTGGCTCTGTTCCTCTCCCTCCTCGCCCACAAGGGCAAGAAGGTGAGCGAATTGAAGAAAGAATATCCCCCCTACGCCATCGCCAAAAACAAGATTGAGCTCACCCCCGGCATTGACGTCGACGCCATCCTTCGTGCTGTCAAGGAAAAATTTGCCGGCGAGGAAATCACCGACATCGACGGTGTGAAAATCGACTTTGCCGACTCTTGGGTTCACCTTCGCAAGAGCAACACCGAGCCCATCATCCGCATCTACTCCGAAGCTGCCACAATGGAAAAAGCCGACGCGCTCGCCGACTCCATCAAGCAGGTCATCAATTCTATCGTGAAATGATCAGGCGTTCCCTCATCCTCGCAGCCGCAGCCATCATGGCTTTCGGCTCCCTCTGCGCCAACACTCCACTTGAGCGCGACTCGCTGGCTGCCGTCAAAGCGCGCACCCGCGCCGATTTCCCCTACACTCTTGAGCAGGCTCGTGAGATCGTTGGGAAGAATTTCATTTCCGACCGTCAGTGGCATAAGGCTATTGCTGACGGTGCCGTCGAGACTATGATGATCGACGACACTCTGCGTGTCCACCGTAAGGTCGCACGCAACATCTATCTCCTCTCCGATGCTCTCGGTCCACGCAACTGGCATGGCAGAGGCTCCAAGGCTTCCGAACGCCGTAAGGCGTATGTTGATTCCATCATGGCTGAATCACGGGGATCGGGCGAACCGGTCATGAAACGTCGCGTCACCTACCGCTTCTCAATCGACGTTCCCACCGAAGGCGAAGTCCGCCCGGGCGATACCGTACGCGTCTGGATGCCCTACCCTCTGGAGTCGCGCCGTCAGTCACGTGTCAGCCTCATTGGTTATAGCGGAGCCGATACAGCCATAATCTCCGGTCCCGAGCGCTCGGTTCACAACACTCTCTACATGTCGGCTCCCGCTGCCCCTGACACCACCCGCTTCTCCTACGAAGCATCCTTCGATGTAGCCGCACAGTACTTCGCGCCCGAGTTTCTCGAGGCTGCAATCCGCCCCTATCGCACTGATTCGGAGCTATATAAACGCTATACGGCGTTCGATTTCCCCCACGTCATCCCCCTCGACTCCCTCGCACGCGCCATCGTCGGCGACGAGACCAACCCCTACAGGCAGTCCGAACTCGTCTACGATTACATCAACGCCAACTATCCCTGGGCAGGAGCTCGCGAGTACAGCACCATTCCATCCATCCCCGCCTACGTCGTGGAGCAGCGTCATGGTGACTGCGGACAGGTTGCGCTCCTCTACATTTCACTGATGCGCTCCCTCGGCGTCCCCGCACGCTGGGAAAGCGGATGGATGCTTCACCCGGGGGAAAAGAATCTCCATGACTGGGCTGAAGTCTACTTCCAGAATGTGGGATGGGTACCTGTCGACCTCTCTTTCGGTCGCTACGGCAACGTAGGTGACGGTGAATTCTCCCCCGCACAGAAATTTTATTCCACCGGTATCGACGGCTATCGCATGGCGACTAACCATGGAGTCAACTCTCCATTCTTTCCCCCCAAGCGCTTCATCCGGTCCGAAACGGTCGATTCCCAGATGGGCGAAGTCGAGACTGATGGCGGCAACCTTTTCTATCCCCTCTGGGATCAGCATCTCCAGCTCATTTCTATCGAAGATGTGACCGATTCCGTCTGGGCACGCCCGCTCATATCTGTGGCTTGCATGCGAGTTGCTCCGGCCCACGCTGCCGAACTCGCTTCTCAGGCAATTATGGGCATGCCTCTGCGTGTCATCGACTCCACCGGCGAATGGTGGGAAGTGATGACTCCCGACGGCTACACCGGATTCATCAATTCCTCCGGACTTGTCCCCATGTCGCAGGCTGAGATGGAGGCATGGCGTCGTTCCCCCGACCGCCTTGTCGTCACTTCGCTCAACCAGATCAATGTCACGAAGACGCCCGGCGCCACTTCCCCCCGCGAGGTCCTCACCGACCTCGTCAACGGCGCTATCGTCGAAGGCAGAATCGCCCGGGGACAGACCTATACGGAAATCACCCTCCCCGACGGACGGAAGGGCTGGGTCGAATCACGCCACCTCACTCCCATTGCCGAGTGGGCTGACCAGACCTACGATGTGGAGAAGATTCTCGACATCGCCTATTCAATGGAAGGCATCCCCTATCTTTGGGGAGGCACATCCACCAAAACCCTTGACTGCTCCGGTCTCGTTAAGGTCAGCCATCTTTCCAACGGGCTTATCCTGCGCCGCGATGCCTCTCAGCAGGCACTGACAGGCACTCATCTCGATCCTGCCGACTGGCGCGACTATCAGCCCGGTGATCTTCTTTTCTTCGGCAACCCCACCACCGGGCGCGTCACCCACGTGGCGATCCATCACCACGACGGCAACTACGTCCACTCTTCGGGTCGCGTAAAGCGCAACAGCCTTGATCCGGAATCCCCCGCCTATCTCACCACGCCGTTCCTTCATGCAGTACGCATCAACGGCAATCAGGGCACATTCGGCATCACACGCGCCATCGACCATCCCTGGTATTTCAGTAAATAATTTTATTCTCTCATCCAATCATTTTCACTTTTCAATTACCATGAACCGACGAAATTTCCTCCGCACGGCAGCTCTCGGCACTATCGCCACCGTCGCCGCGCCCCTCGCTTTCTCCTCACCTGGTGCTTCCGTAAGCCGTCCCGTTGCCAAGCCCGGCAAATTGCGCCTCACCTGGGAGCCTTACGAACTCCAGCTCCGCCATGCTTTCAATCTCGCAAAATATAGCCGCACCACCACCCCCGATGTGCAGGTACGGCTCGAACTCGACGGTATCACCGGTTACGGTGAGGCGTCAATGCCCCCCTACCTCGGCGAAAGCGTCGAAAGCGTCTGCCGTTTCCTCTCCTCCCTCGACCTCGAGCAGTTCACTGACCCCTTCCGCGTAGAGGAAATTCATGACTACATGGAATCCGTTGCTCCCGGCAACCGGGCAGCCAAAGCATCGGTCGATATCGCTCTCCACGACCTTCTCGGCAAGATAATGGGTCAGCCCTGGTACAAGATCTGGGGACTCGATCCATCGAAAGCGCCCAACACATCTTTCACCATCGGCATCGACACCCCCGAAGTCGTCCGCCAGAAAGTGGAGGAAGCTTCCCCCTACAAAGTTCTCAAAGTCAAGATGGGACTCGACAACGACCGCGAGCTCGTCGAGACCATCCGCTCGATGACCGACGTACCTATCTGCGTCGACGCCAATCAGGGCTGGACCGACCGTGAGAAAGCACTCGACATGTGCCATTGGCTTGCCGAGCGCGGCTGTATGTTCGTTGAGCAGCCCATGGCAAAGGAGAACTTCCGCGACACCGCGTGGCTGCGCGAGCGCTCCCCTCTCCCCATCATTGCCGACGAAGCCTTCCAGCGTCTTTCCGACGTACGCCGTATGGCTGAAGCCTACGACGGCATCAACATCAAGCTCATGAAGAGCACCGGACTCCACGAAGCCTACAAAATGGCAGTCATGGCTAAGGCTCTCGGCATGAAAGTGATGCTCGGCTGCATGACGGAGACATCCTGCGGCGTGACCGCGGCAGCCCAGCTCTCCCCACTCGTTGACTGGGCGGACCTCGATGGCAACCTCCTCATCGCCAACGACCTCTTCGACGGAATCAAGATCGTCGACGGACAGGTATCCATCCCACTCGACCGCCCCGGCATCGGCGTAACACCCCTCGCCTGATTTCAGACGGCTATAGCGCGCCATCACTAAAAATTAGCAACTTAATGTTGCATAATCAAAAAATTCTCTCTACCTTTGCACACCGCAAAGCGTAGCATCTACAAGAAATAAAGAAACGAAAATACCACTAAGGCAATGAAAAGAACATTTCAACCCTCCAACCGCAAGAGAGTCAACAAGCATGGCTTCCGTGAAAGAATGTCAACTCCCGATGGACGCAAGGTCCTCGCTCGTCGTCGCGCTAAAGGTCGCGCACGCCTGACTGTATCTGACTCAATCGCAAGCAAGTAATCCTAAAATAGATTACGTTTCCGCGCGCGCAACGATAATGACGCCGGGAGAGTAACGACACACCAACAAGTGTCCGCTCTCCCGGCGTCGTTGCATCCCCCTCTCATCCCTCCACCCTCATCTCTCATCTCTCCGCTCTCATCTCCCAACTCTCCAC
>CAMWPM010000044.1 GCA_947176235.1 uncultured Bacteroidales bacterium | reverse complement strand
GTGGGGGCGGCTACGGGCTGCGCGGGTGCGGCTGCGGGTCGGGCTGCAGCGGGCTGAACCGGGGCAGCTACGGGTGCCTGTCGGGGAGCGGCTGCCGGAGCGGCAGGCTGTGCGGGAGCAGAGGCGGGGCGGGGGGTGACAACTGCTTCCGGAGCCTTGGGTGCCTCAGTCTCGGTCTCGCCATTGATGGGGAGGGCGATGATGAAGCGTGTGCCGGAACCGTTGGGGTTGTCCTCGACGGTGATATTGCCGCCCTGAAGCTCGACGTATTCCTTTACGAGCATGAGCTGAACGGCAGTGCCTTCACCCATTTCAGGCTCGTTGGTTTTCGACGTCTGGTACATGCGTTCGAAGAGCTTTTCCTTTACGTCGTCGGGGATTCCCGCGCCGTCGTCGGTGATGCGGATAATGAATTTGTCGGAACGGCGGGAGGTGTCGACGGTGACTTTTCCTCCGACGGGGGAGAATTTGAGACCGTTGGTGATGAGATAGCTCAGAGCCTGCTCGAGAAGGTCGACGTCAAATTCCATGGTGAGACGGTCGACGGACGTGGCGAACGACAGCAGGACATTTTTCTTGGCGGCGAGCGGAGCGAACGAGCTTGTGACGGAGCGAACGAAGGGCACGATGTCGGTGACTGTGGCGCGCATCTGGACGCTGTGTTCCTGAATCTTTCGGAAGTCGAGAAGCTCGTTGATGAGACGCTGCAGGCGGCGTGCGTTGGTGAGAATCATATCGTAGCGTTCGCCGATGGAGCGGTCGGTGGTCTCGCGCTTGAGCTTTTCGAGGGGGGAGATGATGAGTGTGAGGGGAGAGCGGAGCTCGTGGGATACGTTGGAGATAAAGTTGTAGCGCATGTTGGCGATCTCCTCCTCACGCTGGCGGCGGAGGGCTGCCTCGCGGCGCACCAGGCGGCGACGCTCGCCTCGACGAAGCCAGTGGACGGCAAAGAACAGGAAGAGGAGGGCGAGGATGACGTAGAGCGTCTTCATGAGTCCGGAGAGATACCAGGGGGAGCGGACGACGACGTCGAGGGTGGCTTCGTCGCTGCTTTCGATGCCGTCGCGGTTGGTAGCTTTGATGCGTAGACGGTATTTGCCGGGATTCAGGTTGGTGTAGGTGACCTGATGGATGTCGGGGGCACATTCCACCCAATCGTCGTCGTAGCCGTCGAGCATATAATAGAAGGTTGTGGCTGCGGGAATGACGTAGTCGTCGGTGGTGAAGCATACGGTGAATGACTTCTCGTCGGGCTCAAGCTCGATGCGCTTGGCGCCTGTGATGGTCTGGACCAGCTTGTTGTTGACAAGGAGGTCGGTGAGGAATACGTAGGGCGCCTTGTTGTTGGACTTGATCTCGGCGGGGGCGAAGTAGTTGATGCCGTCAAGACCGCCGGCACCGATGCGGTCGCCGGGCAGACGGACGAGGGTGCGCTGGTTGAAGTCGTAGCCTTCGAGTCCGTCCATCTCGTTGTAGGCAAGGACGTTGTAGCGGAGTGAGCGTGAGCGGGGGTCGAAGTCGACGAGAACGTTGTAGAGCTGACCGCCTACGGCAGTCCAGATCTGGTGGTTGCTGTCCTCGACAACTCCGAGAACGAACGGGCTCTTGACCTTGGCGCCGAAGTCGATGTGATGAACGGTGTCGGTCTTTGGATCGTAGACGTCGAGTCCGCTCTGTGTTGCGACCCAGATTAGCTGACGGCTGTCCTGCATGACCTGGTTGATGTTGTTGCCGGAGAATTTCTGATTTCCGGCGTGGTTGCCGTCGAAGTGGCGGAGCGAGCCGTCGGCGAGGTCGATCATATCAACTCCCACTGATGTTCCGGCGATGATAACACTGCCGTCGAAAGCAAGGCGCATTGATGCAATGTAGTCGGACCGCATGTCGGAGTTTGCCATGTTGTAGGTGCGCTCGAACGTGCGTGTCTCGGGGTTGAATACCTGTATGCCTTTGCCGAGAGTGCCGATCCAAAGGCGGTTGTCGTCGGATTCGGTGATAGCCCAGACCTGATCGACGGCGAGTCCGTCGGCTGTGGAGATGTAGTCCCACTTACCGGTGGCGGGATTGTAGTTCTTGAGTCCGCCTCCCCCGAATGTGCCGATCCATACGCGTCCGGAATGGTCGACGAAGATGTCGATGATCGGGGCGGGGCGTTTTCCGGCTTCGCGGGGATCGACGATGGGTTTGGTCTCGCCTGTTTCAAGGTTCCATTCGATGAGCCCGTCGGCGTCAGTGCCGACATAGAGGATCATGGCGTCGGGCTTCATGGTGGCAGTGGTGACATCGGGGAACGGCTTGTTGCGGAACTTGTACATGGCGTCGTTGTAGTAGCTCACGCCGCGCTTGTAGGTGCCTACCCAGACGGTGCCTCCGTTGCCGATGTAGATGGAGGTGGTGTTGTCGTTGGCGAGGGAGCGATCGTTGTAGGGATCGTTGACGATGTGACGTGCAGAGCCGTCGGTGTTGAGGACGAGGAGTCCACCATTGTCGAGAGCGATCCAGGTGCGTCCGATCTTGTCGACCTTGATGTCCTTGACGAAGTCGCCGAGGGAATACCGGTTGATGTCGAAGGGTTTGACCTCAAGTGTGTTGAGGTCGTATTTCCAGAGTCCGTCCTTAGAAAACACCCATACGGCGTTTTCGTTGGCTGGGCGGAGCTTGTACTCTGTGAGGGGGCGAGAGGGGTCGCTTTCGGGGATGTCGTTGGAGGTGTGACGGAGGTTGAACTGCTGTCGGTCGACGAGCTGCAGCTGACCGGCGTCGTCGATGAGAACGATGGAATTGTCGGTGGCAGCTATGTCGGTGATGCGAGTGCCACGACGATCGCGTGAATCCATGGGTAGGAGGCGTGCGCTCTCGGAATTAGGTGACAGAGAGTAGAGATACCCGTCGTCGGAGGCAACCCAGAGATTGAAGTCGGGGTCGAAGCGGAGCGTGGAGGGGTTGCCTTTGATTCCTTTGTCGTTGAGGAAGCGGTGCATGTTGCGGTCGACCCTACCGGTGTTGGGCTCCATCAGGATGTAGCCTTCCTGATCGCGAAGCCAGAGGTTTCCGTGAATGTCCTCCTGAATCTGGTGGATGTAGTTGGACCGGAGAGAAGTGGTGTCGTCGGGGTCGGACATATATGTGTGGACGCGGTATCCGTCGAAACGGTTGAGCCCGGAAGCGGTGGCGATCCACATGAGACCGTTTGAGTCCTTGAACACGTCGGTGACCTGATTGTTGGAAAGCCCGTCGTGGACGTCGAGGTGACGGAACATGAAGGCGTCGTCGGCTACACGAGCGGACACGCAAGGGACGATCAGCGATAAGCCGACAGCAAGGAAAAACAGTCTCGGAAAGAGGCTTTTCATAGGAGAAAAAGTGAAGTGAAAGTGAACAGATTGGTTTTCAAAGCTTGAACGGCGCAAAGTTAACATGAAGAAATGAGATATGCAACATTTGATGCATGAATTTTTAACAAAAAAGTCATTAAAGAAACAAATGGCATCAAAAAATAACATAAGTAACATTAAAAATTGTGGTCATGTCTTGCAAAAAGGAAAGAAAATGCGTATCTTTGTAAAGTTAAAGCCGCCATGTCATTAACGGATGCTGCCACGTGGAAAGGTAAGCAAAGCGAATGGCGCGCAGATGTCGACAATAACAAATCGAAAGCCGCATGACGCCGGCCGGCGTCATGTCATCACCACTCCCGTGGCGATGACATGATGAAAAGCTAATGGTTCCATACGACCGAAACCTCTCCCTCCTACAGACGTAAGAAATGCTAATGACGAATCCTTAAACCAGCCAGTAAATAATCCCTCTCAAAACTACTAAAAACAACTCTCCCTCCTAATTAATATTTATATTGCAAGAGAAACTTGACTTCCTGATCACCTTTGCTGCGATGCACGATGCACGATGCATAATGCACGATGCACGATGCACGATGCACGATGCGCGATGCACGATGCACAATGCACGATGCACAATGCACGATGCACGATGCACAATGCACGATGCACGATGCAGAATGTGCAATTCGTGATTGGGCTTCGGAGCGCGGGCGCGATGACGCGCCCCTACCAAGGCTAAGGCGATTGCGCGCCCCTATGCGATGCACGATGGTGCGGAATGGTGATGAGGAGTGATCGGGTGGCTCGATGTTATTAACCAGACCTTAAATTATTACTAACCTATAATCAAATCACAATCAATGGAAACAAAGACAATGGGACGACGCGGGTTCGCGTCATTTCGTGCGGCTTTGGTTGCAGTGTGCTTGCTTGTGAGCACCGCTGTGATTAATGCTGCCAATCCTATTACTGTCAAGGGTCAGGTTACATCGGCTGAGGACGGAGAGCCCTTAGTAGGTGTGAGCGTACTTGTGAAGGGGACATCGATGGGTGTCTCGACGGACTTTGACGGTATGTACGAACTGAAGACGGAGGAGGGCGCCACGCTGGTGTTCTCGTACGTCGGATTCACGACCCGCGAAGTCAAGGTCACCTCTTCGACTCTTGACGTGGCTCTGATGGAGAACGCATCGGTGCTCGACGAAGTGGTGGTGGTAGGTTACGGTGTCCAGAAGAAGAAACTGGTGACCGGCGCCACAGCCCAGATCAAGGGTGACGAAATCGCAAAAATGAATACAACCTCTCCTCTGCAGGCAATGCAGGGTCAGCTTGCGGGCGTGAACATCGCCAGTGAGTCGGGACAGCCGGGATCGGGCATGAAGGTGACGATCCGCGGTCTCGGTACGATCGGCAATGCTTCGCCTCTTTATCTTATCGACGGTATCGGCGGCGACATCTCGACGCTCAACCCGGCTGACATCGAGAGCATCGACGTGCTGAAGGATGCAGCGTCGGCCGCCATCTACGGTGCGCAGGCAGCCAACGGCGTAGTGCTCATCACGACGAAGCAGGGCCGCGAGGGAAAAGCCAAAGTGACCTTTGACGGTTACTACGGTATCCAGACTCTCGCCCGCAAGGTGGACATGCTGAACGCTCAGGAGTACATGACGATCATGGACGAGCAGCAGCTGAACTCGGGTCTGGCACCCTACGACTGGTCGTCGCTCAACTCGATCTGGTCGGTTAACGCCGACGGCGAGCGCGTGATCAACGATACGGACTGGATCGGCACGATGATGAAGGACAACGCCAAGACTTCGAGCTACACTCTCGGCATCACCGGCGGCACGGCAAGCTCGACCTACGCCATGAGCCTCGGCTACCTGAACCAGGAGGGTATCGTGGGCGGCAAGGATGTGAGCGACTACACCCGCTACAACTTCCGCATCAACTCGGATCACAAGCTCTTCAACGGCATCCTGACCGTGGGCGAGCAGGCATCGTTCATATATGTAAAGAACACGGGTATCGGCGTGGGCAATCAGTACAACAACACGCTCCGCGGCGCATTCGGAGTCAACCCGCTTATTCCAGTGTACAACGCCGAGGGTAAGTTCAACAACACAACCGGCTTCGACTACAACCAGAACGCCGGCAACCCTTACGGCGGCATGATGACCAACACGAATAACCGCAACCGCAACGCGACATTCTCGGGCAACGCTTACGCTCAGCTCGAACCGATCAAGAACCTGAAGATCCGCACGGTGCTTGGCGTGGTGTACGGCTCCAGCGAATACCGCAGCTTCTCGCCGATCTACGAGTTCTCGCCCTACAGCTACAACACTGTGACGAAGGTGAGCCAGAACATGAACACGTCGCTGGGCATCACCTGGACCAACACGGCAAGCTACGACTTCAAGATCAAGGATCATGAATTCACGGCAATGATCGGTATGGAGGCTTACCGCTACCGCGGCACCTACGTGGGGGGCGGTCAGATCAAGCTCAAAGAGGGCTTCGATGACTGGGAACACGCCTTCATCAGCAACGGCACAGGCTCGTCGCTCGCAGATCCGGGCATGGGACTGTCGGGTAATCCTCACGATGATTCCCGCTCCGTCAGCTACTTCGGCCGCTTGGGCTGGAACTGGCAGGAGAAGTACATGATCAACTTCACGCTGCGTTCGGACGGTTCGTCGAAATTCGCACGCGGTCACCGTTTCGGCACGTTCCCCTCGGTATCAGCCGGCTGGAACATCTCCAACGAGAACTTCATGGAGGGAACCCGCAACTGGCTCGACTTCCTGAAACTCCGCGTGAGCTGGGGCCGTGTGGGTAACCAGAACATCAGCAACTATCAGTATCTCGCTCCGATCAAGAACTCGAACACCCACTACTTCTTCGGCAGCTACTTCGGACCTAACGGCGCACTCAGCGGCGACTACGGCGAGGTGCTCGCCACGAACTGGGGCGCATATCCCTCGCGCTTAGGCAACCTCGGCGTGACGTGGGAGACCTCGGAGCAGACAAACATCGGCTTCGACGCCACGTTCCTCAACAATCGTCTGCGCGTGAACTTCGACTACTATATCAAGACCAACAAGGACTGGCTCGTAGTGGCACCGATCCTTGCAACGGCAGGTACGGACGCACCGTTCATCAACGGCGGTGACGTGAAGAACACGGGCGTGGAACTCAACATCGGCTGGAACGACGTGATCGGCAATGACTTCGCTTACAATGTGAGCGTGAACGGATCATGGAACAAGAATAAGGTGGGCTCGATCCCCAACGAGGATGGAATCATCCACGGCGAGACCAACCAGCTCTACGACAACACTCCGGAATTCTACCGCGCCCAGAACGGCATGCCTATCGGTTACTTCTGGGGCTTCAAGACCGCCGGCATCTTCCAGAACCAGCAGGAGATCAACGACTGGGTGAAGGCAGGCAACGGCGTGCTTCAGGCAGCAGTGCAGCCGGGCGACGTGAAGTTCGTGGACGTGAACCACGACGGCGTGATCGACGACAACGATAAGGTGAATCTCGGCAACGGTATGCCCAAATTCACATTCGGCTTCAACATCAACCTCTACTGGAAGAACTTCGACCTCGGCATCACCGCCAGCGGATCAACCGGCTTCAAGATCGTGCAGAGCTACCGCAACATGACCGACCAGTATGCCAACTACACGAGCCGCATCCTCGGACGCTGGACCGGCGAGGGAACATCAAACAAGATTCCCCGCGTGACGACGCAGAACATCAACTGGCAGTTCAGCGACCTCTTCACCCAGGACGGCGACTTCATGCGCATCTCGAACCTGACGCTTGGCTACGACTTCGCGAAGCTGATCAACCGCAGCTGGTGCTCACAGGCGCGCCTTTACTTCCAGGTGCAGAACCTCGCCACGTTCACGAAGTATGACGGCATGGATCCGGAAATCGGCTACGGCACCTCCTCATGGGTGTCGGGCATCGACTTAGGCTACTATCCGCGCCCGCGCACCTACCTCTTCGGCGTGAACCTCTCATTCTGAAACCGGTAAACCACTTCAACGCACAAAAAGACAATGAACAAGATCAAATACAACATACTGACCATTGGTGTAGCGGCTTCGGCGATGATGATGACCGCGTGCTCGGAGAGCTTCCTTGACGTGGAATCGAAGACCGAGTCGAACACCGACAACTTTTACAAGACAGAAGGCGACGCATGGCGCGCGCTCTTAGGCTGCTACGATGGCTGGCGCCAGATCTCGTCGGCTCCCGGCGTGGGCTTCTACATCGCCTCGACCGTGATGAGCGACGAAACATTCGGAGCAACCGGCAACGGCGACGGCCGCGGCTACCAGCTCATCGACCAGTTTGACCAGAGCCAGTCACCTTCGGACCAGCAGGTGTACTCGCAGGACTGGAAGGTGTACTACGCAGGTATCTACCGCTGCAACGAGCTCATCACCCGCGACGAGTCAATCGTGTGGAACGAGACCAACTCCAATCACGGGCTCTACATGGGCGAGGCACGTGCGATCCGCGCACTTCTTTACTTCGATATGGTGCGCCTCTGGGGTAACATCCCCCTCTTCCTGGAGCCGGTGAACGAGAACCGCGAGCAGGCAGATCCGGCAGAAGTGTATGCGGCTATCGTGGAGGATCTGAAATATGCAGCTGAAAATATTCCCGCCAACGCCAACCGCTCGTCGAGCGACGCAGGCAGAATCACGAAGTATGCAGCTGAATCGATGCTCGCGCGCGTGTACCTTTATTATACCGGCTACTACGGCAAGGAACTCGGCTGGACCGATGAAGAAGGCGTGACCACCGGCACACTGACCAAGGCAGAGGCACTTGCAGCCGTGGAGGACGTGATCACCAACGGCGGATATGACCTTGTGGATGACTTCAAGAACCTCTGGCCGGCAGCTTCGCTGGTGCCCATCGCCGACAACGTGGGCTGGGACACCGAGAAGTCGACATACGCCGGTGATGATAACTGCGAAATCATCCTCGCGCAGAAGTTCACTCCCACCCAGGACTATAACGGCAACAACGACTCGAACCGCTGGCTTGTGATGATGGGCATGCGCTCAATCAATCACACTCCTTACGGCAAGGGCTGGGGTGCCTGCACGGTAACTCCGGCATTTCTGGAGAAATTTGACAACGCTGATCCCCGCAAGAAAGCTTCGATCATCGACATCGTGGGCGAAGGCATCGACAAGGAGGAAACTTTCGAGGCATCGTTCAAGGACTGGCGCGAATACACGGGCTACACGGTGAAGAAATACTGTCCGCTCGTCTACGGCAACGGACTTCCCGGCACTGATCCCGAAGGCACCGCCGGCTTCCAGGAGTGCAACCCGCAGCAGTGGGTGCTGATGCGCTACGCCGACGTGCTTCTGATGGCAGCCGAGCTCGGCTCACCCAACGCCAACGCCTACCTGACGAAGGTGCGTTCACGCGCAGGTCTGGGAGCAGTTCCCGCCACGCAGGAGAATATCATGAATGAGCGCGCGCTCGAGCTTGCCTTCGAGGGCATACGCTACTGGGATCTGATGCGCCAGGCAAACGGCGGCGAAGTGACAGCCGTGGCAGACGCCCTTGCCGCAACGGCAGCAAAGGTGTGGAGCGGCGCTGTGGAGTCAAACGTGGCATACGACAAGAGCAAAATCATCGCCACGAAGGGCCTGAGCCAGATACCTTACGACCAGATCGTGCTGTCGAACGGCGTGCTGAAACAGAACGCAGGCTGGTAAAAGAGAAGCCCGACTCAAAGAGAAACCAATCGAAAAATATATCAGTTTACTCTCTCAACAAAATATATAAATCAATCTCTCTATCCACTTACAAACTAAGACAATGAAGACAATCATTAAATCGTTTCTCGCGAGCGCAATCGTAGCCGCCGGTCTGACTTCCTGTTCACCGGACGACCACTCGCTCGCCTCACCCTCGGTGATGACCGAGGATCTGATTGAGGGCATCGCTTACTCCGTGACCCCCAATGCAGAGAAGCCCAACAAGATCGAGCTCCGCTCGCTGACGAAGGGCGCAACCGCGGTGTGGAACACTCCGCAGGGCTACAAGCAGGCAGCCGACGTGACCCTCGACCTCCCGTTCTCGGGCACATACGAGGTGACTTACGGCATCATGACCCAGGCAGGCATCGTCTGGGGCGAACCCTACACTTTCGAGATCGGCGTGAACGACTTCGGCATGCTTTCGGACGACATCTGGACGAATCTTGCCGGCGGCGTTGACGAAAATGGCAACGGCAACCCGAAAAAGTGGGTACCGGTGGATCATTCCTACGGCATCGGCGACTGCTCGGCGCCCGTGATGTACATGAGTCCAGACGACTATCCCGAACCGGAACTTGACAATTGGTCGCCCAACTGGGATCCCGGCTTCCAGAGCTGGCTTATCCCCGCTGACGATCCTTACATGGATTCTTACATGGTGTTCGGCCTCGACCCGGTGAAGGGCGCAACCTGCGAAATCTACCGCAACACAGCGAACGGTCCCCAGCAGGTGAGCGGCAACTTCAACCTGAACAACAGCGACCCGAAGCACCCGCTGATCACCTTCACCGGCGGCACGTACTCGCTGCATAACGAAGGCTTTGACGGAGTGTGCGCCAACTACACCAATGATATCCGCATCATCCGCTGCAACCCCTACATGCTTCAGATCGCAACGATGCGTACGAACTCGGAGGGTCCGTGGTGGATCGTATGGAACTTCGTGGCAGAGGACGTGCAGAAGGATCCTTCGCTGATTCCTTCGGAGGGTCCGTCGCTGATCGAGGGTCAGCCTGTGGCAGAGCCGAAATATGACGATCTGGAGAGCCTTCTCTTCACAATCGCCGGCAGCGATGCCACCTATCTTGCCACCCAGACCACTTATCTGCTTAACGATGAGAAGCCTTACGACATGATGTGGTGGAATCCCGCCGCAGGCGCATGGGAATGGATCGAGGGCTACGGCTCGAGCTGGGCTCCCGAACTCGAAGGCATCGAGGACTATGCACTGACGCTCGAGAAGGCAGGCAAAGCCACGATGGACACCCCCGACGGATCACAGTCGGCTAAGTTCACGGTTGACGGCAACAAGATCGTCTTTGACAGCGAAATCACCATCCTTTCAGCCGGCACACTTTCAGTGAGCGGCACCGAGTTCACTGTAATGTCGATTTCTCCCGACGACAGCGAGGTAGTGCTCGGTGTACCTGTAGAAACAGACGCTAACGGCGACGTGAACAAGTACCTCTGCGCCAACATGAAGATCAAGGAGATCGGCGGCGGTCAGACCGGCCCGATCGTGATCCCCGTGGACAACACGAAGCTCGGCATCTACAAGGAAGCAGACAAGTATCTGCGCATCCAGTTCTATAACCCGTGGGCAGGCATGGATGATGACGCATGGCCTATCGATCCGACGAAGCTTAAGATGAAGAAGGACCAGAAGATGGTGCTCAAGTTCACAATCAACGGTATCGAATGGGAAGCCACTCCGAAGGCTGCCTTCTGCTGCAACATGGACGAAGAGAACTGGCTCTGGGAACCGGGCTGCTTCGACAACTTCCAGGCTTACACGCTCAACACGACCGGCGAAAACGTGATGGAGCTCCCCAACACCACCGGCAAGACCTACAGCTTCTACGGCTCAGGCTCTCTTCAGGTGACCGTGCAGCTCGCAGGCTTCGTGAAGGACTTCGATCCCGAGACCTTCGACGCCGAGGCAGTGACTGTGAACGTGACTTCGCTTACTATCGAATAATAACTCTCTTCTCCCAATAAAAAAATCACAGAATAGCAATGAAGACAAAGATATATCTTCTGTCGTCGGTACTGATGGCGATGTCGCTGGCATCGTGTAACGACGATGACAACTACGTGATCGCCACGGACCCGATCATGAATGAAAATTCGGTGGTGACGGGCTCGTCGGACGTGACAGCCACTTCGGCAACGCTCAACGCTACCGTGCAGGGCATCGAGAAGCTCTCGCCCGCAGGCTACAAAGCCGGCTTCAAGTGGGGCTATACCGAGGCAATGACCGAGAACGTGAACGGCACGCTCGTCGACGGCGTGATGACCGCCACTATCGACGGACTCAAGACCAACTCGACGATCTACTATCAGGCTTACGTGACGCTGAGCGGTCAGGTGACCTTCTCAGGCGAAGTGAAGACCCTGGTGACGACCAACTGCACAGTCAGCACCGCTGACGCAGCCGCAGTGGACTTCGCAGGCGCAAAAGTGGGCGGCACAGCTACCGAAGCTCCCGCATCGAGCACCTTCGGCGTGGTGATCGCCACGAAGGAGGATCAGGAGGCAGTGCGCGGCGGCCTTATCGTCCCCGCGGGCAACGACGCCACATTCTCGATGGATATGGCAGGTCTGGCACCTTCGACGACCTACTATTACGCAGCATACGCCGATCTGGGCACGGGCGTGGTGTACGGTCCGGTGAAGTCGTTCAAGACTTCGGCGCTTGACATCAATGTGGATGACGAACTGGTGGATCTCGGACTTTCGGTGAAGTGGGCAAAGCGTAACGTGGGCGCCCGCACCGAGGGTGAACTCGGCGGTCTGTTCGGCTATGGCGACCTGAGCGGTGTCAACAACTCGTACGCTCCCGAGGATTATGCTTCGGCAGACATCTACAAGAGCGGCTCGGACATGGCTAACCAGGCGTGGGCAGGCAAGGTGACTCTGCCTACCGCAGCTGACTTCGAGGAGCTCTTCCGCCTCTGCTCAAGCGAGTGGACTGAGGAGAACGGTGTGGCAGGCTACAAGCTGACGGGTCCCAACGGCAACTCGATCTTCCTCCCTGCAGCCGGCTCGCGCACGATCAACGACCTGAGCGGCCGCGGCACGGTGGGCATGTATGCCACCGGCTCGATCAATGCATCGAACAAGCAGTTTAACGTAGCATATCAGTTTGGCAGCGCAGGCAACTCGCGCACCTCTACCCCGGTATATCAGGCTCTGTCGGTACGCCCCGTATCGACCGCCCGCAATGTGGTGCCTGATATGTCCATCCTCTATCAGACCTGGGAAATCGACTACAACAACGGGGAGACCGTGAAGTGGAACGGTCCGGTATGGTTCTACGGCACAGACGACTGCTGGGCAACCGTGACGAACGGCGAGCCCTTGGTGGGCGACAGCTGGTGCTGGGACGCAGACAAGACCAACACATGGGCGTTCGGCGACTGCACAGGCTATGTGACCTTCAATGAGGACGGCACAATCGTGGTGAAGAATCAGAACGGCGAAGAGCAGACCGGCACTTACACCGTCGATCTCAGCAAGATGACCATCACCTCGACCGTTGATCTCCTGGTTCCCGACAACTTCCCGTCGATGGTAAACAACCGCAAGAACGAGATCAAGATCCTCTCGCTGACCGACGCCGGCATGCAGCTCGGCTACTTCCGCGACTCAGATCCTGCCACTCTGTCGGTGAACATGATTCCTCAGCTTATCAAGTACGGCTTCCCCGTCAACCTGCTCTGCGTGGGCGCTGACTTAAACGACGGCACCTGGGGTCAGGAAGTGGACGTGCTCGACGCAACGTCGCTCGAAGGCAAGCACACCTTCAAGTATGAGGGAGCAGTGAACGGCGCAAAGGTGTTCACGATCGACATCGCCGGACTGCGTGCCGCTTATCCTAACGCTATCGTGACGATCAACGAGATGCGCTGCGACGGCGAGGCAATCAAGTTTGACGGCGCCAAGTTCCGCTACGGCGACATCGAAGAAAAAGGCAACTTCCGCGTGGAAGTGTTCAATGTTTGGGGCAAGGCTTCGAACAACGGTCAGGTTGACTCACCTTTCAGCGAGAATCTGATTGCCGACAGCGATCCTAACTTCAACTTCAGCAGCAGCTTCGAGGTAGACTACACTGTGGCTCTCGAACCCACCTTCATCCCGACGCTGATCACGATCGCACCTTCGTGGAAAGGCTCATGGGACTACAACGAGGGCGCAACGCTCAGCGTGGTAGTGAACAAGGAGACCGGCATGTACGAGGTGACACCCGCCACGATGAGCATCAATCTGCCTGCTTCAGCCACCGACGCTAACTATGAGGACGGCTCGATCATGACATTCATCCAGATCTCTGACTTCATGAATCTGTTCCCCGGCACTCAGTCGGTGCTCGACGAACTGAAGCTTGACGGTCAGGCAGTGACCGGCTATGACGCCAGCAAGGTCGTGAACACCAACGACGGTGCCGCTTACCGCCTGGAGCTCTGGAACTGCTACGGCTACACCGGTGGCAACGGATGCGCCTTCGGCGAGCGTGACGGCGACACAATCCACGAACTTGCATTCAGCAACTCGATGGAAGTGAAGTTCACGGTGAAGAGCCTCTTCTCACCCGTAGAATGGTAAGCGACCTTACCTCCGAAGGGTAATTAAATAATAAAAGTCCGGCAACCGGCTTATCCGCCTCATAGGCAGTATTCGCCGGATTGCCGGACTTTTCTTATACACTCTCTCAACGAATCAATCAAATCGCAAGAAAATGAAACTAATGAAATTTTTCGTGTTTCTCGCCGCAGCGTCGATGGTGATGACGGGGTGCGGGAACGATGACAAGAACAGCGGTATCGAATTTGAGGGCAAAGGCTTCAACGTGTCGAAGACCGCAATAACCGTGGGCAGCGAAGGGGGCGAACAGACTCTAAGCGTCGGCTCTCCGGTACAGCCGTCGGTGACCACCGGCAATTCATGGATAAAGGTGGCATCGGTGGAAAAAACCGGGTCGCAGGGCAACATCTATACTGTTACGCTCACCATTGACGAGAATACGTCGACAGAGTCGCGCGAAGGCGCTGTGGACGTGAAGAGCGGCAGTGAGGTGAAGAACGTGACCGTCACGCAAGCCGGTGCGGAACCTGAACCCGTAGTGCCCGTCACCCCCGATCCTGCGTCGGAGGTAACCGGCAAGACTGCTAAGGAGCTCGCCGCCGACATGTGGGCGGGCATCAACATCGGCAACACGATGGAATGTCCGGGTCAGGAAGGCGCGTGGTCAATGGTGGTGAACCAGACGTACGTCGCCGGCCTTGCAGAGCTTGGCTTCAAGGCTGTGCGCATACCGTGCGCGTGGGATACGCATGCTACCGACGGAGTGATCGACCCTGCGTGGCTTGCCCGCGTGGACGAGGTGGTGGGCTGGGTGATCGACAATGGCATGTACGCCATGATCAACACTCACTGGGACGGCGGCTGGATCGAAAATGACACCAAGAACGGCTACAGCGAGGCTATCAACAAGAAATTCGCGTCGTACTGGAAACAGATAGCCGAACAACTCAATCATTATGACCAGCGTCTGCTTTTCTCGGCGCTTAACGAGCCGAATGTGGACGACGCCAATCAGAACAAGAGTATCGACGCTATCATGAAGTATGAGCAGACGATGGTTGACGTGGTGCGCGCTACAGGCGGCAACAATATGGACCGCGTGCTGGTGATGTCGGTGCCTAACACCAATATCGACCTTGGGACGGCAGGATACTTCAAGATGCCGACCGATGTGGTGGAGAACCGCATGATGGCTGAGGCGCATTTCTACGACACGTATCAGTTCAACATGATGGAGGAGGATGCCAACTGGGGCAAGACTCACTGGTACTGGGGGCAGGCAAATTTCGTAGCCGGGTCCGACAGAAATTCCCCCCACACGGAAGCTGACGTGAAAGCTCAGATGCAGAAGATGAAGAGAGCCTTTGTTGACAAGGGCTATCCTGTGGTGCTGGGCGAATACTGCGTGTGCGCTGACCGCTCGAACTACAAGGATATCGACGTGGCGAAGCATCAGGCAAGTCAGCGCGACTGGAACGAGGTGGTGACACGAGAGGCAAAGAATGCCGGTTGTGTGCCATTCTTCTGGGAAACCGGCAATGACATCTACCGTCATGACGGCAGTGTGAAGCGTACGTATCAGCTTGAGGGCGTCAAGAAGGGCGCTGAAAGCGGAACGTATCCGTTCTGATAAATATAACTGTTACTGAAAAAAGAGGTCGCACGGCATTATCGCCATGCGACCTCTGATTTTTTGTGCGGACGGGGTTAGTAGCCGCGGGACCAGGAGGAGCGGTCGAGGTTGCGGTAGTTGATGGCTTCGGAGATGTGGGCGGGGGTAATGGGGGCTGTGACTGCAGCGCGGAGAGCCTCGGGATAAGCGGGAGAGGAAGGATGGGGGAGGCGGGAGGCGCTGTCGAGGTCGGCGATGGTGCGGGCAACGCGGAGAATACGGTCGTAGGCGCGTGCGGACATGTCGAAACGCACCATTGCATCGCGCAACATGGACATGGATCGTGGATCGAGGGTGGCATGGGTGCGGAGAAGGCGTGTGTTCATCCGAGAGTTGGAGTAGATGCCTTTCTCTTCCGCAAAGCGCTCGGACTGGATGCGACGTGCGGCAATGACGCGCTCGCGGATTGCCTCGCTGCTTTCGGCGGGGGCCGATGAGGAGATCTGGTCGAACGGGACGGGCATAATCTCGATGTGCATGTCGATACGGTCGAGCAGTGGTCCGGAAATGCGTCCGAGGTACTTCTGTACGGCTCCGGGGAGGCATGTGCAGGGTTTGGTGGGATGGGTGTAGTAGCCGCAGGGGCATGGATTCATGGATGCCACGAGCATGAAGCCTGCAGGATAGTCGATTGAGTAGCGGGCGCGGGAGACGGAAATACAACGGTCCTCAAGTGGCTGCCGCATGACTTCGAGGACGGATCGGGAAAATTCAGGAAATTCGTCGAGGAAAAGGACACCATTGTGCGCGAGGGAGATTTCGCCGGGCATGGGGTTGGAGCCGCCTCCCACGAGGGCGACAGGAGAGATGGTGTGGTGGGGAGAGCGGAAGGGCCGGGAGGTCATGAGCATCGAATCGCGGTGCAGTTTTCCCGCTACAGAGTGAATTTTGGTGGTCTCCAGGGCTTCGGAGAGGGTGAGTGGAGGAAGAATCGAGGGAATGCGCTTCGCCATCATGGATTTGCCGGAACCGGGAGGTCCGATCATGAGAATGTTGTGAGCTCCGGCGCAGGCTATCTCGATGGCGCGCTTGACGCTCTCCTGTCCTTTTACTTCGGAAAAATCGCAGTCAATGACGTCGGCGGCACGTGCAAATTCCTCGCGGGTGTTGATAACGGTGGGGGTGATGCCTGTGCCGTGGGCAAGCAGCTGGAGGACCTGGCGCAGGGATGAGACGCCGTAGACGTCGATGTTGTTGACAACCGCTGCCTCACGGACGTTGGCTTCGGGGACAATCATTCCCTTGAATCCGAGCTCGCGTGCCTTGATAGCCATGGGTAGGACGCCCCGGATGGGGAGGACTGATCCGTCGAGTGAAAGTTCGCCCATGATAAGGAAATCGGCGAGGCGGTCGGGGGAGAGTTTTTCATCAGCGGCAAGAATTCCGACAGCCTGCGGGAGATCGTAAGCCGCTCCTTCCTTGCGAACGTCGGCGGGAGCCATGTTGATGACGACTTTACGGCGAGGGGCGGACTGATCGGACTGCTTCAGCGCAGACTCGACACGCTCACGGCTCTCCTTGACGGCAGCGTCGGGGAGACCGACAACTGTGAATCCGATGCCATTCTCAACGACTACTTCAATAGTGACAAGAATAGCGTCGATTCCCTGAACGGCGGCTCCGTAAGTCTTAACTAACATGGTGATTCGGATTTAGGGTGATGAATGGATCAGCGGATGAGCCGGTTGAGATGGTCGACAGAAAGAGAATCGGCGCGATAGATGACAGATCCGGCAGTGTCGGTGAGGACGTAGAAGGGGATGGCTGCGGGGGAGAAATGGCGAAGGGCGGGAGAGGCGACCGCAGCGGGTAGCCAATAGTGGCGGGGAAGGGCAGCAGATCCTGAAAGATTGCGGACTGATGCCTTCCATGCGGCGGTGTCGGGACTTACGGAGATCTCAATGAGGCGGATGCGGGAGATGAGCGTGGAATCATCGGCAACGGCAGCGAGTGGCGAAGGAGAGACGCGATCGGAGAAAGCGAAAAGAGTGGGGAGAGTGTCGGTGAGACTGACGATGACAAGGGAGTCGGCGGGGGAGATTAGAGAGAGGGTACGGGCGGAAGCAACGGAGTCGGGAAGAGCGGGGAATTGAGAAAGCCATCCCTGGACGAATACCGATGGGCGCGCCTTCTGGTCGATGAGCCGCAGGATGGAGTCGGCGCGACGTTCGTTGCCTTCGGTGCGGTAGAAGTTGGTGAGAAGGTAGGTGGAGGAGAGACGGGAGGGATTGGATGCTACGTATTTCTCGACGAGCGCGTTGATGCCAACGGCATCGGAAGAAGCGAGGGTGGCGGCGTTGCGTGATAAGAATGTGGCGAGATCGGCTGACGAGCTGTTGCCTTTGACCGAAAGCTTAAATGGGTCGTCACGGTCAAAGCGGGCTTCGACGGTCTCGCCGTTGCGGATAAAGATTACGCCGATGGGGAGATACTGATTCGTGAAGATGTGGAGCATCGTCTCGTCGCGGCTGGAACCTTCAAAACTGAACTTTCCGTCGACAGCCGTAGCCACACCCTGCCGCAGCTTGCCGTCGGCGCGATAGATGACGCGGAGATTCTGAGTGCCGAGATTCTCGACTTCGCCAATAACGTGGAAGGTGTCGCCTCCTCCGCATGAGAAGAGAATAAGCGAGAGGATGATCAGAATTGTGGAACTGAAACGATTCATGGATTGAATCAGAATAGAATGGTGACACCAACGAGTCCGGAAATGCCCTGGACGGGAACGCCGTCAATGACATTGTAGCGGGCGTTAAGGAGATTGTTGCCGCGCAGGAAAGCGGCAATCTGAGGATTGAAGCGCCATTTGACACCTGCGCGAAGGGATGCGGCGTCGGCAACAGAGGCGAGGGGCTGCCACTCGCGCCGAATGTTCATCTCGTACATGCGTCGACCTGTGCGTAGCTCGAAAGCGACGTCGATGTCGAGGGGGGAGATGGGGGTGACGGTGAGCGAACCACGGAATACGTTGCGGGCGTAGTCGCGCCAGAGGAAGTAACCGCGGTCATGTGAGTCGCCGGCAGCCATTGTCCAGTCAGCTTCAAAAGCGACGAGGGAACGGTAGCGGAATCCGACGGTGGTACCGAAGGTGGCACCACGCATGTCGACAGGCACCATCATGACCTGAGTACCGACGGTGTGGTCAATAAGCGGCATGAGCCAGTCGTTAGCCATAGCGTAGCCTCCGTGGAGGGTGAGATAAAGCGAACGCCAGGGTCCGACGGTTAATCCGCCGTCAATGGTGATGGGGATGTGGGAGAAGGGAATGGAGAGGGATGGGTCGATACGGTGATTGTAATCCCAGAGGGAGCGGAGAGTGTTGACGTACTCGCCGCCACCTGCCTTGACAAAGATGGAGAAGAAGGATGAGGGGGCGATGCGCAGATCGACGTCGGGGGCGATGTGGAACGCCTTACCGGCACCCGAAGATATGTCGAGACGAGCTCCGATACGTGCGGTAAAGTTGTCGGAGGAGTAGGTGTAACGGGGGGTGAAGGATGCGAGGAGCCTACCCTTAGAGGCGAGAGGAGCCGTGAAGTCGTCGAGACTCCAGGAGAGTGATTGCGAATAATGGTAATAGTCCACGGCGTAGTCAATGCCTACGGAAGAGGATGCAAGGGGATAGGAAACACCGCCTGTAAGCCCCACAGAGGCCTGCTGACGGCGAGAGGCGCCGCGGGTGGCAGGTGTGGCTTTCCCGTAGCCGAAATAGCCGCCACGAAGCTTTACGGAGTAATCGACCTCAGCGGCGACAGATTCCCATCCTGCAAGACCGTTGACCATAACGGTGGACTGGGAGGGGGATCCGGCAAGACCGGGGAGATTGTAGGATGAGAATCCGAAGTTTACATCAGCCGAGATGCGGGAGTCAGGGTTGACGGAATGGATAGCAGAGACACCGATCAGACCGGTGTTGTCGTTGAATTTGGCTTTGTCAACGGAGTGTTCGGGTGCACGCTTGAAGCTTACGCCGTTGAACTGTGTGTAGATGCCAACGCGTGTATCGTCGGTGTCGATCACACGGTAGCCGGCAGAAAGAGAGAGATTGTAGGCGGGGAAATATCCTGCGTCGAGGTAGCCCCGGAAGTCGGAGCGGGAGAGAATCGGTGATACAAGTCCGGGATAAACGTCGGAGGTAAGGGCGGGGAGACGGACGGATGCAGGAGATGAATTGAACGGAAGGGTGACCGAGGGTACGGTGGGGGAGAGAACGTCGGGGAAAAGGGAGAGACGCGAAGCTGCGCGCTGCTCGGGGACAATTTCCTTCTCGATTGTGATTTCCTTGTTGAGACCCTGTGCCGACGCCACGGCTGCGACGAAGAGGGCTGAACAGATGGCTGATATTCTCGGGGTATTCATAGTCAGAGGTATTTCAGGATTGAAAACGTGAAACAAAATCAGTCGAGACGCTCTTCGATCATCATCATGATGTCGGTCTCGGAGCCGGGATAGTTGTCGCGGAGAGTGGTGAGATAGAGGCGTGCCTCTGTGTCGTTGCCTTCAGCCTTGTTGATGTCGGCAATAAGGATGAATGTACGGGCGAGCCAGTAGGGGTGGGGTGGATTCGCGTCGACAAGCTTTTCGGCAACCGCACGAGCCTGAGCCACCTCGCCGTTGTCGAAATAATGCTGTGCAAGATAATAGGCGCTCTTGGCACCGTTGAGGTCGAGGGGATTGGCGGCAAGCTGAGTCCATGCGCTGACGGCTTCCGAATCGCGTCCTGTACCGGCAAGGGCGACGGCACGGGCGAAAGCTACCTCCGAACGATCGGACGTTCCGACAGCCGAGGAGGAGAGAAGGGCGTCAGCCATACGGATTACATCGGCGTGCAAGCCCATGTCGCGTGCGGAGCGGAGGAGCCCGAGGCGAGCGCGATTGAGCGTGGCGGCGTCGGGGGCGCGGTCGATCACACCACGGTAGGAATCGACAGCCTTATCGGTCATGCCTGAACGTACCTGCCAGTCGGCGACGGCAAGGAGTGCGACAGCCGCGTGGGGTCCGTCGGGGAATTGAGAAAGGTATTTCTCCATGAGCGATACGTCGCCGGATGCGTTGTGGGCACGCTCGGCAGCCGAGAAAGCCATAGCTTCGAGATCGGCGGAGTCGACGGCGGGAGCGTTGGGGACAGAATTGATGAATGAAGCGTAGCCGGAAATATCGCCAGCCTCGGCGTAAAGGCGCTTCAGGTCGTCATTAGCCACACGGGCTTCCTCGCTGGTGGGGGAGGATGTGACTACCTTCTTGTAGGCTGCGATGGCACCTGCGCGATCGCCGGCGTCGGCCTTGGTGATGGCAAGCAACAACAGTCCCTGACGCCCCTGCGGGGTGGAGGGGAAAGATGACGCGAGGCGGGAATAGGTGGCGATGGCGGCGTCGCGATCGCCGAGTTCGCCCTGCGCTTCAGCAATCTCAAGGAGTGCGGAGGGGATGAGTGCGGAGGAGGGGAACTGATTCATCATGCGCTCCATGCCTTCGATCTTCGCCTTATGGTCGCGCGCCAGACCCTTCATGACGGCAAGCTGATAGAGAGCGTAGTCGCCGGTGGAGGGATCGGTGTCGAAGGCACGTTCGTAGCATTGAGCGGCTGCGGAGAAGCGGGAACTGTAGTAATAACAGTCGGCAATACGATTCCAGGCGTCGGCGCGCATAGCTGCGGAAGCACCAGCGGGATTCTTGAGGAAACGGTTGAAATCGGTCATTGCATCGTTGAAGCGCTTTTCGGCGAAACGGGCGTATCCGAGATCGTAAAGAGCAAGGGCGCGGTTGTAGGATCCATCCTTGGCACCCTTGAGATAAGCGAGATAACTTGCAGCTGCTCCGGAATAGTCGGACTGCGCATACAGACACTCACCGATCCAAAGATTACATTCAAGAGCGATATCGGGATTCTGGGAGCGCATGTCAGCCGCCTGCCGGAGGCGGGAAAGGGCGAGGGAGACGTTGCCGGCTGCAAGATCGCGTGTGCCGAGAGTGTAAAGCACCTGCTGACGGGCACGGAGGAGGGCGGGGGAGGGGGATTTTACGGATTCGATGCTGCGGAGGGCGCGCTCGTAGTTGTTGTCGGTCATATATCCGGTGATGATATATTCCTGAACCTTAGGCGCATAAGGTGAGTCGGGGAAGCGGGAAAGGAAGGCTTCGAGCCCCTCGACAGATGATCCGAAAGGCACTTTTCCGCCATTCAGACGTGCGACAGCAAAATCGTAAAGCGCTGTCTCCGTGGCGGCTTCATCATAGTCCATAGATGCGGCGCGTGAGAGAGCGAGGAGAGCAGCCTGGGAGTTGCCGGTAGCCTGGTAAGCCTGCCCGAGAAGCAGGAGCGCGCTCTGACCGATAGCGTCGTCGCGGTCGGAGATGGCATTGAGGGTGGATATGGACCGGGCATAGCGTCCGTCCTCGTAGTCGGCGAGAGCGAGGATGTAGAGAGCCGAGGGGCGCGGGTCATCTACAGCCTGACGGTAGCCGGAGAGGTAGCTGACGGCGGAATGATTGTCGCCGAGATGCCATGAGGCCTCACCTGCCACACGCTGAAGTTCGGCTGACTGGTCGGTGGAGATGGAAGGATTGCCGATGGACCGCTGAGCGACAGACAGCGCCTGTGACCAATCGGACTTCATGTAGAGAATCTGAGCGAGGTAGACATCGGACTTTGCACGATAGGCAGGATCGGAAGCGGAATAACGGAAGATAGTCTCAGCCTGATCATAATCGCCCTGAGTGAAGAGAATGTAGCCTCGGTAGAAGGCTGCCTGACGGGCATAGTCGGGGGCAGATACCGAGCTTAGGAGACGGTCGGCTTCGTCGGGATGACCGGTGTTAATAAGCGCAATTGCGCGGGCGATGCTCCAGCGTGCCGCATTGTCCTCGTCGAGCGACGCGGGGTCGATGGAATCGAGGATTGCGAGAGCCTTGTGCCACTCAGAGCCGTCGAGAGCCTCCGCAGCCAATGCCAACATGGCTTCCGAACGGAGGACGGAGGCGGGATAGGCGTCGACAAATCGCTGCAGGAGGACATCAGCCCCGGGCCGGGAAACACGCATAGCCGACATGGCACGGTAGAAAGCCGCACGCTCAGCCATAGACTGATCCATGAACTCGGGAGCTGCGTCGAGCTGGTCGAGGCAACCCACATAATTGGCATCCCTATACATGAGGATGGCGCGTTCAAGCCAGGAAGCATCGCTGGCGGAATTGACCTGAGCAACGGCGGGCAGGGCGAGAGACCCGGCAGCCAGAATGGCGAGAAGATAGCGTTTCATGCTGAAAACATCAATATGTAGATAATGACTTTATTCGTTGGGGAGGGGAGAGGGGGAG
>CAMWPM010000043.1 GCA_947176235.1 uncultured Bacteroidales bacterium | reverse complement strand
CGCGACCACATCTACGCCGACTTCAACTACATGCGCACCAACGACCTCGGTTGCATCGAATTCTCCGGACGCTACCCCGACAACCTTCTGGAAGAGATCAACAACTATTCCATTATGGCGGGCGTCGTCGCTCGCACCGAGCAGTTTGACATCATCCACTCCCACGACTGGCTCACCTATCCCGCCGGAATCCACGCCAAGCAGGTCACCGGCAAGCCCCTCGTGATCCACGTCCATGCCACCGACTACGACCGCTCCCGCGGCAACGTCAACCCCACCGTGTTCAACATCGAGCGTGACGGCATGCTCCACGCCGACCACATCATCACCGTATCCAATCTCACCCGCCAGACCGTCATCGAGAAGTACGGCATCGACCCCAACAAGGTCACCACAGTCCACAACGCCGTTGTTCCTCTCAGCGACGAGCTCCTCAACGTCCAGGTCACCAAGCCGAAGGAAAAGATCGTCACCTTCCTCGGCCGCATCACCATGCAGAAAGGTCCCGAGTACTTCGTCGAGGCTGCCGCCAAGGTCCTGAAGCTCGACCACAACGTCCGTTTCGTTATGGCTGGATCCGGCGACATGATGGACAAGATGATCAACCTCGCCGCCGAGCGCGGCATCGCCGACCGCTTCCACTTCCCCGGATTCCAGAAAGGAAAGCAGGTCTACGAGATGCTGAAGGCGTCCGACGTCTACATGATGCCCTCCGTCTCCGAGCCATTCGGCATCTCGCCCCTGGAGGCGATGCAGATGGGCGTCCCCTCGATCATATCGAAGCAGTCAGGTTGCGCCGAGATTCTCACCAACGTCATCAAGACCGACTACTGGGACATCGACGCAATGGCTGACGCCATCTACTCCATCATCACCTACCCCGCCATGTACAACCAGCTCCGCGAGGACGGACTCAAGGAAGTTGCCGGAATCACCTGGGACAAGGCAGGAGCCAAGGTCATCGACATCTACAAGCGTGTCCTCGGACAGAAATAATAACACATAATTTCATTTAATACCCCATCAATTCAACATACAGCCTCATGAAAGCTATCTGTTTTTACTTCCAGATTCACCAGCCTTTCCGTCTGAAACGCTATCGCTTCTTCGACATCGGCAATGACCATTACTACTACGACGACTTCGCCAACGACGATATTATCACCCGCATCGCCCAGCGCAGCTACATCCCCGCTGCTCAGTCGCTCCTCAAGATGATCGAGGAGACAAAGGGCAAATTCCGCTGCGCAATCTCGATCACTGGCGTCGCGCTCGAACAGTGCGAGCAGTACGTCCCCGAATTTGTCGACCTTCTCAAGAAACTCGCCGACACCGGAAAAGTCGAATTCCTCGCCGAGACCTACGACCACTCTCTCGCATCCCTCACCGATCCCGAGGAATTCCGCGCACAGGTCGAGATGCACGACAAGAAGCTCCACGACCTCTTCGGCGTCAAGCCCGTCGTGTTCCGCAACACCGAGCTTATCTACTGCGACGAAATGGCTCCGCAGATCCTCGACATGGGCTACAAAGGCGCTATCACCGACGGCGCGAAGCACATCCTCGGATGGAAGTCGCCCAACTACGTCTATGCCGCCGCTTCCGCTCCCAAGCTCAAGCTCCTCCTCAAGAACTCCAAGCTCTCCGACGACATCGCTTTCCGCTTCTCCGACCCCAACTGGGACGCATATCCCCTCACCGCCGACAAGTACATCGACTGGATCGCATCCACTCCCGCCGAGGAGCAGGTTGTCAACCTGTTCATGAATCTTGAGACGTTTGGCGAGATGCAGCCCCGTGAGAGCGGTATCTTCCAGTTCCTTGAGGCACTTCCCCGCTTCGCTGCCGAGCGTGGCATCGACTTCTGGACTCCCTCCGAAGCCATTTCCAAGCTCAAGCCCGTCGACACCCTCAGCGTCGTTCACCCCATCTCATGGGCCGACGAAGCACGCGACACTTCAGCATGGCTTGGCAACAAGCTCCAGAACGAAGCCTTCAACAAGCTCTACTCCGTGGCTGAGCGCGTCCGCCTCTGCGACGACCGCCGACTGAAGCAGGACTGGAACTACCTCCAGGCAAGCGACCACTTCTACTACATGTCCACCAAGCACATGGCTGACGGCGCCGTTCACTCCCACTTCTCACCCTACGAGACTCCCTTCCAGGCATTCACCAACTATATGAACGTCCTTTCCGACTTCATCGTGCGTGTCGAGGAGCAGTACCCCCTCTCCATCGAGAACGAGGAACTCAACTCCCTCCTCACCACCATCCGCAATCAGGCACGCGAGATCGAGTCACTCAACAAGGAAGTGACCTCAATGCGTCTCAACATCGAGCATTTCAACGAAGAGCACAAGCTGCGCGCCCCCAAGTCAGAGGAAGCACCCGCACCCGAAGCCGATCCCGAGGAGAAGCCGGCAAAGAAAGCGGCAAAAAAGCCGGCCGCCAAGAAAGCCGAAAAAGCTCCGAAAGCCGAAAAAGCCCCCAAGGCTGAAAAAGCCAAAAAAGCTTAATCCCCCCGTCATAAGGCAGAACCTGATAAATCTCGAACGGCGCCGCGTCACAATCAACGCAGCGCCGTTCCATTTTTCTCTCAACCCTCAACTCCTAACCCTTCTTCAGCTCTACCTTCACCGTCTCCGGAAGCGTGGCATTCCTCTCATCCACAGCTTCTATCACCTCACGCCCAAGATGACGGAACGCCTCGCCCGCCACTGTATCCTTCAGCGCTATCGGCTCGCCGTCATCACCCCCCTCGCAGATGCTCCCCACCACCGGTATCTGCGCCAGAAGTTTCACCCCAAGCTCCTTAGCCATCTTCACCGCACCCTCGCGACCGAAGATATAGTATCTCTCGTCAGGATGCTGTTCCGGAGTGAACCACGCCATATTCTCCACCATCCCGAGCACCGGCACATTCACCTTCGGATCAGTGAACATCGCCACACCCTTCCGTGCATCAGCCAGTGCCACCTCCTGCGGAGTGCTGACTATCACCACACCCGTGATCCCCAGCGTCTGCACAAGTGTCAGATGAATGTCACTCGTTCCCGGCGGCATATCGATCACGAAATAATCCAGTTCACCCCAGTCAGCGTCAGTTATCAGCTGTTTCAGGGCATTCGACGCCATCGACCCGCGCCACAGCACCGGCTTGTTCTTGTCCACGAGGAAGCCGATCGACAGAAGCTTCACCCCGTAGCGCACCAGCGGAATGATAAGCTCCCTGCCATCCACCTTGTGCATGTAGAGAGTCTCATCCTCCACCCCAAACATTTTAGGCATCGACGGTCCGAAAATGTCCGCATCCAGAAGCCCGACCCTGTAGCCCTCCGCAGCGAGTGCCACAGCCAGATTACTGGCGACCGTCGACTTCCCGACGCCGCCCTTACCCGACGACACTCCGATGATATTCTTCACTCCTGCCAGCGGCTTCACAGCAGGCTGAGGAGCCACCTGCTTCGTCTTCACCGAGATATTCCCCTTGATCTCCACCTCAGGCGAGATGTACGTGTTGATCGCAGTCTCGGCAGCCTTGACCACCGACTTTATGAACGGATCCGTCGGGCGGTCAAACACCAGCGACAGCGTCACCCGCTTTCCATCAATTCTTATATCGTCCTCCACCATGCCGGCTTCCACGATATTTTTCCCGCTTCCGGGATAGCGCACGTTTTTCAGCGCGTCAAGTATAAGTTGAGGATAAAGTCTTTCCATATTTAATATTACCAGTTATTGTTTCATTATTCCGTTTCTTCCGTCACGACGCCCTGAATGTAGCCGCGCGAATAGCTGCGGTAAGTGTCCTGCTCTATGTCATCCTCCTCCGGCTCCTCAAGCCCGCCGTCGTGCGGCAGCTCCCACGCCAGATACTTGATGCTCAGCCCGCGCTGCAGCCATTGATTTTCGTAGTGCGTGCGTATCTCCCGCAGCCCCTCGGGCAGTTCCCCGCCCGCGCTTCCGTAGAGGTCAGCCGTGTCATGCAGAAGCGGCAGAGAGTTTTTCTCCACCATCCGCTTCGTGTACGTGTAGAGGAACGGACTGTCGCTTTTCAGGTTCACGCGCCCCCCGTCCTTCATCACCTTGCGGTAGAGACCCATGAAGCGCGTCGATGTCAGCCGTTTCCGGGTCTTCTTCATCTGAGGGTCGCAGAACGTGATCCAGATCTCCGCCACCTCACCCGGAGCGAAAAATTCCGGCAGAAGCTCGATGTCAGTACGCAGGAAAGCCACATTCTTAAGCCCCTCCCGCTCAGCCTCCTTCGCTCCCGTCCACATTCGCGCGCCCTTGATGTCCACGCCTATGTAGTTCCGGTTCGCAAAGCGGCGCGCAAGCCCCGTAGTGTACTCCCCTTTTCCGCAGCCAAGCTCAAGCACGATCGGATTCTCATTCCCGAACACCTCGCTGTGCCACTTCCCCTTGTACGGGAATCCCTGCTCCTTCAGCACACCGAACGGGTACTGAAACACAAAGTCCAGTTCAGCCATCTCGCCGAATTTCTTCAGTTTATTCTTGCCCATGATTCTGTATTATTTTCGTGAAGCAACCACAAAATTAAGCAAATTTTCCCTCATTCCCGATTTCTTTTCTTATTTTTGCCGTAGAAACTCTTCATTCCCCCTAATCCATCATCAATTATGTCAGCACTACGCATCATTTCAGCCCTCTCCCTTATCATCTCCATTCTCCCTCTCTCGGCGCAGAGCCGCAAAGGCGTTTCCATTCTCGGCGACTCCTACTCCACATTCCAGGGCTACGTATCCCCCGACACCAACTACGTCTGGTACTTCGAGCAGCCCAACCCCGACCTCACCGACGTCTCATCCCCCTCACAGCTTTGGTGGCACATCCTCCTCCGCGAAAACGGACTGCGCCTCGTCACCAACAACTCATTCTCCGGCTCCACCGTCTGCAACACCGGCTATAACGGCGACGACTACTCCCGGCGCTCCTTCATCGCCCGCGCCGACAATCTCGGATCGCCCGACGTAATCCTCGTCCTCGGAGCTACCAACGATTCATGGGCTGGAGCACCCATCGGCGACTACGTCTACGAAAACCCCACCCCTGAGCAACTCTATTCCTACCGTCCCGCCCTCGCCCATCTCTTCCGCTCACTCCTCGACCGCTATCCCGGAGCCGAAATCCACTTCATCCTCAACACCGAACTATCACCTGAAATCAACCAATCCACAGCCGCAATCTGCGACCATTACGGCATCAACCTCATCCGGCTCACCGACATCGACAAACGCGCCGGCCATCCCACCGTCCTCGGCATGAAGCAGATCGCCTCCCAGGTCGCCACACACCTCCACTGACCCTTTTCCACAAAAAATCCCCCAAACAATCCACTTTCTCAATATTTCTTTGTAATTTTGCCGATTATATCACATTCCCGAATCCAAATTTCCGATTATGAACATTTCTTATAAGTGGCTGAAACAATATATCGACTTCTCCCAGACCCCTCAGCAGCTCGCCGACGCCCTAACTTCGCTCGGTCTTGAGACCGGAGGCGTAGAGGAAGTCGAGTCAATCCGCGGAGGGCTCAAGGGTATCGTCATCGGCAAAGTTCTCACTTGCGTCGACCATCCTGACTCCGACCATCTCCACGTCACCACAGTCGACCTCGGCGACGGACAGCCCGTACAGATCGTATGCGGCGCCCCCAACGTTGCCGCAGGGCAGACAGTAGTCGTTGCCACGGTCGGCACCGTCCTCTACGACGGCGACAAAGAATTCACCATCAAGAAATCAAAGATCCGTGGCGTCGAATCATTCGGCATGATATGCGCCGAGGACGAAATCGGCGTCGGCACATCTCACGCAGGCATCATCGTAATCGACGACCCTGACCTACGTCCCGGCACTCCCGCCGCCCTCTACTACGGACTCTCAAGCGACTACGTCCTCGAAGTCGACCTCACCCCCAACCGCGTCGACGCAGCAAGCCATTATGGCGTAGCACGCGACTTCGCAGCATGGCTCGACCGCCACGCCATTCCATCTCAGCTTCAGCGTCCCTCAGTCGACGCATTCCGCGTCAACCGTCCCGACGGAGCCATTAAGGTCACCGTCGACAACACCGAGGCATGTCCCCGCTATTCCGGACTCACCATCCGAGGCGTCAAGGTCGCCGAAAGCCCCGCATGGCTCAAAGAACGCCTTACGGCTATCGGCCAGCGCCCCATCAACAACGTTGTCGACATCACCAACTATCTCCTCCACTCATTCGGACAGCCCCTCCACTGCTTCGACGTCTCCAGGATCAAAGGCGGTCACGTAGTGGTCCGCACCCTCCCTGACGGCACGCCCTTCACAACCCTCGACGGCGTGGAACGCAAGCTCGACTCCCGCGACCTGATGATATGCAACGAATCCGAGCCCATGTGTCTCGCAGGCGTATTCGGAGGTCTCGACTCAGGCGTCACCGAGTCAGCCACCGACATCTTCCTTGAGAGCGCCTACTTCCATCCCACATGGATCCGCAAGGCTGCCCGCCGCCACGGTCTCAACACCGACGCATCCTTCCGCTACGAGCGCGGTGCCGACCCCAACTGCACAATGTACATCCTCAAGCTCGCCGCGCTCCTCGTGCAGGAGCTTGCCGGAGGTGAAGTGTGCGGAGAGCCCGTCGACATCTATCCCGTCCGCATCGACCCCTATCCCGTCACCCTCTCCTACTCCTACGTCAACGACCTCGTGGGCAAGGTGATCGACCCTGATACCGTCGACTCCATCCTCCGCTCCCTCGAAATTGAGATCATCGCGCGCCGCGACGGAGAGATCGACCTTCTCGTCCCCACCTACCGCGTCGACGTCCGCCGTCCCTGCGACGTTGTCGAGGAAATCCTGCGCGTCTACGGCTACAACAACGTCGAACTTTCCGGACAGCTCCACGCATCCCTCTCCTACCAGACTCCTACCGACTCCGCCGACGACCTACGTCGCCTCATTTCCCAGCAGCTCTCGGCACAGGGATTCAACGAGATTCTCAACAACTCCCTCACCGCCGAAGCCTACTACGCACCCCTCGCCACCTATCCCGTCGATCGTTGCGTGAAGCTCCTAAACCCCCTCTCGGCCGACCTCAACGTGATGCGACAGACTCTCCTGTTCGGCGGACTTGAGTCCATCGCACACAACGTCAACCGCCGGTCGTCCGACCTCATGTTCTACGAGTTCGGCAACGTCTACTTCTTCGACCCCGCGTCAGAGTCCACCGCCGAGCGTCCCCTCGCCCCCTATTCCGAAGGCTCGCGCCTCGCCATCTGGATGACCGGAAATCAGCGCTCTGCATCATGGCTCCGTCCCGCCCTCGAAGCCACTTTCTACGACCTTAAAGCCGTAGTAGCCAACGTATTGGCTCGTATCGGAGTCACCGAACGCGAGATTTCCCTCACCCCTGCCCCCGCATCCGACATCTTCTCAGCCTCACTCCTGATTGCCACACGCTCAGGCAAGCAGCTCGGATCCGTCGGCATTCTTGCCAAGGCAATCCTCAAAGTAGCCGACATCAAGCAGCCTGTCTGCTACGCCGAGCTCGACTGGACAGCCCTCACGCGCCTGGTGGCAAAGCGCACAGTCTCCTACACCCCTCTCCCCAAGACACAGCCCGTAAAGCGCGACCTCGCACTCCTCATCGATTCCTCCGTGGTCATGGACCAGGTCAAGGCAGTCGTGGCTGAGAGCGAGCGGCGTCTCCTCCGCGACGTCACACTCTTCGACGTCTACGAAGGTGCCAACCTCCCTGCCGGCAAGAAATCCTACGCCATCTCCATCACCCTCCAGGATCCCGAAAAGACCCTCCAGGACAAGCAGATCGACGCCGTCATGCAGAAGATCGTCACCAACCTCTCCAAGCGTCTCGGAGCCGAGCTTCGTTAACACTTCATTTGATTATTACTCAACATTATAAGTCATATTATTTAACATACTCCCATGGGAAGAGCTTTTGAATACCGCAAAGCACGCAAACTAAAACGCTGGGGCAACATGTCCCGCACATTCACCCGTATCGGTAAGGAAATCACCATCGCCGCCAAGGCAGGCGGTCCCGACCCCGACACAAACCCCCGTCTCCGTGTCCTCATGCAGAACGCCAAGGCTGCAAACATGCCTAAGGACACCGTGGAGCGCGCCATTAAGAAAGCTACCGACAAGAATGCCGGCGACTATAAGGAAATCACCTACGAGGGATACGGACCCCACGGCATCGCCATCTTCGTCGAGGCTGCTACCGACAACAACACTCGCACCGTTGCCAACGTCCGCTCCTACTTCACTAAGCACGGCGGATCTCTCGGCACCCAGGGCTCCCTTACCTTCCTCTTCGATCACAAATGCGTCTTCAAGATCAAGCCTAAGGATGGCGTTTCTCTCGACGATCTCGAACTCGAACTCATCGATTACGGCGTTGACGAACTTGGTCATGACGAGGACGACGACGGCAACCAGCAGATTGTCCTCTACGGTGCCTTCGAGGAGTACTCCAACATCCAGTCCTACCTCGAGTCCAACGGATTCGAGATCATCTCGGCTGAATTCGAGCGCATACCCAACGACCTCAAGGAAGTAGCCCCCGAGGATCGCGCAGCCATCGACAAGCTCCTTGAGAAACTCGAAGAGGACGAGGATGTCCAGAATGTCTTCCACAACATGAAGGAAGACGAGGAGGGCGAGGACTGATGTTCTCCGGCATTGTCGAAGAGCCGGCCACCGTAGTGCGCGCCGAGCGTGCCGGCGGCAACCTCCACCTCACCGTCCGTTGCTCATTCGCCGACGAGCTCCGCATCGACCAGTCCGTCGCCCACAACGGCGTATGCCTGACCGTAGTTTCGCTCAATCCGGATCATACCTACACCGTCACCGCAATCCAGGAGACACTTGACCGGTCCAACCTCGGCGATCTCCGTCCCGGATCACTCGTCAATCTGGAGCGCTCAATGATCATGAACGGACGACTCGACGGACACATCGTGCAGGGACACGTCGATTGCACTGCCGTATGCACCGGCATCGAGGAAGTCGACGGAAGCCGCTACTTCAAGTTTCAGTATTCCGTCTCTCCCGAACTGATTTCCCGCGGCTACTTCACTGTTGAGAAAGGCTCTGTCACAGTCAACGGCGTGAGTCTCACCGTCTGCGACAGCCTCCCCGACTCATTCCGTGTGGCAATCATCCCCTACACCCTTGAGCACACCAATTTCAGCGAGATAACCGTTGGCACCCGCGTCAACATCGAGTTTGACATCCTCGGCAAATACATTGCCCGGCTCAACTCGCTCTCGCGCTGAACCTGCCAATTACAATACCTTACAAATAGCAAGGCGCCCCGTCCGGATTCGACGGAGTGCCTTGCTATTTGCTGTATTGTGTTTCTTTTATATTTCTTACTTTGAATAATTCGGACCTTCCTGAGGCTTTTCGGAGATAGGAATGTCAGTCTCAGTCCAGTTCTCCACGTTCACCGTGAACTTGATGGCGTCGCCGAGTACGGAAGTTCCGGGCAGAGGATCATCAGGATCCACATTGCCTGCGCCTTCAGTGAAGTCAAGCGTATAGACGTACTTCTTGCCCTGCTCCCATGTACCGCTCAGAGGCACTGAAGTCCATGCGAATTGTCTCAGATTTCCTTTATCATCCTTCTGAGAGTCGGAGGGGAAAGGATAGACGCGTGCACCATCTTTAGTAGTGATCTGCACGAGTACCGACAGGTACGATCCGCGTGCCACGTTATCCGGGTCATTCTTCGGCGACCACGGAGAGGCAAGTGTCTGCGGCATAAGCATCGCATTGCCTGACTTACCCATGATTGAGACAGGAGTGGATGCGAGTGTCACTGTATCGCACGACGAAGTGTACACCGCCGTATCATGCCAGTCGTCAAGAGTCCATTCATTGGTATCGAAATCGTACGTTCCCATGAACTGAGCGCGACCGATTCGCATGCCTGCTACCTTAAATGTGTACGCGGCATTGTCCGATTTGGCTCGCAACTCGATCTGCGACAGTCTGTGACCGAACGTAAGCTCAAGTCCTGCTGTCTCGTTCACCGATTTCTTGCCGGTGCCCTTTGCCGTGATGAAATCCACCTGATCAGCCACATCCTCGGCTATCTGGTAATCCTTCAGTTTCTTTTCACTCGAATTTATTGTGATGTCTCCGCCGAGTTCATCCATTGTGGGGGCGTAGGAGTAGAACGTAAGCTCGCTGTCGTCGCCGGGCCAGTAGTACGCCGGATCCGACACGAAAAATCCGTCACTTCCTTTCACGTAAGCCAGATCCGTGAAGTACTGGCTGTTACCCTCAAGGGCGGTAACCATGATCTTGCTGAGGTTGCTGTTGGTCGTTTCAGTGGCACGTGATGCCATGCCCATTGCGGGTCTGAAACTGATAGATTCGCCTTTGTTTACGCTCACCGGCTCATCTTCCGAGCAGGAGGCGAGTGCCAGCGATGTGGCAAGTGCTAAGAGCAAAGTTGTGTTTTTCATCATTGTGTGTGTTTTGAATATTTCTTTATTTCTGACAGGGTAATTTCTTTTGCCCTTTTATAATATAAGTGCTTGACAGCGAAAAAAGTTCATCGTAATTACCATTCTTTTTTCTTATTCATCCCGTGTCATTCTGTACCATGAGCGCGGGGTGGATGTGAGGGAGAGGTGTCCCCGCTCCTCACTTCATCGGGATGTCGATATATTCCACGAGCCAGTCATCCACCACCGGCTTCAGGCCTCCACCGTCATGTATCGGACGCGGTAGCGACAGTCCGTGGATCACGATGTGCACGTGCTTCGGGTCAGAGGCATTATGAGCCTGATCGCTCACGTCAAATGCGTAGGCATGCGCCTTGCTCAGGTCCGGCGCTTCTTCCCCTCCGCGTGTCATTCCCTCGGGCGAGGCTGACGGACCGCCTTCTTCCGGAAACACATAGAGATGCAGGTTATTCGACCGGTAGATGTCTGGGCACTCCCCGAACGTCATGAATTCTCCGTGGATCGAACTCCCGTCATCCGTCACCTTCATCGTCAGTGGCAGTGTCATGCTGTTGTCCGTTGCCGACTCCTGTCCGGGATATATGCCCCCCGCCATCCCCGAGAATGTCGAGAATAGCGTCATATCTTTAAGGTAGTCGATATTTTCCACATCGTATATGTCGATCGTGTAGTGGCATATCGCTTCATCGGGGTAAAGCGTGATCAAGGTCTCTTCCACGCCGAAGTTCACGTCGAATGTTCCGTCAGTTGCTGTCCAGAGCATGTCGGGAGTTTTCACCACGGCGTGATCCGGGTCTTCGCTCGTGTACGTCTCAAGTCCTTCGTTCAGATCATCCACGTTCATTCCGTCCACCTCGTCGGTGTAGATTTCGAAATTCTCCTTCTGCTCGGTGTTCCTCACCATCGCCCAGTCAGTGTTGTCACTGCTCATCGCCACGGCGTCGTAATGACCCACGGGCACACTGATGATGCCTCCGTCACGGTTGTCAAACACGTAGCGCAGCGGTTTTCCCCCGCTTCGCTCGTATAGGTAAAGCGACATTGAGGCTGGAGTGGCGTCAGGTGATTTTTTCCAGTCAAACACCACTCTCACTCTCATGTTCTCGTCAGCCTCCTCCCCGAGGTCCTTGTGTGTGCACCCCGTGGCGGCTGTGGCTGCCAGCATGATTATGATGTATTTGACTAAAGTTTTCATTTCTTTCTGTTATAGTTGTCATGACCGATAAGCCATGTGATGGATATTTCTGCTTTTGTTGGACCAAACCAGTTGAGATTGTGGGTTGATTCCCACACATAGCTGTGGCCGCTGTGACTCGGACGGTACTTCACGTATCTGCCGCCCATATAGCCTATGCCGATCGTGAGGTCGATGTTTAGGCGTCTGCCTATCGGCAGCGAATAGCCGTACTCCACTCCGCCTGTCTTCATGCACCGGTCCCACAGAGTGTGTCCCGGCTTACCGCCCATGTAGCCCGTACCGCCGAATTCGAAATCGTAGGTGACTACACCGCCGTACACCCCGATATGGTGTCCCGTCAGCGGCTTCTCGTGCGCCTTGGAGCCAAACCATTTCCTGACGGCTATGTCGCCTCCGTAGGCTCTCCAGTAGCGGTGCTTGTGGTCATTGTCCCACCAGCCGTACATCCAGTTGGCAGCCACCGACCAGTTGCGTCCCACGTAGAACTCTGCGCTTATGCTCGGCACGGCGAGCGCGTCATAGAGCATGTTGCTCTTCAGAGCCATGTAGAACGGACGTCGGTTCTCCTTCTCTATGGGAGTCCACGCCGGCTCCTCGATCTCGGGAGTCTCTATGATTTCAGTGATTTCGGTTATAGGTTCCTCTGCTGGTTCTCCGTCAGGCTCTTCAGCAAGCATCCGCTCATATTCCACATAGATGCGGGAGGCGCGGAGCGTGGGAAAGAGATGGTTGTACATGTAGCTGTAAGGCCCGCCGCCTCTCAGTGCTTTCAGGCGGGCAAGAAGATCATTGCCCGTAAGCGGACCGCCCCTACGTTCCGACTGGTTCAGAAGCGCCATCACCTCATCTCTGTAAGGCACGGCTTCATCCCCCTCCACCAGATCGTAGAGTCCCTGCCAGTCACGTCCCGTCATTCTGAATCTTGTCAGTGAATCCGGCAGATTTATTCTTGATGCGAAATAATCGAATATTCTTTCGGCACGCTTTTCCGAGAGCGTGCGGTTCAGTGCTGCCGGTCCCTCGGGCGAAGCCTCTCCCTCCACTCTCACCTCCTTTAGTCTGTACTCGGCTGAATCTCCCGTTGTCCATGCATTGAGCCTTTCGAGCATTCTTTCCAGACGCCCGCCGTTACCCTTGTATCCGGGCAGAAGATCTGTCTTTGACTGGTGGAAATAGATGAGAGCCGAATCGCTCACCACCTGCCCCCGCGTTCCTATGGTACTCAAAGCCGCCAGAAGCAGCGTCAGTAACATGACGCGCCACCGGATCACCATGCCTCCCTCGCCTTTTTTAAGGCTTAGGGTCATGATTCCGGTGCGGTGGGCTGATGGTTGTGAAGTGTGTGTGCCGGTCGTAACCATAATTGTGATCCTTTTTGGTCGTCGTCCGTCCTGCGGGCGTCAGGTTGTGTGTTTTTCTGTATCGGAGGTAGCGGCTCGTGGCCGCTACCCTGTGTATAGTTTCTGAATGATAGTGTTTCCTTAAAAAAAGTGTGTTTTTCCGAGTGATAGAACAGTTCAGGTTTTTTCGGATAGAAAGTCGTTCGTTAATCGTAAGAGTGATGAATCCGCTTTCTTCAAATAGCTGAAACTGTCTTTATAACACTCCGCACCCCTCGATTGTTTGCTTCCCGCACCCAACTTTTTTGTGACCGCCCGGTTCTTCTTCATTTTTTCTTCCCGCACCGTTAAACCTTCTTCTTCCCGTCGAGTCATATTTCTTAGAGGAATATGTCCTCCCGATTCTTCGTTGATTCATCACTAACTAATCAATAATCCACAAACCTCATCATCACATGAAACGAGCTTTTCTTTCGGCTTTTGCGTCAGTGGCTGTTGCTGTCTCCGCATTTGCCCAGTTCGGTCCGCCGGTCGACAATGGTCCCGCGAGCCTCAAGGACGCCTATTCTGACTATTTCACAATCGGCGTCGCTGTCAATCCACGCAACATTTCCGATCCCGCTCAGATTGAACTGATCAAGAAGCAGTTCAACAGCATCACCGCCGAGAACGCAATGAAACCCGGCGAGCTCCATCCCGCCGAAGGCGTTTGGCATTGGGGGCTTGCCGACAGCATCGCCGACTTCTGCCGCAACAACGGTATCAAGCTCCGCGGTCACACTCTCGTCTGGCACTCTCAGTTCGCCGACTGGATGTTCGAGGACAAGGACGGCAATCCTGTTTCCAAGGAAGTGTTCTACGATCGTCTCCGCGACCACATCCACACCGTTGTCAACCGCTACAAGGACGTAGTTTACGCATGGGACGTCGTGAATGAAGCTATGTCCGACGCCGGTCCCGGTTGGTTCGGTCGCACCCCCAACCCCTACCGTGAGAGCCGCCTCTACAAGCTCTGCAGCGACGAATTCATCGCCATGGCTTTCGAGTTCGCTCACGAAGCCGATCCCGATGCAATCCTTGTCTACAACGACTACAACGCAGCCACCCCCCTTAAGCGCGACCGTATCTACAACATGGTCAAGAAAATGCAGGATGCCGGTGTACCCATCACCGGTATCGGTATGCAGGGACACTACAACATCTACGGTCCCACAGTCGAGGACATCGACTCCGCTCTCACCAAGTATTCCGAGCTCGTCGACCATATCCACATCACCGAACTCGACGTGCGTTGCAACGAGGAAATGGGCGGACAGCTCCGTTTCTCCCGCGGTCAGAACGCACCCATGGCTCCCTACGTCTCCACCCTCCACGAGGACCAGTTCGACCGCTTCTTCCGCGTGTTCCGCAAGCACAAGGACAAGATCGACAACGTCACCCTCTGGAACCTCTGCGACGGCGATTCATGGCTCGGTGTCAACAACCATCCCCTCCTCTTCGACGAAAACCTCAAGCCCAAGAAAGCCTACTACGCCGTCAAGAACTTCGATCCCGTGCTTGATGCCCGCGTCCCCGTCGAGGACTTCCGTCCCAACGAGCTCAATCAGCCCGGTCAGCAGTATCCCATGGTCAACTCCGAAGGCTATGCCCGCTTCCGCATCGACGCACCCACAGCCAAGTCCGTAATCGTCAGCCTCGGTCTCGGCGGTCGTGGAGGCACCGTCCTTCACAAGGACAAGGACGGAGTATGGTCCGGTACCACACAGGGACCCATGGATGAAGGCTTCCACTACTATCATCTCACTATCGACGGTGCCACCGTCAACGATCCCGGTGCCAACAACTACTTCGGCTCATGCCGTTGGGAAAGCGGTATCGAGATTCCCGCCCGGGATGCCGACTTCTTCGCCCTCAAGGACGTCCCCCATGGCAACGTTCAGCAGGTGCTCTTCAACTCCCCCTCCACCGGACTTCAGAAGCGCGCTTTCGTCTACACTCCCGCCGACTACAACACCAACCCCAAGAAGCGCTACCCTGTCCTCTACCTCCAGCACGGTTGGGGCGAGGACGAGACAGCATGGTCCAACCAGGGGCACGCCAACCTCATCATGGACAATCTCATTGCTGCCGGTGAATGTGAGCCCTTCATCATCGTCATGACCTACGGTATGACCAACGACGCCAAGTTCGGCACCATCGGATCATTCAACTACAAGGACTTCGAGACAGTTCTCGTCGACGAGCTCATCCCCTACATCGACTCCAACTTCCGCACCATCCCCGACAAGAAGCACCGCGCTATGGCAGGTCTCTCGATGGGTGGCATGGAGACCAAGAACATCACCCTCTCTCGCCCCGAGGTGTTCGACTACTATGGTCTGCTCAGCGGCGGCATCTACCTCCCCTCCGACCTCACCGTAAAGCCCCGCCTCATCTTCACGTCATGTGGCTCGCGTGAGAACCCCGAGAGAGTGGAGCAGTCAGCTGCCGACCTCCGCGACGCCGGATTCAACGCCGTCTCCTACGTCTCCCCCGACACCGGTCACGAATTCCTCACATGGCGCCGAAGCCTCAAGGAAATGGCACCCCTCCTCTTCCGTAAGTAATCCCTTCTGATCATCATCTGATCATCCCCCCCCCAAAAAAGGCGATGTGTCCGACGTTCAGGCACATCGCCTTTCCTTATGCCTCCCTCAACCATTTTCCCGCCTTCGTTGTTCCATCCTTATAAGCAACTTAATTCCTCACATCTTACGCACCCCCTACAATTTATGCAATGGCTAATCGACATTTTTCGTGAAAACCCCGTTATACCCATATTCCTGACTCTCGGTCTCGGATTCTGGATAGGTGGCTTCCGCTATAAGTCACTATCCCTCGGACCCGTCACAGCCACACTGATCGTCGGAGTCATAATCGGACAGATGGGGCTCCAGATTTCCGATGCTGTCAAGTCCCTTGCATTCATGCTCTTTTTGTTCGCTATTGGCTACAGTGTCGGACCCCAGTTCTTCCGCTCCCTTAAGGGCGACGGACTCAAACAGATCGCATTCGCCCTCGTGGAGTGCGTCATCTGCATCGCCACATGCGTGGGCATCTGCCGCCTCATGGGCTATGACAAAGGAATCGCCGTCGGTGTGTTTGCCGGATCACAGACCGTCTCTGCCGTCATCGGTGTCGGATCCGACACAATTCGCTCACTCGGTCTGCCTGAAGCCGACACCCGTCGAATGCTCGACCTGATCCCCGCATGCTACGCCGTCACCTACATCTTCGGCACCATTGGCTCGGCATGGATCATTGCCAACCTCGGTCCCATCCTGCTGGGAGGGCTGAAAAAGGTAAAGGCGGAGACTGCACGCCTTGAAGAAGAACTTGATTCCGGCGACTTCACCCCCGATCCCGGTCTTGTGGTTGCCAACCGGTCCATTTCATTCCGGGCCTATCGTGCCGAAGCCGACTATTTCAATCGCCCCCGCACCGTCAGTGATCTTGAAGCCCACATCCGCGCACTCGGTCTGCGCCACTTCGTCGAGCGCCTGCGCATCAATGGCGAAATCTGCGATCCCGAACCGGAAATGCGCATCCACAAAGGCGATCTCATTGTCCTCTCCGGTCACCGCGAGTCGATCGTCGACGATGCCGGATGGATCGGACCCGAAGTCACCGACCACGATCTCCTCAACTTCGCCACCGAAAATCTCCCCGTCACAGTCTCAAAGTCAGGAGCTGCCGGACGCACCGTGGGCGAGTTGCGCCACGAGCCATTCATGCGCGGAGTCATGATCCGGAAGATTCTCCGCAACGAAATTCCTCTCCCCCTCAAAAGCCGCGTACGCCTCGAAAAAGGCGACGTCATCCATCTCGTCGGACTCCCGCAGGATGTTGCCGTAGCAGTACCCGAGATCGGCTACTCCGACCGTGCCACCGGACGCACCGACATGGTTTTCATCGGGCTCAGTATCGCCATCGGGTGTTTCATCGGTGCGCTGGTCATCCACATCGGAGGCATTCCCATCTCGCTCAGCACCAGTGGCGGAGCCATCATCGCCGGACTCGTCATGGGATGGCTCCGCGCCAAGCGCCCCACATTCGGGCACATTCCCCGCCCCGTCGTATGGTTCATGGATAACGCCGGACTCAATCTTTTTATCGCCGTCGTCGGCTTGAGTGCCGGCCCGTCATTCATCAGCGGGCTCCGCGAAGTCGGACCGCAGCTTTTCCTCATCGGTGTCCTCTGCACCGTTATCCCGCTGATCTTATGCATTTTCATCGCCAATAAGCTGTTCCGCTTCCCCGCCGCCGTCACCCTCGGATGCGTAGCCGGCAGTCGCAACGCAGTGGCTGCACTCGGTGCAATCCAGGACAGCCTCGACAGCACTCTCCCCGTCATGGGCTACACCGTCACCTACGCCGTCGGCTCCCTTGTTCTCATCCTCTCAGGCATGGTAGTCGCCATCTTCGCCTGACAAACATTGCCGCCCATACACCTTAAGCCTGGTATATGGGCGGCAATCAATCCTGTCACCTCAGATTCGATATTGCGTTACCTCAGGTTCATTATCGCACCGGACGAACTGTGCGTGCTGTAACCATTGTTCTTCGATGCATTCACTATCGCTCCCGATGAAGCATCCAGGCTGCCGCTCTTCGCTTTCACCGACTCGATATTTGCTATTGCTCCCGACGAGAAATCAGCATTGAGCTTGTTTGCAACTCCCTTCACCGTGATAATCGTGCCCGACGATCCGTCCAGATCCATCACATCTGCTTTCACGTTGTTTACTTCAACTATACATCCCGAACTGGTATCTACGTCAAACTCGCCACACTCGATCAGATAATCCGACTTAAAGATTCCGCCCGAACTGCCCCCGACTTCGAAATTACCTGAAAGCTTCAGCGGACTCTCCATTTCCACACACCCGCCCACGGTCGTGGTGACCTTGCTGAATGCCGGTGCCTCGACGTACACTTTCACCGTCCGGTTATTGTTGATTACTCTGTTACTTCCTTCCATCGAGATGCGAAGAGTGTTGTCCTCTACCCTGACGCTCGTGCGGTTCACCTTTTCCTCAGGCCCGACTATTCTGGCGGTATTGGCATTCCCCACCGTATAGTACACCTTCACGCCGAGCGAAACCGACAACGCTTCGAAATTTTTTGTAAGCTTCACGTTTTTCTCCGTGATCACTCCGCTTGATTCATTGTCCACGTACGCGAAGTGGTCACTGCTGATGTCCGCCGCCTTGCTGCTTGTGCACTGCACTGAGGTGCCGACTAATGTGGCTGTCAGCAGAGCCATGATCGAAAGTCTTTTCATAATCGTTTATAGGTTTTGTTGTTGGTTTTTCGATGATGCAAAGTTAATCACCGGCTCTCACTTTATCCAAAAAAATCCCCTTCTTTAATCTCTCACATCTCCCCCAAAACACCCTCTTTATCAGCTAATTATCAGAACAGTTCTGCAAATTCTTTCGCATCCTTCGCCCCCGACGCCGCAATCTTCTTTTTCAGGCGGTATTTCTTGTTGTAAAGGGCCGAAGCAGTCAGGTCCGTCAGCATGCACATCACCCGCGGCGTCAGGTTACCCGCCGAATAGAGTATGATGGTCATTTCCCCCTCGTTGATTTCCGGTATCTGCTCCCGCATTCGCGTTATGGCGTTGTTGCGGTATTTGTTGATGGTCTGCTCAAGCTTGCGCAGGAACTTCGGTTCCCTGCATTCCGCCACCACCCTCCTCAGCGAGTCAGCGATCTTCTTCTCCGAGTTCTTCGATAGCGACGCATCCAGAAGCAGATTGGCAGCCATCTCTATCGACTCGTAGTGATCCTTGAACAGCACGTCCACCCTCCCCGACATCTCCGAAAGCGCATCATCCTTCCTGTTCCCCTCCTCGCGCCTCTGTTTCAGCTCCTCGTTAAGCACCAGAAGCTGCTTTTCCTGTTCCGTACGTCGTTTTTCGCTTCTCAGACGCATCAGTATGATTGCCCCGGCCATCAGCACAGCCAGCACTATCCCAGCTCCGGCGGCTATCCAGAATCTAACCTCCGTACGTCTTGTATTCAGTTCCTCCGCCTCTCTGCGTGAGTGCTCAAGCCCGTACAGATCCTCGTAGATCTTCGACTCCGAAAGCCGGGCGATCAGCGAATCCTGCAATCCCGTCAGCTGGCGTCCTATTTCCTCACTCCGGTTTCTGTTTCCCGCCAGACGCTGTATTTCAGCGAGCACCCGAAGCTCGTCACGGTTATATGTCCTGTCCGATGTCGGTTCGGCAAGCACCGGATCATCTTTCGCCAGCTGTCCTGTCGCAGCTTTTGCGTATGCACGGTATAGCTCCTCCTCTTCCGTCAGGATCATGCCGTTTTCCTCCATTCGGTCGGTCAGCTCCACCGCACGCGCGTATTCCTCCATCCCTATCAGAGCCGGAAGCTGTCTGCGTGAAAGCTCCGGCATTTTCTCTGCCACACTTCCGATCCACTCCACCGCTTCTTCATTCCGCCCGGCTGCCGTCAGTGCGTCTGCAAGCGTACGCCCCGCGGCTTCGTCATCCGGGAGTAGCTCCTGAGCCATCTTCGCAAATGTGAGAGCCGACATGGCGTTATGTGCCGCACTGTGGCAAAGCGACAGCACCATGTACGCCTTCCCCTTCACCGCCTCGTCCCCATCCCAATCCGAAGCAGCCTCGGCAGCCTCGAATATTGCCTCAGGGTATCGCTGATTGTTGTAGTATGCCAGGGCGAGATAATAGCGCAGTTCCGCCCCGTGCCCTGCCGTAACGCCCGACTCTTCTGCGTATGCCAGAGCGGTTCCTATCGCCTCCGCATCACTCACTGTTAGTCCCGCCTTCTCGTAGACGCGACAGTGCAGCAGAGTCAGCTCGGCACGGCTCTGCGGATTTTCAGTCTGGCTTCTCAGCGAATCTATCGCTCCTATTGCCGCCTCCGTCAGCCCTGCGTCTGTCAGGCTGACGATTCTTTCCGCGTCTACGGCAAGGCGGCCCTCACTCCCCCCGCAACCCGTGGTTGCGAGAAGAGCGAGTATTATTGCCATTGCCGTCAGCGCCTTTTTCATTGTACCTGGTGTTTTCTTGCTTAGTTGCTCGTGGCGTTTTTTTTTACATCCTCAGGAGCGACGACCCGCTGTCCGAGTTGTTCAGGTTGCGTCGTCCCGTGCGGAATATCTTGCCGAAATCTGCCGAATAGCTCACCGAGAGAACCACCATGTTGCCGTTATTCTTGATGTAGCGGTCAGTGTACGAAGGATTCACCGCCGAATAGTTCCATGAGGGATAGCGAGTCCCCTTTCTGTCAAACATGTACATCCAGCTCGCACCGATGGTCCAGTGCTTGTTGGGCTTCCAGTCAAATTGCAGCGCGTCGCCGTTCTCCCCTTTTCCCACATAGTGCCCGTTCATGTATTTGCCCGGTATCTCGCGCCAGTACGAAATCGTGTATGGACCCTTGTTCCACCACACCGTCACGCTCCCGCTCACCGAATTCAGCGAGTGGCTCCATTTCTCCCCGCTGCACGTGTAGCGCGCAAACTCCACACTGACGTTAAACCCGAATCCCTTCAGGTCGCTCATCCTCACGTTGAGATTCGACGAATACGTGCGGTTCGACTTACTGTTGACCGACTGCGACAGAAACAGGCGGTCGCCCACGTACGCCACATCGCTCACCACGCCGTTGCGTCCTGCCACGAGTCCCATCAGTAGCGATGCGCTCAGCTTCTTGTACTGGAAACTCGGCATGATCTGGTACACGAACAGTTCTGCCACCTTAAGGTCCGGATTTCCGTTCGTCATAAGGTAGGGAGTTATCTGCTGGGCATAATCCGTCAGCGCCGAAAGCGACGGGATGGACGGCGAGTAACGGAAAGCTCCCTGGACGTTCCATTGGTTGTTGATGCCCCACGTCGCCTGCACCGTGGTCAGATTCCGGATGAAGTGACGCTTGTTCATGTCATTCTTGATCCAGAACAGTTTGGCACCCGTCGATGCCGACACGTACACCTTGTTGATCTGCTGTCCCAGACGCGCGTACACATAGTTGTTGTTCTCCGTCAGCACCGGCTTGTAGTCCGATGTCAGATAAGTGTTCGTGCTGTGCGACACCGTGTTCTGGAATCCCGCCGACAGCTGCGTGTTTGCGCCGAAATTATGGATATAGTTGATCTCCGAGATCAGTGATCGGCGGCGGCTGTCCACGTTCATCACGTACGACTGTTCCCTCCCGTCGGGATAGAAGTATTGATTGTCTCGGCGGTAGTCACTCTGGCTGAGCGTACCCACCACCTGCACCTCCAGGCTGTTGTTGTCGTTGAAATCCTGACGCAGGAAAAGGTCGAGCGACGGAGCGAAATCCTTGCTCGTCGACCTGTTGAAGTTGTCATATTCTCCTGCCTCCGAGTCCGATGTATGTGCTAAGGTGCGCCGTCGGTTGTTCATCGGCATGGCGCTGAATGTTGCCGAAAAAAGCGTCTTTTCGCTCGGACTGAAATCATATTTCAGCCTCACCTGATGGTACACGTAGTTGAATGGATTCCGGTCATGCTCCTCAAGATCCACGCGGAAGTCATTGCCTATGTATGCCTCCGTCGTGTTGTCATACACCGCCTGATAGTTTCTCCACGACGGATTGTAGTAGAGCGACCACTGCGACGCCCCCTGATGGTACGAAGCCCTTACGTTGCCGTCCATGAATGCCGTGTTCAGTGCGCTTCTGCCCCAGGCATACACCTGACCGCCGTCGTTTCGCTTCTTCACCGTTATCATGATCACGCCCGTCGTGCCCTTGTCGGCATAGCGAGCCGGAGTCACACGCGAGTATTCTATCTTCTCTATATCCTTGGGTTGAAGGGCATTGACGTCTGCCATGTCCGACGGCACCCCGTTGATCAGTATCATCGGGCTCCCCCCGTCCACCGTCAGCGTCCGGTTCACGGGATTTGCACTTAGCCCCGCCAGCGGCAGCTTCTGGAACAGGCTTATCGACGTCGTCGACGACTTCACGTCCGTCACCGAGGGAAAGACGATCGTCCGCCCCTTCCTGCTCACCGTTGTGTTAGCCGTAACGGTCACCTCACCGAGCTTCACGCCCTCGTCCAGATAGATATTTCCCAGATGAATGTTCTTCGACCCTGCTTCGATCAGGATTTCCGTAGGCGAAAAGCCGGTCATGCTCACCTCCAGTCGCAGCGCCCCCCTCTCGTCAGTTGCAAGCGAAAACGCGCCGTCGGCATCTGCCGATGTCATCACAAGAGGCTTCTCACCTGCCACCAGGCGGCACATGGCGCCGGTCACAGCCGTCGAATCGTTCGACGACAGCACTCTCCCCTCTATCGTCCGGGCTTGTAGCGGCAACGCCGCCAGCGGCAGCACAAGCATTAGAAAAGCTATCGCCGCACAGCGCTTCATCACCCGATTGAGCGAAAAGCCACGGCTGCGGTTGAAGTCAATCCTTGAAGAAATGGAGAATAGCGACTTGACCTTACATCCTTTCATAATCATAATAGTATTTGCGTGATCCTTGATTATTAATTGAAATTACATTCTAAATCTTAAGACGTAATTCGAATGGGAAAAGTGACATTTTGACCCTACAAAATTACGCATTATCCTCCGACCATTCAAAAAAAACGCCCATATTATTCTCTCATCGCCCCACCCATAACACTTTAATTTACTGCCTATTACAATCCTTCATCATCCCCCGTTTCTCCCACCCCCGCCCGCCGCGCACCCCGCCGCCGCACACCAAACGCCAAACCCCCCGCAACTCAAACAACACCAACAAACACGAAGACACAACCCATAG
>CAMWPM010000042.1 GCA_947176235.1 uncultured Bacteroidales bacterium | reverse complement strand
GAAATTTTATCATCTTTTGACTCTTTTATGAGTCAACTTTTTTCAGGGCGTGACACCTGCCGCGATAATGGAAATCCTGATTTCATTGTCGTGGAGTGAATTATCATGAGACACGCCCCACACCATCGTTTCGGTGCTATCAGGGAGTCTTGTTATAAACTTCTGAAATTCCGATGCCTCTTTCATTGTCAGAGGCATAGTGCTATCAGGTTTAAAAAATAATATTATCGCCAGCCGATCTGTCGACATAAGTTGTTGATCCGAAAACCCCTTAGTAGCGCGGTTTAATACATCCGTCATTCTGTTCTCTCCCTCTCCGATCCCCGAAGCGATAGCGAAATGATTCGAATCAACAAGCACATTGCGAATGTCACTGAGAGCAACAGATATAATACTTGGCATAAAGATCGGATCAATCAGTGACCGCACGGTCATCAGCACCTTGTCGGCATTTACTACTGTATATGAGTCCGTAAGTCCATCACCGAAAATGTTATTTTCGGTGAAAATCCCGATTGTAAGTACATTGGCATCGTGAAAAATCTTGGCGATCGACGCAAGTTCTTCCGATGGGTGGGAAGCGATAAATAGGCACATTCTGTCATCGTCAGTCGGAACGACATTTTCTCCCCTCTTTAGACATGTAGCTTTCAATCCGTAATATTCAAGCCTGTTCAGGCTCTCTATTATGTCATTTAATTCTTTGTCAAAGTCAATCACCCTGATAAAGATGGGATACTCAAAGTTTTTCGTTCGATTCATTTCAGCAGGAACTTCGATTAAATTAGTTGTTTTGAGACTACAAAATTATCAATACAGCACAATCCTCACAAAGTGTTAAGCACTTTTATTATAAAAAATTTAGCTGACGCTCAAAATGAGACATTATAGCGTTATATGGTATAGTGGCACCCACATAAATGCATGGGCTGCTGTTATAACCTCTGCACGAATGTTTACCCTCGACCTTCACTTAAGGTATAGAGGTGCATGCTTCCGTCTTATAAATGGCTTCCAAGTAGACTTTGATTAGGTTTTAAGTTGCGCATAAAGCAATAATAAGTCTCAAAAATGTGGTGACCTTTGCAAGACTTGATCCGGGGTATCAAGTTTTTAAATGTTAAAAATAATTAACGATTATTTTACTATCATATAGACAGTTGAGAGTTATAACTGCTAAGGTAATGATGAAAATAATCCATAAATTAACATCAGTTAACTATGGGTTAAATTTCTCAATCGTATTATTATATATAGAACCAACACAAAAATCACATGAAAATCGCAATCGTTGGCACTCGCAATCCGAGTGTTTCTTACCAAGAATGGGAGAGTGTATTGAATTTGAAAAATCAACACGGGACACTCGAAAGTTATCCGGCAACCATATTTTTACCATTATGCATGGCTCAACCATCTATATCTGTGGTGAGTCTGGAGAAGTAAAGTTTAAAAAATAACGGAATTTCATACGTCAGCTATGTCAATGCAAGAAAAATATTTTAAGAAGATGAGACGGGATTTTGGGGAATTTCTGTCAAGCGACCAAGTAGAGTACTATGTTGAGCTGTTCCCGGAACTCAATTCGCGCCTGAGCAAGTTCGCCATAGGAATCTTTCTATGGAACATGAAGGGTTTGATTGATATTGATAATCCGGATGATGTCAGCAAAGTACGCTTGATTCTAAAAGTCCTTGATCAAACACCCGGTTATGACTTCTTTGATAATGTGTTCAACGAAGCTGATCCTGACACAGTATGTCAGATAATTGGGATGTCGCCTGTCGCTCCCATAGAAGAAAGAGAAATCGAGTTTGACTATAGGGTCAGTGAGATCAAAAACTATAAGGATGCTCATTCTTATTATGAAATGGTTTCATGGTGTATCGTGATTTCGGAAGAATCATTCACGGAATATACAGCAAACGGTAACCGTTTTTACTTTTGCGAGAACGGAGACTGGTGGGACATTCCTTGTATTCCCGGCATGGGATTTCCCCATGACAAATACGGCTATTCACTGATAGCTGTCGAAATGACTCAGGAGAATAAAATTGCATCTGTGACTAGTCGCTGGAATACATGCGCAGGAGATACTGGTGAATTTCTATCTCCTGAGGAACTCCGAAGAGTTTTGGGTGAAGTAAACTTCAATAAACTCTTTTCAAAACTATCCCAACATAGCACTGATGACACGAATTAACGTCTAAAATAAGTTATAACAGCTCCATATATGTGTGAGAAACCTGCATGAAATGCTCGAATATTCAATAGAATTTCATAAATTTGAGTTCGAAATCAGAAATACCTGATTTTGCAACATATTGACGTTATGCTCTCTTGTTGTCGGAAACCAGAGAAAATTCTAATAGCAGACGATGGCATGATGGTTTCTCACGCATAGCGTGGGCTGCCATTATTGCATCTGACTGTAATATTTTCTCAGGACCTCCGTAAACGATGCTGATTGCAGTTCACGCTTATCGTATTAATAACTAACCCCACCTAATAAAAATAGGATTATGGCTAAACCTAAAACACCTCCAAAACGAGGGAGTTTTTCAATGAACTTTCTAAAAAGTCTGCTTGACGGGAATTACTCCGAACTTATCAAAACTATATATGAAGATAAAGACCTCGATATTCAACTGAGGGATAATTATATAAATGTTTATTACAAAGGCGGGAATATACTTCGTATCAAGCAAGCATCTTTTGAATTTGATAAATTTTATTTCTACCTCCCTGAGAATGAGTCGGAGAAATATCCAAAATCTTATATCGAGAAGATGGCAAAAGATAAACTCTATGAAATATCCACTAACACTATAAGACCGATTCCAACAAAGGAGGTGGCATCAGCCATTATCAATCGACTTGAAAAGCAAGAAAAAGACCTTAAAGGCTACCTCCAATCAGACGTTAAGACTTATCTTTCAAAGGCTAAGAAGGTAATGGATGATTGGTTTAATGTATGGAAAAAGGAGGAAAGGAAGGATCAGCATTATATCTCGCTCTCCAACCGCAGTTTCAGTGGCGACTCTGATTTAGTGGTTGTGGACCTTGAATTTGCCATAAGCATATTGCACCCATACAATAACTCTAAAAATTCTAAGGGAGATAAGAAAGTGTGCCGCTTTGACATTATAGCAGTGGATCGAGCGGGGCAGATATATGTCATTGAGTTGAAACAAAATCCTAAAGCCGACGGGAAAGGGAATAAAGCAAATGTTGAGAATCATACACAAGATTTTGATGACACCATCGGTAATGATGATCAGAATCTATTCGCGTCGGAAGTCTTTGATTTGGTCCAGATGAAACAACAGCTTGGAATTATGAGCAAGGAAATCATTGTGGATCAATCAAAGAAACCAAAATTTGCCGTGGCCTACAGTGGTCCAGAAGCTGATGAATTCAATGCCAAATATCGTGAGGCGGGATTAAAGGTTATTGAAGTCATTCAAAACGGAAATAATAAATATTTAAAATTAGGATGAAAATAACAATCCATCGAGGTACTGATCAAATAGGCGGTTGCGTAACGGAATACGAATATAAAGGTTGGCGATTGTTTGTCGATTACGGCGAGCAGTTACCCGGCACTCCTGAAACATCCTTGCATGTCGAAGGTCTTACTCATGGTGATTTGAGCAGAAGCGCCCTGCTGATAACCCATTATCATGGAGATCATGTGGGTCGTATAGTCGAGTTACCGGAGGAGTTGCCAATTTTTATCGGAAATATAGCGAAGGCGATTCTGGAAGGCTTATCAGAACATTTGGGTCATATTGACGATAAACAGAAAGCATTAAACACACGTCTGAAATCCGTAAATACATTTTTACCAGGTCAATTATTTAAGTGGGGTGAATTTAAAATTATGCCCATCATAATGGATCACTCCGCTTTCGATGCCTACGCATTCCGCATTGAAGCCGGAAGATTGAAGGTGTTCCATACTGGAGATTTCCGGACACATGGTTTCCGTAGTGGTAAGCTGTCTGAAGTCATTAAGAAATACGTCGGGAAGGTAGATTATATGGTTTGTGAGGCAACCAATGTGCGCCGGACTGCGAATAACATCAAATCGGAGCACGAGCTACAGAAAGAATTCATCCAAGCATTTACTGAGAATAAATATAATGTAGTCTATCTATCATCTACCAATATCGACCGTCTGTTTGGACTGTACCATGCCGCTCTGAAAGCTAAAAGACCGTTCTATGTTGACAGTTATCAGAAGAAGATAATGAATATTGTTGCCGGAAGAGATACTATATGGGGCAAATCGCGACTTTATAGATATAAGGAGGGTCGCGAGCCCAAAGTCCTGCATAGCGATGGAGATAATTTCAGAGTCAATGAAAAGTTTGTTGATTTTCTTTCTGATCGAGGTTATGTGATTATTGCGCGTGCAGGAGAGAAATTCGATGACCTTCTGTCGCATATTCCTGCAGAGGGAAGAATAACCTATCTATCCATGTGGGACGGATATCTCGATAAGTCAAAGGCTGCTTATAGTCCTGCTTTGGCAAAGTCAGTTGGGAGCAACTATGAATACTTCCATACAAGCGGGCACTGTGATATGGAGAGCCTTGAGAATTTAGTTGAAATGCTCAGACCTAAGGCGATTATTCCGTTCCATACGGATTCACCCAAAACGTTTGCTGAATTATTCTCAGACAGGTATCAGGTATTGACTATGAAAGACGGAGATACTTTCCGTCTGTCAAGCGCCCGAGCGTCTATTAGGAAACGGAGTTGAGGATGCTTAAAAATTTCGGTCCGTGGGATTACTATTAGTCTTTTACAAATCCAAAACAAAAATAATATGAAAAATATCATGATTCTGGCAATCGGTGGTGCAGGTTGCAATATGGCTGAAGCTATTAAAGAAAAGGCTTCTGACAAATGGTTACGAGATGCATCATTCGTGTTTCTCGACACCGATGCTGAGCATCTTTCAAAATTTGAACGAGACGATAGGTATTCAATCATACTAAACGGAGATCTCAATGATATTCCAGCCGAGCTGTTCAATCAAGTAGGGTCTCTCATTATAGTTGCAGGATTGGGTGGAAATACAACACAAAAATACATTTCTGAAATCATCAGGCACGCCAATATTGATTCCGGCTCCGATATTACTATTGTTGCCACCACACCATTTTTATTTGAAGGTGAGGAGCGCGTTGCTAAAGCGACAAAAACCGTATCAATTATTAAAGACTTGGGAAACGTTAGAATTAATCTCTTTAACAATGAAGATTTGGTAAAACGCTTTCCTGACATCAACTTTATAAATGCGTTCGAATTAGCGGATAATGCAGTTCTGGAGCTTATTGAAAACACATTAATTCCATGAGAATCCTGCATTTGTCTGACACACATGGCTGCCACCATAGGCTCAGGAATCTTCCTGAAGCCGATGTCGCAGTACATTCGGGAGATTTCACCATGAATGGGAGTCAAGAGGAGGCCCTTGACTTTATGAATTGGTTTTGTGATCTTCCGTATCTTCACAAGATATTTATTTGTGGGAATCATGACGAATGCCTGTATGGAGCCAGGATAGACGGTCTTGATTCCAATGTGCGCTATCTTTGCAATTCGGGGATTGAGATTGACTGCGTGAAATTCTATGGAGTCCCGATGTTTATGCAGGATTGCATAACCGAACGTCAGAGCAGGAATTACGAAAAAATACCGGCAGATACTGACGTACTAATAACACATTCGCCGGCATACGGTGTACTCGATTTTGACGATGAGATTCATTATGGTTCGGAAGAACTGCTTGAAAAAATCTCAAGGCTCAATCTTAAAGCTCATTTATTCGGACATATTCATGCTCAACATGGGATAGTAACCAGAGGTACCACAATATTCTCCAATGGAGCTATTCTTAAAGCAGATTATGCGCATTTACAGTCACCCAATCTGATAAATGTGCGGGCAACGATTATTGATAGCACAAATTCTGTCAATTAACGGCATCGCAAATTCATCGGGGTATCGACCAAATTATTGTAGGCACTGCAGGGACTCAAGTATTATTTGGGGGAGCCGGTGAGCCAGACGAAGGAGTTGCGTTTCCATATCCCGATGATGAAGATGATGCCTAAGATGGCGGCATTGAGATAGTAGGGGAAATCGGCGGTGTGGTTGTCAAATACGTTCTGAAAGAATTCTACTACAAGCGGCAGTATTGAAATTGCGATATAATTGCCGGCGAGGGTGTAGGAGAAATATTTAGTGGAGAGGGTCTTGTCTGGGGCGATTTGTGTGGTCTTGTTGTAGATGATGGGCTGGAAGAAGCCGTAGCCCAGTCCGATGAGAAGCACTCCGATCACGTAGGTTGACATCGTGTGGAAAAATCCGAGTGTGAGCAGTCCGGCAGACATAATTATGACACATAGATAGAGACCTGTCCGACCGACGAGACGGATGTAGGGCGTGAGGGAGAAACCGCCGATCATTGCCGTAACGTAGAACATGGCTGTGGCAATGCCTACCTGTGATGTGCTGAGCCCGTAGTGTTTCATGGTGAAGGGGAGATAGTAGGTGAACACCATGGAGGTGGCGGTGAGGGCGATGTAGAGTCCGATCACGCCTGCAAGAATGAGCGTGGGATGCGCAAATTTGGGTCGGGTGGCAGTGGCAGCCGACTGATTGGCGACTGAGGACGTGGACGATACGGGAGCCTGACGGAGATGCTTGCGGATGAACGTATTGGTCATGAACGGAAGCAGCAGAAGCGGAATTACCGGTACGAGATAAACGCTGAATGACGTGTGCCAGCTGATACCGGCTGCCCATCCTACGAATATCGTGGCAAGGATCACAATTCCGTTGGAAGTTCCTGACTTGAAGCCGAGCACCTTCATGTTCTGCGCGCCATAGAACCATTCGGAGAGCTGTCCGGCGGCGATCGGTACGATCAGACCGCACCCCACGCCCAGCAGTGCCCCGAGTCCGACAAGCATAGGCATCGAATCGGCGAAGAAGTAGAGCACGCCTGCAAGCAGAAATATGACAAGTCCGGTGGCAAGAACGGCTGTCTGATTCCTGACATTGGTTATCTTTCCCGAAATCAATATCATAGGAATTATCACCAGATTGGGAAGCAGCGTGAGCAGCTGTATTTCCAGTTGGGTGGCGTGGGGGAATATATCCTGGAGCTTGCCGAGCATAGGTGATACCGCCAATCCCGGAAGATTTACGGTCAGTGAAACGGAAAGGAGAGCGATCAGACTGATCAGCGGGAGGGATCCTCTGCCATTGGAGACGTATTTCATAGTAGTGTGTTGATGAAGATAATGGATTAAATATATAACTTTGCGAGGGGGAGAGAGGTTTAGAAATAACGTGAAAAATATGTGACGTGAATTGAAAATTTGCTTATTTTTGCGGAAGATATCGTCTACTTGATGTAAAAACCCTTAAATGTTCTTTGAAATATGATTAAAAAGATATATCTGGCGGGTGGCTGCTTCTGGGGCACAGCCCATCTGTTTTCGCTTGTGGAAGGAGTGGAAAAGGCTGTGGCGGGATATGCCAACAGCCGTGTGGACAATCCGTCGTATAAGCTGGTGTGTACGGGCGAGACGGGAGCTGCCGAGACTGTAGAGGTGACCTACGACGATACCGTGGTGGGGCTTTCGGAGCTTCTCGTGATTTATTTCCGCAGTATCGACCCTCTGGCGGTCAACCGTCAGGGCAACGACGTGGGCACGCAGTACCGCACAGGTATCTTCTACACCGATCCCGCCGATGTCCCGGTCATCGAAGCTGTTGTAGCCACGATTCAGCGCCGGCTTCCCGAACCGATGGCAGTTGAGGTGGGTCCGCTCTCCAATTTCTGGCGTGCGGAGGAATATCATCAGGATTACCTCTACAAGAACCCCGATGGCTACTGCCACGTGAATCCTGCCCTGTTCGCCGAAGTGAAGGCACGTCGGAAGGCATCGAGAGAGGACAAGACCGAACTGAAGAAGCGGCTTACGCCACTGCAGTGGGAGGTAACGCAGAACGGTGCCACCGAGCGCCCGTTTGTCAACGAGTATGACGACGAATTCCGCCCCGGCATCTACGTTGACATCACTGACGGCACGCCTCTATTCGTCTCGACGCGCAAATACAACTCAGGATGCGGCTGGCCCGCTTTCACGCGGCCCATCGAGGCGTCGGCAGTCACAGAGCATCTTGACACGTCGTTCGGGCGTGTGCGCACGGAAGTGCGTTCTGCCACGAGCGGCGCACATCTCGGGCACGTGTTCCCGGACGGACCGGCTGACGACGGAGGTATGCGCTATTGCATCAACTCCGCCGCACTGCGCTTCATTCCTGCAGCCGACATGGCAGCCGAAGGGTATGCCGACTACCTCCCGCTGCTTGAGGCAGAGAGCAAGTGATTGCCTGCGGGAGAATTAAAGCTGTAGCTCCGGAATAATTATTCAAGGGCACCGATTGACCGCATGTAGTCCACATAGTAGATGCGGTACTGTGTCTGCGCCTCTATGGCGTTGGCGAATGACGTCTGCCATTGTGACTGGGCTTCAAGCAGATCGGTGAGTGTGGACAGTCCTGCCTCGTACTGCTCTTTCATGATGCGCAGGTTCTCGTCAGCCTCGGTCATGGCAGTTTCAGCCGACTTGATGAGTGTAGTGCCCGTGAGAAGGTTGCTGAAGTTCTGACTTGCTTCAAGTTCCATCAGGCGTTTGTTGCGTGCGAGGGAGAGGCGGGCGTTTTCCACCTCGATTTTCGCGCGCTTCACTTTTTTCATACCCTCTCCCCAATGGAAAATCGGCACCTGCACCGACAGAACTCCAAGAAATCCGTTGGAATGAAAATTGGAGGAATAGGGCATGTAATTGCCTGTTTCATCCTGCATCCAACCTTTCATTTTGATATTACCGTAAGCCGACCATCCGAGTTGCACACCGACAGTGGGAAGGAAGTCGGCGCGTGCCATCGTCACTTCATGCTTCTTGATGTCGATGGCTTTTTCAAGAATCATGGTCTCCGGACGTCCCTCCACCCCCGCGTCATTCTTCGGCAATCCGGGCACGTTGCCGAACGTCTCGGTGGGGGTGACTGACGTGGTGTCGGGCACGCCGATCACGCGGCATAGAGCCATGCGGCAGACGTCGGCTCCGGCACGTGCCTGCCGGAGGCGGTAGATAATCTCGCTGCGGCGAGTGTCGACGCGCAGAAGCGCCTGGCGTGGAGCCATGCCGGTCCGCACTGAAAAGTCGGTCATCTCATAGATCGAGTCCATCATCGTCAGATAGGACTCCATCATGTCCACCTTTGCCAGAACAGCCACGTAGGTCCAATAGGATTTCTCTGCGTCGGCAAGCACGTCCATCCGGGCGGCGCGAAGCTGTTCCTGAGATATCTGCCGGCCCACGGCAGCCATCCTGTTGGCGGAGGTGATTTTTCCTCCGGCATAGATTGGCTGTGTGAGGCTTATACCAGCCATGTAGGCGCCGCGCATCTGCATCGTCATCACATCGCCCAACTTAGAGTCGGGGGCGCTGTAGAAGAGATTGGCAGTGCCTGAGAGGTTGGGAAGATAGGCTGTGCGGGCGATGGCGCGGTCAAGGTCGGCTCCCGTAAGGTTATTTTCGGCAATTTTCAGATTCTCGTCGGAGTGCAGAGCCATTTCCCGACACTCTTTGAGCGACAGATCGAAGGCGCGTGCGGGGGACGAGAGGAGGAGAAGGGGGATCAGTATAGCGAGGTGTCTCATTGATGCTTGACTTTGAAGAAAACGGAATAAAGGGTGGGGAGGAGAAGGAGCGTGGCAATAGTGCCGAGGAGCAGGCCGCCGATAATCGTGACCGCCAGGGAGCCGTACATCGGATCGGGAATCAGCGGTATCATTCCGGCGATGGTGGTGAACGAGGCGAGAATCACCGGCATGACGCGCGACACCGTGGCGCGGACGATGGCGGGATAAAGCTCAACGCGCTCTTCGACGGTGAGGCGGGTGATTTCGTCCACAAGCACTATGGCGTTCTTCACCGTCATACCCATCAGTCCCATCACTCCGAGAATAGCGAGGAAGGTGAAGGGGGTGGAAGTGATGAGGAGGGCGGGGACGATGCCGCACAGCACAAACGGGAAGCAGAGCATGATGACGGCGAGCTTGCGCCAGTCGTTGAACAGCATCAGCAACACAATCACCACAATAGCAATCATCAAGGGAAGGAACGACATGATGATTTCGTTGGCTTCGCCCGACGTCTCGCTCTCTCCGACAAACCGCATGGAGTAGGAGGGGGGGAGGGGGATTTTCCGGATTTCGGGCGTAATTGCCTGAAGGACTTTGGCTGGCGTGGCGTCAGGGTTGGTGATATCGGGGTCACATTCGGCTTCGATGACACGGCGTCCGTTGAGGCGGTGGATGAATCCCTCGGACCATGTGGAGCGGATGGAATCAACCACAGCTCCGAGCATCGTGGTGGTGTACATGCGGTCGGTGAGTTCGTCGGAGCTGACGGTTCCCGCCATGATCCCGCTCATGTCATTGTCGGAGATCGAGACGTTGAGTGTCGACCACACCGGGAGTGAGGAAAGGTCGGATATTACAGTTCCGTCGGCGTTGCGAAGGAGCATGTTGATGGGGACAGTCTTGTCGTAGTCGTTGACGACGCCTATCGTGTAGCCGTCGGTGGCAGCCATCATGGCATTGCCCACGTCGGCACGGTTGATGCCCGCGGCGGCTGCGGCGCGGGGGGAATAGGCGAGACTTACGGATCGCTGACGTCCGAGCCAGTTGTTCTGCACGGAGAGGGGATCGACGTAGGGACACGCGCGCATTATCGCCTCAGCTTGGGCGCTGAGTGCGCGGAGAGTGTCGGCGTTGGGTCCGGCAAACTCCACCTCCACCGTGTGGCTGCTCGATATGGACAGATTGTAGCGCCGGGCACGGACGTAGGCGTCGGGGGCGATCTGACGCATACGTGCCACAAGCTGCGATGAGAGGCGGCGTACGGTCTTGAAGTCCTTGCAGTCGATGATAAATTCGGCATATTCCTCTCCTCCGGACGGCATCGGACGCACCAGGCAGTAGCGTCCGGGTGCTCCCCCCATGCTTATCGCCACGGATTCCACTCCCTCCCATGCCTGCACGCTGTCGGAAAGTTGAAACATGCGCTCGCGGATGTGGTCGGGGTTGCTCTCGGATGGGAAGGTACATTCAACCACAAACTGATCATACTCGAAGTCGGGGAAAAACACGTTGCGGACAAACGACATTGACCAGAGCGACACTCCGAGAATCAGTACAGCAGTGGCGACCGACACCCATTTGTGGCGGATGAGAAACATTACGACCCGCTCGACCAGACGCTGGAGGAAATTCAGCTTAAGCTCCTTGACTTCCTCCACCGTATCGGAGTCGGGGGAGAGCCATTGATCGGAGCATACGGGTACCTGAATCAATGCCAGAATCCAGCTCGCCATGAGGCTGACGCAGATGACGAGGAAGAGATCGCCGGCAAATTCGCCAACGGTGCCCGGAGTCATGTAGATGGGGAGGAAAGTGGCGGCTGCAATGATGGTGGCTCCGAGCAGTGGAAGAGCTGTCTTGCGGACGGTGCTGTAGAGATAGACGTCGCGCCGGAGTCCGCGCTTGCGGTCGTTGAGGATGCCGTCCATAATCACCACTGCATTATCCACAAGCATTCCCATTGCCACGATGAAGGCTCCCAGTGATATGCGCTGAAGCGTGGTTCCGGCGGCCGACAGGATGGGGAAGGATAGTGCCACGGTGAGGATCAGACCGAATCCGATGATCAATCCGGCTTTCCATCCCATGGCGAGCAGGATGACGATAAAGACGATGGCGATGGACTCAAGGAGATTGAGCATGAACGACGATATGGCGGTGTCGACACGCTCGGGCTGGAAAAAAACTTTCCGCACGGTGATACCTGCGGGCAGGGAAGAGATACAATCGTTGACGATGCGGTCAACCTCGGCTCCGACGGCAGGTACCACCGCGCTCTTCTCAAGCGCGACGAGCAGCGTGAGCGACGTCTCCTTTCCCACATAGAAATCGGATGACCGCGGAGTGACTTCGTGGCGTGTGACCTGGGCCAGATCGCCGATTCTCACTTTCTTGCCGTCGGGCAGACTGATCAAAAGATCGGCGATTTCATCGGCGGTGACGGCGCCCTGCTCCACGTCGACTCTGACGCGGTCGGTCCCGCTGTCCATCTTTCCGGCATTGACGGTCTTGGTGGATGACTGGAGCGTCTGTGCCACGAGCATGGGCAGCATGCCGTTGCGGCGGATTACGTCGGGGGTGAATGTGATGTCGATCACTTCGCGCTGCACGCCTCCGATGTTGACGCGCTTTACGCCTTTCAGTCCCATGATCTCCCGCCGCATCTTCTTGGCGTACTCTTCCATTTCGGCAGTGGTGTATCCGTCGCCGCTGATGGAGTAGAAGATGCCGTAGACGTCCATCATGTCGTCGATGACGATCGGTGCCATGCAGCCCTGCGGGAGCGATGACTCCACGTCCATGATCTTACGGCGCACCTGGTCGAAGTACTGCTCCACTTCATCTTCGGGCACCTCAAGCTGGAGCTCGATGCCGATGAGAGCCTGTCCGCCGCGCACGTCGCTCTTGATTTTCTTGACGTCGGGGAGTGTGCGCAGGCGGTCCTCGATCAGAGTCACGACATCACGCTCGATCACTTCGGCATCGGCGCCCGGGTAGATCACCATCACCGAAGCCTGTTTTACGGAGATGGCGGGATCCTCCAGCTTGGGCATACGGAGGAAGAAAAGGACGCCACCGAGCAATATGATTGCCATCGCCGACCAGAAGAGTGTGCGCCGGCGCATGAAAAATTCAGTAATCCGGATCATAGAGCCACTTTTTCTTTAAGGTCGGAGATGTCGGCGATCACGCTCACTTTCTCCCCATCGTGGAGGTGATGTACTCCGACAGCCACAATCCGGCTGCCGTCGGGCAGTCCGCGCACCATCGAGTCCTTTCCTTCGGGAGCGCCGACAATGGTGACTTCATTTGCAGTAACGGTGGAATCGGCGGGGCTTATTGTCCAGACGTAGGACTTGCCGTCGCGCTCGAATAGCGCGCGCGAGGGGATGCGGCGGAGGTCGGAACCGGAATCGGAGCGGTAGTGGATGTCGACGCCCATGTTCATGCCGGGAAGGAGCCGGTCGCGTAACGAGTCGGGGATTCTCAGGCGGAGGCGGAACAGCGAATTGCTGTCGCCGTCAGGGATGAACCCGATTATATCGAGGGGAATCTCAGCGTCGCCGGTCGCAGCTGATTTCCCGATGCATTTTACGATTTTGTCCTTCATGGAGTAGGCGGCGGGGGAGAGGGCGACAGTGGTCTCAACGCTTGAATTGTCGACGATGCGGAACACGGGAGTCCCCGCACCAGCCATTTCCCCCTCTTCCATCATGCGGTCGACTACGTAGCCTGACACGGGTGCTACAAGCTGTGTGTAAGCGAGCTTGTTTTTCGCCATGTCGAGCTGTGTGCGGAGCTGATTGAATCCCGCCACAGCCTTCTCGTAGTCGTTGTCGGAGACGTTGCCGCGGGCGTGCATGTCTTCGAGCCGACGGATTTCGGATGAAAGCTGGTCGTACTGGGTCATGAGCTGATCGACTCCCAGCTGATAGTCCACTTCGTCGAGGTAGCCGAGTACCTGACCTTTACGGACGTAAGTGCCTTCATCGGCTGCGAGGCGCCGGATTGTCCCTCCGGTCCTGAATCCGACGCTTACGCTTTTCCCCTCCTCCACGGATGAGGTGTGGGATGAGACGGAAGTGTCGGTGTTGCCTTCGGGGGTGAATGTATAGACGCTTTGCAGACGTCCGCGCAGGGTATCTTCGTTTTTCCCCCCGCACGCAGCCAAACACAGTGACAGGATAGTGATTGCAGTGATATTAAATAACTTTACCATCGTCAAGAAAAAATTTTCCGCAAAATTACGGAAAACATCCTTAACGGAAATGTCCAATAAGTCAAATTAGTTGTCCGAATGGAGAAAAAACATCCTGCTGAGAGGATGTTTTTTGGTTAAGAGATAAGAGGTGAGAGGTGAGAGATAAGAGGTGAGAGGTGGGGAGTAGGTGTTTGGGACCGATGAATCAATCTGAGAAAAGACAGTAGAACCGGAGATTTAGTCGTAGGACAGGAGAAATCTCATGCAAAGATGGCAAAGGCGCAGAGAAATTATAGTCAACCTTGGGATGATCAGTGGGGGAGGGATTGGGTGAGGGTGTAGGCGGGGAGGCTGCCGTAGGTGGCGGCGAGGCGTGTGTGACGTTCGGCTAAACGGGTGTCCTTACGAGTGCCTTTGCCATCGCGGTACATGTCGGCGAGGCGCTCGTGAACGATTGCGAGCATAGGGCGTGGGAGGGAGTCATGGCGTGCGATAGCTTCATAGTAGCGAAGAGCCTGTGCATAGTTCTGATTAAGGAAATCGCCATTGTAGTTCATGCCTCCGAGATAGAAGCGTGACCAGTCATCGCCCTTTTCGGCTGCGAGTTCGCGAGCTTTCAATCCTTTAAGGAATCCTTCTTTATAGAGGGGCTCATTTTTCATGCTCTTGCCGGAATGAACGGCTTCGATCCAAGTAAGTGCTTTGCGGGTGTCGTTGCTTACTTCGTTGTCGGTCTGTTCTTGGGGAAGCATTGGGCGATAGAGCATGACGCGGGAGTAGTTGTCGCCGAGTTCGCCGGCGATATAAAACCAGAAAAAAGCGTCGGGATAGTTGATTGCGCCACCATTTTTGGTACCGAGTAACGATGCGTAGAGTGACATACCGCGCGGGAGACCGAGCATGGCGGATCGGTGAAAGTTTTCACGGGCTTTTGACCCGCTCTCCTTTACGCCCTTACCCTGAAGATACATGCTGCCGAGGGTGGCATATTCGATACCCATGGTTAGAGGAGCAGCTGCCTCCAGATATTTCAAGGCATCGCTGAATTTGGATTTTTGGAAGTAATAATATCCGAGATATCCGTCGGCTTCTTTGTAACCGGCATCAGCGGCTGCCTTAAGGAGACTGACGCCTTCATCGGTGCGAGAGGAGAATGCGGGGGAAAATGCGTAGATTACTCCCAGTTCGGTCAGGGCTCGGGGATTACCTGCATCGGCTGCTAACCGAAGGCATCGGGCTGCAACTTCGGGGTTCCCGACTTTGTGAAAGAGGGCGATATTGACAAGGCTATCGGCGGAAATATTGCCATGAGAATAAGAACTCTTCACAGATTCGAATATTGCATTTGCCTTATTGTGATCGGGAGTCACGGCACGGACTGAGGCAGCGACTGCCAGAAACAGGAGGACGGGTAATAATTTTTTCATTTTCAGGTGGATTTATATCTGACTAACAAGAACGCATGAAAGAATGTTTATGGGACAATGGTTGTGGATGAGACAATTGTGGGGGCGGTGATCAGGTGCGGAAGGCTTTTTCGGCTTGGGAGTGCTGGTGGGGGCGGGGGATGTGGTAGGTGCGTCCGTCCTTGATTAGGTAGGAGCCGGTCTGATGAAAGGTGAATATGACGTCGGCGGCGTGACACTGACGTCGGATGTCCTTGACCCAATCGAAGTCCAACGGTCGGGCATACTTGCCTGATTCGCCTCCGACAGAGACTTCCTTGATCAGCGCAGGATCAAGCCATCGGGTGAGGTCGAGAGGTCCTAAGAGGGGTGCGGCGATGATGAAGCGGTGGCGGATAGGGATGGTGAGGAAGATGGGGATGCGGAAATCGGCACGATCCTGGTTCTCGACGGTGCATCCGACTCTGACGTTTGCCCAGCCATCGCCACCCCAATCGTGGGGAAGGCATGACTTCATACGGTGAATGCGCTTGGTGAAGAACGTGAAGTGACAGTCGGACCGCTGGCGGATAATGTCCCAGATCTCGTCTCTCCATTCATCGGCTTCTTCGATGAGCATGTCGGATGTGAAGCAGAGCCAGAAATGGGTGCCGGAGGGGAATTTCCAGTCGCCTTTTCTGTCGCGGCGTAGGGGAAGGCGGAATGATGATGTGCGCCGGACGGTGGTGGTGGGGGTGGTGACGCCGCGTGCGGCGTCCTCGCGGAAAACGTAACATTGACCGCAACCGGCGCTAATCTTGTGGCATCCGTGCCAGGGGTTCCAGACGGGCATGTGGAGGATCAGGATTTCAGAGGCGGTTGATGTGGTGCTGGAGCAGGTCGAGGAAGCGTGCGGCGTGGGCTCCGTCCATCTGGGTGTGGTGGAACTGGAATGAGACGGTGAGGAGGGTGCGGAACCATGAGCGGCGGTAGCGGCCCCAGATGAGGAATGGATTGTTGAAGATTCCGCTATACATACCCACGGCTCCGTCGATCTCGTAGGCGGCGAGGGCGGATGTGCCGATCACCATGCTGTCGGTGATGTCGTGATTCCGGCATGTCTCCGCCACCTGACGGGTGAGGCGCAAATAGTCGTCGTTGAAGCAGGAGAGATCGGGGGAGAAGGGTATGTCGCACGAGCTAACCTCACCCCGTGAGTCGGCAACGATAGTGTTGACGGCGATGGAATCGTAGTGCACGAGTCTGCTGCCTACGGGGAGCATGTAGAATTCCTTGACCTGTGATGCGGCACATCCGATACACCAGCATAAGAGCATGTTGAATTTCAGTCCTTTCCGCCGGCTAAGCCTGCGGAGCGGGCTAACATTGAGGGTGCGGAACAGGGTGACCATCGGCATGGGAGCCTGCATCCATGTGGCGAAGGCAAAGGCGCGGGATGTCTCTTCGGGATTAACTTCTTGCATCATAATGCACAAATATACGAAAAAAATGAGAAAATTTGGGAAAAAGGTGCGAGGGGGTTGCTGGTTGGGGATATTTTGTTAATTTTGCAGTTGGAAAATTGAATCGCAATACCTAACATATACCATAATCAACTATTTTAATGAACCGATCATCCAGATTCATCATGCGATGCATGATGGCGGCGGCACTGAGCGGGGGCCTATGGGCAACAGCTGCAAGCGGAGCAGAAAAGGGTAAGACTCCGCAGGCGCCGGCTCCCTACTTCTCGTTGCCGACCACCGAAAGCGCGTCACCGCGCACCGACGGCTTCATAGGCCGCTGGCTCATGCTCGAGCCAATCGAGAAACCCAACAGAAGTAACACGGTGTTCACGGACAGCTATTTACGTGAAGCGTTCTATAACGAGTATTTCCCCGGTCAGCTGACGGCGTGGCCGAAGGCGGGGGAAACGGTGAAGGTGGACGGAAAGAAGCTGAAATGGCATTCGCTCGACAGCAATCTGTTCAACGTTAAGCTGTTCAGATTTGCCACGGGGCTTGAAAAGCCGTACTACGGAGTGCTATTCTGGGTAGTCACCGCCATTGATTGCGAGGAGGATATTCCTGACGTGAGAATGTCGGTGGGATCGAACTCCGCCTCGATGTGGTGGGTTGACGGCGAGGAAGCCGTGATCCTGTCGGGTGACCGGCGCATGGTGGCTGATGACTGTCTGTCGCGACGCCTGACGCTCAAGAAGGGGCGCAACATCATCCGCGGAGCCATAATCAACGGTCCGGGAATGAGCGATTTCTGTCTACGTTTCCTCCACGAGGACGGGACTCCGGTAACGAATTTCACAATCAGCAACCTGTAAGTCATGAATAAGATATTACACTGCGCGGCAGCCCTGGCACTCGCCGCGCCGGGCATCGCCACAGCACAGGTGGGCGAGCCGTACATACATGATCCGTCGACGATTATGAAGTGTGACGGGAAATACTACACTTTCGGCACCGGCGGTGGCGGACTCATCTCGGAGGACGGCTATCACTGGCACGGCGGGGGAGTGAGACCCGGACGCGGGGCTGCTCCGGACGTGGTGAAGATCGGTGACAGATACTTAGTGGCGTACAGCGCCACAGGCGGAGGTCTGGGCGGCAGCCACAGCGGCAAGGTGCTGACAATGTGGAATAAAACGCTGGATCCGAATTCGCCGGACTTTGAATATACGGAGCCGATAGAGGTGGCTCACTCGGAGGACAACGAGGACTGCGACGCCATTGATCCGGGATTGCTTCTCGATCCGACAGACGGACGCCTCTGGCTCTGCTACGGCACATACTTCGGTTTTATCCGTCTGATCGAACTCGATCCCGCCACCGGCGCACGCAAGGAGGGGAACGAGCCGATCGACATCGCCATTGACTGCGAGGCGACGGATCTTATCTACCGCGACGGATGGTACTATCTGCTCGGTACTCACGGGACGTGCTGCGACGGTCCGAACTCGACCTACAACATCGTGGTGGGACGCTCGCGCAACGTGACGGGACCTTATGAGGACAACATGGGTCGCGACATGCTGGAAGGCGGCGGCAAAATGGTGGCTGCCGCGGGTCACCGACGCACGGGAGCAGGTCACTTCGGCCGCTACATCGAGGATGAGGGCGTGGAAAAAATGTCGTGTCACTTCGAGTCGGACTTCGATATGGGCGGACGCAGCGTGCTCGCCGTGCTTCCTCTGCTCTGGAAGAATGACTGGCCGGTAGCGGGCGAGCCATTCGTGGAGGACACGTACGAAATCGAGTCGGAGCGGCGGGGCTATGCGCTGGAGCTTGCCGTGGACTTCGTCAGAATGGAAATGGAGCGTCACCCTTTCTGGATCCCGGTGACGGAGCCTCTTGAGCCTCTTGCCGACCAGACACTCGATGACGTGAAGGGGACGTGGCCAGAAGGGAACATTGACGTGCGGATAGGCGACTATATGTTCCGTCCACACCAGAAGTGGACCATAACAGCAGTGCCTGATGCAGGCGGCTATCTCGGTTCGCCCTACTACAAGATAACAATCGAGGGCACCGAGCGTGCGCTCGCAGCGACAGCCGACAAGGAGCTGACGACCGTGGAGCATTACAGCGGCGCGGACGAACAGCTATGGCGCATCGAACAGCTCACGGACGGAACTTACAGAATAATGCCGAAGACGATTCCGGGCTGTGACGAGGAGCTTGTGCTTGTGTCGGTAGGTGACAGCACTCCGTCGCTTGGAAAATTCGACATGAACAGTGACAACTCGAAGTGGAATTTCAGAAAGCGCTGATGCCATGAGAAAGATATTAACGACCGCGTTTCTGACGCTGGGAGCATCGCTGATGGCTCAGAATCCGATAATCCATGATCAGTTCACAGCCGATCCGACGGCGAGAGTGTTCAACGGGAAAATGTACCTCTACCCCTCGCACGACATCCCGAGTCCGGTGGATAACCTGAAGGAATGGTTCTGCATGGAGGACTATCACGTGTTCTCCTCGGATAATCTGACGGACTGGACGGATCACGGGGTGATACTGACCCAGAACAGAATACCCTGGGTGAAGAAGGACTCCTATGCCATGTGGGCTCCGGACTGCGTGGAGAAGGATGGCCGCTATTACTTCTATTTCCCCGCGGCTCCCCGGGAGCCTGCCCGCGGCTTTGCGATCGGGGTGGCTGTGTCGGACTCACCGGAGGGTCCTTTCATGCCGATGTTCCGTCCGATCGAGGGTGTGATGGGTATAGATCCGTGTGTGCTTGTGGATGATGACGGACAGAGCTACATCTACTGGAGCGGCATGGGAATGTCGGTGGCGCGCCTGAAGGACAACATGATGGAGCTTGACTCGGAACGGCAGCAGATCGAAGGTCTGCCGGAAGGATTCAAGGAGGGTCCGTTCGTGTTCAAGCGTGACGGGAAATACTACTTTACGTTCCCGTGGGTGAGAGAAAACACCGAAACGCTTGCCTACGCGATGTCGGACAATCCGATGGGACCATTTGAGTTCAAGGGAATCATCATGGAGGAGTCGCCCACGGGATGCTGGACCAACCATCACTCTATAGTGGAATATGACGGTCAGTGGTATCTCTTCTATCACCACAACGATTACTCTCCGGATATGGACAAACGTCGCTCCGCACGCATCGACTCCCTCAACTTCAATGCTGACGGGACGATCGAGAAGGTGAAGCCGACGCTCCGTGGCGTGGGAAAGACCGATGCCCGCTCACGCATCCAGATCGACCGCTACAGCGAAATCAGCGCGAAGGGAGCGAAAATCAGCTATATTGACCCGAAAAACACCTTCGTGGGCTGGAAAATGGATTTCAGCCGGAAGGGGGCGTGGGTGAGATACAATGCGGTGGATTTCGGCGACAAGCCTGTGGCGGAAGCAAGCGCAATGGTGAAGAGCAAAAGGGGCTGCACGCTGCGGATAAGCACGCCTGCGGGCGTGACAATCGCCACCATCAACGTCGCACCGACGAAGGAGTGGACGAAGGTGAGCGCCCCGGTGGAAGATAGCGTGACGGGAATGAATGACATCGTGATCACGATGGTGAAAGGCTCGGACGCAGAAGTGGACTGGGTGGGTTTTGACGCTCTGCCATGGGAGGCAGGTGGACTGACAACAGGACGCTACCGCAACTATTTCGCCGAGCTGGGACATACGGAACAGGAGGTGAACGATAAGCTTCAGGAGATATTCGAGGGGGTGTTCAACGGTCCCAACAAAGTTTATTTCGAAGCGGACGATTCCACCGCCTATATCAGTGATCTCAAGAACAAGGATGTCAGGACAGAGGGAATGTCGTACGGCATGATGATCGCCGTGCAGCTTGACAAGAAGGATATCTTCGACAAACTGTGGCGATGGAGCAAGAAGAATATGCAACATCAGTCGGGACAGCGCGAGGGTTATCTGGCGTGGAGCTGCATGCCTGACGGGACGAAAAACTCGGAGGGGTCGGCTTCGGACGGCGAACTCTACTACATCACCGCCCTTATCTTCGCGTCGAACCGCTGGGGCAACGACACAGGGATAGACTATCTTGCCGAAGCGCGCAACATCCTTGACAAGTCGATGCAAAAGACCGGAATGGAGAGAGTGGCACCGCTTGTCAATATCAATGAACAGCTGATCACGTTCACGCCAGATCCCTGGGGGTCGACTTACACGGATCCGTCATATCACATCCCTGCATTCTACGATGTGTGGGCGAAGTGGGCTGACGACGGACGCAGCGGATTCTGGACGGAGTGTGCGGATAAAAGTCGCGAATATCTCCACAAGGCGGTGAACAAAGAGACGGGTCTGACCCCTGACTATACAGACTATGAGGGAAATCAGCGTGGAAGCCGGTTCATCCTCGGCGATGCCTTCCGCTTTGACTCGTGGCGGGTGCCATTGAACATAGCCATCGACTACGCGTGGAGCGGGAAGGACGGAAAGTGGCAGCGGGAATATGCTGACAAGATCCAGAATTTCTTCTACGACAAGGGAATCGACACATACGTGGACCAGTACAACCCTGACGGGACGGACGTGGAAAGGGTGCTTGGAGCCGGTGGCTACACCGCTCTGCGCCATTCGCTGGGTCTTGTCGCCACCCTCGCGGCAGCTTCGTCGGTAGCAACGGACGTGAAGAGCCGTGAATTTGCCGAGAGGCTGTGGGATTCGCGCCACGAGCCGTACGATGACGGATATTTCGACGCTTATTTCGACGGACTGCTCCGCCTGTTCTCGTTCATGCTCCTTAGCGGAAACTATCAGGTGATAGAACCGGGACAATAATCAACCTAACAATAAACTCAATTATGAAAAAAATCACATTCGCAGGCATAAGCAGCCTGCTGGTCCTGAGCGCAGCCTGTGGCGGCGGCAATGGGAAAAAGGCGGAAGCGGCCGCAGAGGCTGATTCCGTGAAGACGTTCGTCTACGTTGGTAACCCTCTGGTAAGAGACAAGTTCACGGCAGACCCGGCACCGATGGTGCATGACGGCAGACTGTATCTCTACGTGGGACACGATGAGTTCTACGAGGGTCAGGATTCGGCTTCGGGTGGCAAGGAGTTCAACATCACGGAATGGCTCTGCTACTCGACGGACGACATGAAGACGTGGACTGACCACGGCTCAGTGCTGAAGCCTACGGATTTTGAATGGGCAGTGGGTGAGGCATGGGCTTCGCAGGTTGTGGAGAAGGACGGTAAGTTTTACTACTTCACGACTGTGCAGGGCGGCGAACCGTACGTGGGTAAGGCTGTGGGCGTCGCAGTGAGCGACAGTCCGACCGGTCCGTTCAAGGATGCCATCGGCAAGCCTCTCGTGAGTGATGACATGACTGACAACGGTGCGCGCGGCTGGTGGAACGACATCGATCCGACGGTGCTTATCGACGGAGATGACGCATGGCTCTGCTGGGGCAACGGCACTTGCTTCCTTGCCAAACTGACTCCAGACATGCTTGGAATCGACGGCGAAATCCAGGTGCTCGACATGCCCCGCTACATCGAGGGTCCGTGGCTCCACAAGAAGGATGACACTTACTACCTGACTTACGCTTCGATGGGAAAGGGACGTGAGGCTATCGCGTACGCTACGGCTCCGTCGATGGAGGGTCCGTGGACTCCGCAGGGTGAACTGACGGGTATGGCTGAGAACAGCTTCACGATTCATCCGGGAATCATCGAGTTCAATGGTCAGTGGTATCTCTTCTATCACAATGCAGTGCTGGAGATTGACGGACACAAGGGTGCGATCGGCCGCCGGTCGGTGTGCGTGGATTCGCTGAACTATGACGCTGACGGTCTGATGATTCCTGTGGTGCAGACTTCGGGAATGTAAAAGTCAGCTTGATGTCGGGTTTCTATCCGATATGATAATAACCAAGGGCCGATTCCTGCGGAGGCAGGCGTCGGCCCTTTGGTTTTTGTTTACTGAGAAAAATTACAGGATAGCGGCAATATTGCGGATGGAGAATAGAAAATTATTGTAAATTTGTGGATGAGAAGGTGGTTGTGCCTGACAAGAATTTTTCTGATATTTTTTGGTACATAAAATTCTTAGATATGGAGACGATTGAGATTCATGTGATGCATTGCGGGAGCGTGAGGACTACGCGCTGGCTGCCGTACAATAAGGAACATGTGGGAATGCCGAATGTGGCGGGACTCTTCGTGCCTGAAAAGGTCAGGGGTTTGCCGGGGAGGCGGGGTGGAGGCGGCTTGAGGTGATGGCGCAGACGCAGGAGTCGGACCAGACGTTTTCGGCGGTCTCGACCAT